>NZ_KV787029.1:0-39110 GCF_001806995.1 Corynebacterium sp. HMSC11D10
GCTGACTGGGATTAAGTTACACACACCCAAACAACAACACAAATCGCCAGCGTAGAGCGTGTTTTCTAAGCGTCTTTAAATCCTTGTTTTGGGTTAATCACGCCAAAAACGAACAACACCTGCAGACTCAGGCCGATTACAAAAAACAAACCCGCGATGGCCAGCGCGTATGCGACTTGGGCGGGGTGGGGGTCGTCGATAAGCAATGTGTCTTTGACCGCGAAGAACAGGAACATCGCAGGGATGAGACCAACGTCTGTGCGCCACACCTTCAGCGGTGCGCCGAGCACAGCACTGGCGAGGCCCGCTGCCCCCAGAGCAAGAACCGCCCTCAGACCGATTGGCGCGACCAGCAGCAACACCGCCATATAGAGCGCAACCGATGCCAGGGCGGCACCCCAATACAGGACCAGCCAGCGGCGGCGTGGAACGCCGAAACTCGTCATCGACGTCGCCCCGAGAATGCCTGTGCCGGCGCTGCAATAGACCATGGCCCAGACGAGGATTGGCAGGCTCACGAGGAACTGGGCGAGAGGCTCGCTGCTCACCACTCCGGCAAGGGAGAGCAAAAGGCTATGCGCAACCGCGATACCTGCTGCCCACAACAGTTGCGGTTTGAAGACCACCTCGAAGATGAATCCGCCCCGGCCGATGAGGCCACGCACCGCGCGCCGCTCCACGTCGTTGGTCACCTCGACATAGCGCGACCCCATCAACAAGCCAACGACCACTGCGCAGAGCGCGCCGAGCAGGCCAACCCAATCAGGGCGCGCCGCCAACGACACGGCAACTCCGCACAACACCGCCGGCACCACCCCAAACGCTGCAAGTTTCACAGCGCGCGAGCGCGGGATGCCGAATGCCGTATAGGCAGTCTCCTCCTGCTGCAACGCGGCAAGCACAAGCACCGTCACCATGCTGGGTTGGATCGTCGCAGCAAGCGCACTATCCACCGCAAACGGTCCAACCCCCATGAGCGCGATCAGGGGCACCATCCACAGCAGTCGCTTCAGCGACGAGGCGACAAACTGGTGGCGGAAAAACCCGAAAAGCGTGGTGTTCATCTACGACACCTCCAACACGTGCTCGATGAGGTCGTCGAACTTGGCGGCGCGGGCATGGCGCGGGGCGTCGTCGAGAGGAACAAGCTCGGGGCCAGCAACAGCGAACGCGTCCGCATCCTCCGGAACACATTGCTTTGCGACGACCCCATCACGCCCCAGAATCACCGCACTGTCCAGCACTTTCGCGGCGTCATCGATGTGGTGTGTGGCCATGACGATCGTGCGCTTCGAGTCCGCCTGCGCCAACAGGTGGCGGTAGAACACGTCGGTGTTGTGGGTGTCGAGGCCGACGTAGGGCTCGTCGAGAAGCAAAAGCTCGGTGTTGGAGGCTAACCCGATGACGATAGAGACCATGGCACGCTGACCACGAGAGAGCTTCTCGTAACGGGTGCCCAGGGCGGGGTCGAGAGCGAAGTCGGCGATGAGTGTGTCCGCGACGGTTTGGTTCCACGTGCGGAAGCGCAGGCGCGCGCCCTTGATCACGTCGGCGGCGGACCACCAGCCGGGGTACGCGGTATCGACGCCGGTCAGGCACGTGTTGTCCATCACCCGGGCGTTGTCGAAGGGGCGCTGCCCGAGCACCTCCACGGTGCCGCCCGCGGGTTTGAGTTGCCCGGCGAGGATGCGCAGGAGGGTCGACTTGCCCACGCCGTTGCGGCCGAGCAAGCCGTGGATGCCGGGGCCGAGATCGAAATCGACGCCGTTGAGCACGTGCGTCTTGTCAAAGCGGTGCGTGAGGCCAGCGGTGTGGATTGTCATCGGTACAGTCCTCTACTTTCTGCGACGCGGTCGATGAGGTCATGGAGATCGAGGCGGGAGTAGCCGAGGTGGACGGCTTCGTCGATAAGCGGTGCGATGTACTGGCCGGCGAACGCCTCACGGCGAGTGGCCAGGATGCGCTCGCGGGCGCCATCGGTAACAAACATGCCGAGGCCGCGGCGCTTCTCCAGCACGTTGTCGCCCACAAGCAATGCCAGCCCCTTGCGCGCAGTGGCGGGGTTGATCTCGTGGAACTGCGCCAACTGATTCGTCGAGGGCGCCTGATCGCCGGGCTTGAGGGAGCCGTCGACGATGAGGTCCTCGACGAAACTGGCGATCTGCACGAATAACGGCTCCGCATCAGTATTCACGACGCCTCCATTCGCCTCACTGGTTAGTTACTCGAGTAACTAACTGACTAACACGGTTTACGGAGGCTCGCAACCAAAAAACAGAAAAAGAACATGGAGAACCCGCACAAAATCAGGCAAGATGGGCCGTGCAAATCAACTTAGCAACGAAAAGAATCGGAATTTAGGAGCCATGCTTGAACGCACACTGGTGTTCGTCGACACGTCTTACCTGCTCGCGAGCTTTTACAACTCGTGGGAAATCGGCGCAAGAGCCCAACTAGAAATCGACCTCCCCGAGGTAGTCAACACCCTCGGGAACATGATCACCGAACAACTCCATCAACCCATCCATAGGCAACTCTGGTACGACGGCATCCCCGACTCCGGGCCACACCGCTACCAACGCGCGCTGCGCACCTGCGACGGCGTACAACTCCGCACCGGCCAACTCATCGAATGGGGCGAACGACGCACCCAAAAAGGCGTCGACACACGCCTTGTTGCCGACCTCGTCGTCAACGGCCTGAGCGAAAAATTCACCGACTTCGTCCTCGTCTCCGGCGACGCAGACATGATCCCCGGCGTCGAAGAAGTCACCCGCAACGGCACCCGCGTACACCTCTACGGATTCGGGTGGGACTCCATGTCCTCCGCACTGCGCCACGCATGCGACAGCACCACGATTCTCGACCCGCGCGAGGACTTCTCCAACGCCATGCGCCTGCAAGTCCTCGAAGGCCCCCTGCCGCCGACCATCCGAGAGCGCCCGCTTAACGACGCCGCACCCCTCGACGAAGCCGACGGCCCGACCTCCGTCCCAGGCCTTGGCCCCGAGCCGCTCAGCGCCGAATGCGCCAACGCCGAAGCAGAGAAACAGGAAGAGAAGACGGGTGCTGGCGATGGTTCGGGTGCCGGTGCTGATGCGTCGCAGGGTTCGGCGGAGAGTTCGGCGGAGGGCTCCAAGACCTCTGAGGCCGAGACCACCGAAGCCAAGCCTGCTGCACCTGCCTCATCTGCTGCACCTGCAGCGCCGAAGCCTTCCGACATTGTCGGTGCTCCGGTTGCCCAGCAGCGCACGCACGAACCCGACGAGCCGGAACTCGACGAGCCTTCCGAGGCACAGGTCGAGGCCAACAACGAGTCCAACAAACCCGGCAACAAGCAGGTCTCCAGCGAACAACGCCCGGCTGCCACTCCGGCGCCGACGCCGGCCGCAAAGACAAGCCCTTCGGATACCGACTCGTCCGCCGACTCAACCAAGGCGGAGGATTCCGCGCCGCAGCAGGGACCGAAGCCGGCACCGAAGCCGTCGATGATGGCGCCGCGCCGCAAGCTTCGCTCCCGCTACGTCCCGCTCCCGGAGGAGGTGTGGACGTCCGCCGGCTTCCAAACCCCCTACGACGTGGGACAACAGTACGCGTCATGGTGGTTTGAAAACGCCGCCACCATGGAGCAGCGCGACAGCGCACATCTGCTGTCGGGTGGCGGTCTGCCACCGGAGATCGACAGGCCACTGCTGCAGTTCGCCTGCGAAACCCTCCACGAGTACACGCTGAGCGAAACCCAGCGCGTCAATCTTCGCGACGGGTTCCACTCCGGCATCCGCGGTGTCCTGATCAACATCCGTCGCAACTAGTCGCTTTACGACGACACCGGGGCCGCCAACCACCTTGCGGCCCCGTTTTTGTGTTGGTTGCCCTGCGCTTCTCTTCTGCTTCCGGCGCCTCCCCGTCTGCCCCCCTTTCTCGAAATAGTTCCCCGCGCGGGAACTTTCTTCGGTTTCCGGCGCCTTCAGGGCGACATTTTCCCAGGTCGGCAGTTCTAGACACCCGTGGTCGGACAAAATAGTTCCCGGATTCAGCGTGAACCTGGGAACTTTTTTGCGGCTACGCAGCCGCCCCTGACAGATTTTGAGAAATCTGTCAGGGGCGATTTCTGACCAGGCGCGATGCCGACGGCTGACAGATTCCGGCGGAATGTGTCAGGAAAGGCCTAGCGCTCGGCGCCAGAGTCGGTCTCGGCGTCAGTGTCGGCATCAGCCTTAGCGTCAGCATCCGACTCGGCTTCGCGGAGGTAGGCCTCGGCGTCGGCGATGGTGTCGTCGGCAACGCCAGTGTCGGCAGTCTCAGCAGAATCGGCAGCGTCCCCCTCGGAGCCGGCTTCGAGCTGGCGGTCGGCTGCGGAAGCAGAAGCACCCGAACCGGCCTCGAGCTCGCCGCCCATGGAGGCGCGGATCTCGGCGAGACGGTTGGAGGCGGCCGCATCGGAAGAGCCGGACTCGATTTCGGCGATGCGATCGTTCATGGAGTCCTTCATCAACTCCTGCTGGCCAAGTGCGTTGGCGTAGCGCCGTTCGATTTTGTCGCGTACGCCGTCGAGGGTGGGCACGTCGTCAGTATTGAACTGGTTCATCGTGTCCATGGTGCGGGCCGTGTGCTCCTGCATCTTGGCCTGGTTGAGCTGGGACTCAAGTTGGGAAACCTGGGCCAGTTGCTCCTGCAGGCGGGCCTCGGACTGCTTCTGCTTTTGCTGTGCTTCCTTGGCGGCGTGGTCGGCGGAGGCGTAGGACTGCTTGGTTTGCTCAAGTTCCTGCTCGACGGACACCAGTTGGGTGGCGATGACCTCGGCGGTGGAGTTGAACTGTTGGGCCTTTTCGGTGTCGCCGGCGGCGGTGGCCTTGTCGGCAGCCTGGAGGGCGGTGCGTGCCTTGGCCTGCAGGTCGTCCTGGGACTTAATCAGACGGTCGAGTTTCATCTGCAGCTGGTTGCGGTTGCCGATGATGTTCGCGGCCTGCTGGGTGATGTCTTGGTGCTGCTTCTTCGCGGCTGCGATGGCCTGTTGGATTTGCACCTTCGGGTCGGCATTCTCGTCGATCTTGGTGTCGAAAGACTGCATAAGGTACTTCCAGCCTTTGGTAAACGGGTTCGCCATGGTTGGGTCCTTTCGGTGTTTGTCGGTTTGGGTGCGTCGTCGTTAGGCAAGTGTACGCATGAAAAAAGCGCCCGGCAGGCGGGCGCTTGGTTGCTGAGGTCTAGTTTTCCTCGGTGTTTTGGGCTGCGATCTGACGGCGAACCTCGTCCATATCGAGGGCCTTGACCTGGCTAATCACGTCTTCGAAGGCGGCCGGCGGAAGGGCGCCCGCTTGCTGCCAAATCATGATTCCGTCACGGAATGCCATCAGGGTAGGAATTGCCTGAATTTCAAGTGCGGCTGCGAGCTGCTGGTTCGCCTCGGTGTCGAGTTTGGCAAACGTCACGTCGGTGTGGGTCTCGGATGCCTTTTCGTAGGTTGGGGCGAACTGGCGACAGGGGCCGCACCAGGAGGCCCATGCGTCGACAAAGACGATGCCGTCCTGAGTGACGGTTTGCTCAAACGTGTCCTCAGTTACATCAACGGTGCTCAACGTTTCGCTCCTTATTGCGTTAGGTTATTCTCTTGGACGTTGTGCAAAGTACAACGCGATGAGTTTTGTCGTATTCCAACCCGTGTTGGGCCGCTTTAAGGAGGCGCTCACCAGTCATGACCAAGACCTACAAGATTTCTGGTCCTGATGATGAAGTTGCTGTTGCTTCACTTGCAGATGAACTTTCGATGGTGGAGGGCGCGCATGAGGTGGACATCAATATGGAGGATGGGGTCCTGACGGTTGTCGGGTTCTTGTTCACCGATGAGGATGTCCGGCTGGCGGCGGTGAACGCGGGCTACGATTTACATTTGTAACCGTTTGAAACTGCATGAGGAGGCTGCGATGGCTGAGCGTACGTTCCAGGTTGATGGCATGACCTGCGGACATTGTGAATTGAGCGTGCAGGAAGAGGTCGGCGAGATCGCTGGCGTCACCGGCGTAAAGGCTGATCACAAGTCCGGCAATGTTGTTGTGGAGGGCGAGGGCTACTCCGACGCGGATATTGCTGCTGCTGTTGAGGAAGCGGGCTACAAGCTGGCTTAATCGGGGGATTTTGCCACGGATATATGGTGGGGGCATGACTCAACCTCCTGTGGCACTACAACAGATCGAGCTCGGCGTAACAGGGATGACCTGTTCGTCGTGCTCTTCGCGTATTCAGCGCAAGTTAAACAAGCTCGACGGCGTGGATGCGTCGGTAAATTACTCCACGGAGACTGCGACTGTTTCGTTTGACCCGTCGTCGACGTCGACGCAGTTGCTTATCGACGAAGTCCGCGCCGCCGGCTACGACGCCTTTGAAATGGGTGACGAAAACGGTGGGGAACCTGGTGGGGACGGGGGTTCGTCGACAAGCAATGCTCTCGATGAGGCGCGCGACAATGAAGCGGAGCAGCTGAAGCGCACGACGATTTGGTCGGCGCTGGTGTCGCTGCCGGTGATGCTAGTGAGCATGATTCACGGGCTGCAGTTTCCTAATTGGGAGTTTGCGGCGCTGGCGGCTACGACGCTGGTGTTTTTCTCCGCAGGCAGTGTGTTCCACCGTGCGACGTGGGTGAATCTGAAGCACGGCGCGATGACCATGGACACGCTGATCACGCTGGGTACGTCGGCGGCGTACCTGTGGTCGATTTGGGCGCTGTTTGTTGGTGGCCCTGGTGAGCCGGTGTACCTGGAGACCGCGTGTGTCGTGATCACGTTCCTGCTCTTGGGTAGGTGGTTTGAGACGCGCGCGAAAGGGCAGTCCTCGGAAGCGCTGCGCGAACTGCTGAGCATGGGCGCCAAGGACGCGGCGGTGATCCGCGGGGATAAAGAGGTCCGGGTGCCGATCTCGCAGGTAGTTGTGGGGGATCGTTTCGTGGTTCGCCCTGGTGAGAAGGTGGCCACGGATGGGCGTGTGATCTCGGGGCATTCAGCTATCGACGAATCCATGCTGACCGGCGAGTCCGTCCCGGTGGAGGTCGGCGAGGGCTCGATAGTCACCGGCGCGACCCTGAACACGTCGGGGCGACTGGTGGTGGAGGCCACCCGTGTTGGGTCGGAGACGACGCTGGCGCAGATGGGGCAGCTGGTCAAGGACGCGCAGGCTGGCAAGGCGCCGGTGGAGCGTCTGGTGGACCGGATCTCGCAGGTGTTTGTGCCGACGGTGGTTGTGATTTCCCTGATCACGCTGGTGGGACACCTGTTGGTGGGCCATGCGGTGGAGGACGCGTTCACAGCTGCGGTGGCGGTGTTGATCATCGCCTGCCCGTGCGCGTTGGGCCTGGCCACGCCGACGGCGATCTTGGTGGGTACCGGCCGTGGCGCCCAGATGGGGTTGTTGATTAAGGGCCCGGAGGTGCTGGAATCCACACGCCAGGTGGACACGGTGGTGATGGATAAGACCGGCACGGTGACTACCGGTCAGATGGGTGTGGCCGAGGTGCTGCCTGGCCCGGGCTACGAGGCCGAGGAGGTGCTGAGCCTGGCTGCCGGTGTGGAGGCTGGCTCCGAGCACCCGATCGCACAGGCGATTGTTGAGGCCGCCGACGATGTCCCCGAGGCGACCGGCTTTGAGAATCTTCCAGGCCAGGGTGCTTCCGCGCGTATCGACGACCGCCTTGTCCGCGTCGGCCGCCCCACCGGAGAGCTTGGTGCCCTGGCGGATGCGTTCACTGAGGCCGAGCAGCGTGGCGCGACCGCCGTTGCCGTGGAGGTCGACGGGATTGTGGCTGGTGGGATTGCTGTGCGAGACACCGTAAAGGAGGACTCGCGCGATGCCGTCGCACGCCTGCGAGACCTGGGGATGACCCCGCACCTGCTCACCGGCGACAACCAGGGCGCGGCGGAGGCTGTAGCGGCTGAGGTTGGGATCGACCCCGCCAACGTCACCTCCGGCGTGCTACCGGAGGACAAGGTCAACGTGGTCAAGCGGCTGCAGGAGTCGGGCCACCGGGTGGCCATGATCGGCGACGGTGTCAACGACGCCGCCGCCCTCGCCCAGGCAGACCTTGGTATGGCGATGGGAGCTGGCACCGACGTGGCCATTGAGGCGTCGGACATTACGTTGATGCATTCGTCGCTACGTTCCGCCGTGGACGCCATCCGCCTGTCGCGCAAAACGTTGAAGACCATCAAGGGCAACCTGTTCTGGGCGTTCGCCTACAACGTGTTGCTCATCCCGGTGGCTGCGCTGGGGCTACTCGACCCGATGCTTGCCGGTATTGCGATGGCCTTCTCGTCGGTATTTGTGGTGTCCAACTCGCTGCGCCTCCGGGCGTTCAAGTCGGCGTAGGTGAGCGTTAGTTTCTTGCGCTGCTGCGATCCAGCATGAGCAGGACGAAGCCAACCGCGATCCAGATGGCAAGCACCCACCAGCTGGCTCCGGCGCCGAGCCCGTCGAAGAAGGAGACGGAGCGGATCAGGTGACCGGTGGCGCCGACTGGCATCCACTGGCCCAGTGTCGACCACCCGGCCGGCAGCAGCCACGGCCCAGTTGCCAGTCCTGAGAGCGGATTGGCCAGGAAGATGGTCAGGATTGCGCCGATGCCCACACCTGGGATGCCGATGATCGCGGCGAGGCCTGCAGTGAGCATGGAGGTTGCCAGGATGCCGCAGCCGATGCCGAGCCACTCAAGTGCGAAGTTGCCGGTCAGGGTGCCGTACACGGAGTGCAGCATCCAGGTGACCACAAGCGAACCAACTGCGGCGATACCAGTCAGAACCGCGAGCTTTGCCCACTTGTTGCCGCGGAAGAGGAAGGTGGCGATCACCGCGGAGATGATGCCGCCAAACGCCAGCGGCAGGCCGAGGACTGCAAGGCCGGTTGCCTGCGGGTCATCTTGAGAGGTCGGTGCCAGCTCTTCGCGGGTGACCTCTACGCCCTGTGCTTCCATCTTGCTGGCCATGCCCTCAATCATCTGCGCGTAGGGTGCGCCGTTTCCGGCCGCGGTGTAGGCGGTTGCGCCGGTGGGTGCGATGCTCAGGCCGCCGACGACTTCGCGGTTGAGAACGGCGTCGCGCACCTCCTCGCCTGAGCCGTAGACGGTGATGTCTGGGCCGTCTTCGCCCATTGTTTGTTCGAGTTGGCTGACCATTGGTTCGGGCGCGGCGATGGCAATCGGCACGTCCTTTGGCCCGGATGCGAACGTTGGCGCGAGGAACGCGAACAGCATCAATCCGATGATGATTGGGATACCGATGCTCGCTCCAAGCACCTTTGCTACGGCTGGTCGTTGTGTTTTCGATGCGTTAACCATTGCAAATCTCCTATCTGGAACACGGTGTTCTATTTCTATAGTTCGAACATAGTGTTCCGTTTGCTATGGTGTCAAGCATGAGACAGGACGCCGCTGACAACCGATACGCCATCGTCACCGCAGCCAGGCAATTGCTTCTCGACGAAGGCCCGGGTGTGTCCATGCGCACCATCGCCAAGGCCGCCAAAGTGGGTGTGGCAACCGTGACGCGCCACTTCCCTGAGCGCATCGAGCTTCTCGGTGCCGTCGGCGCCCAAGCCGTTAACGACATCGCCCAAGTCATCGACGACCATGCCGTCGAGTTCACGGTTGATACGCGTAAGGCTTGGCGCAGCACCGTCCATGCCATCGGCAGCCTTCAACATGCCGCCCTCGCTCAGGCAATATTTATGGACTCCATGCAGGATCCAGGGGTGGGGCCGGAGCGCCAAGGGGTCGTCGATAAGCGTGCTGCAGAGCTCCGGGAGATTTACGGGGGCCTCCTCGCGCCGGCGAAGCGCGCCAAACTGTGTCCGGCCAACCTGGATCCGTTGGAGTTTCACATATCGCTTGGCATTGTGAGCCGACCGCTACCTGCTCAGGCACCGGACCTACTGGGCCAAGACAAGCTCACACACAAGTTGATCGACACACTGCTCGACGGCTTGGAGGCCCAGGCACGCTCAGCTGAATATTAAGTTCCGAGTTTTCGCAGGCCACGGCCTAAACTCCCCCTGCATGAACACTGATCAACAGCTCACGCGCACTGAGCGCCTCGACCGCCTTCCTGTCACCCCGAAACACAAACGCCTGCTTGTCGGCTCCGGCATTGGCTGGGCGCTGGACGCGATGGACATCGGCTTGGTGTCGTTCATCATCGCAGCACTCGCCATCCACTGGGATCTAGACAAGACCACGACGAGTTGGATCGCGTCGGTTGGGTTTATCGGTATGGCGATCGGCGCGTCGCTCGGCGGGTTGCTCGCCGACAAGATCGGACGCCGCCAGGTGTTCGCCGCGACGCTGCTGCTCTACGGGTTGGCCACGGGCGCGTCGGCGCTGGCGTGGTCGGTCGCGTCGCTGATCGTGTTCCGCTTCCTGGTGGGCTTGGGCCTCGGCGCGGAACTTCCCGTTGCGTCCACACTGGTCAGCGAGTTTTCTCCACGTAAGGTGCGCGGGCGCATGGTGGTGCTGCTCGAAGCGTTTTGGGCGGTGGGTTGGATTCTGGCGGCGGTGATCGGCACGTTTGTCGTCGCTAATGGCGAGACCGGTTGGCGCTGGGGCTTCGCCATCGGCGCGCTACCCGCCCTGTACGCGATCGTGGTGCGCCTGGGCCTGCCGGAATCGGTGCGCTTCCTGGAATCCAAGGGCCGCCACGACGAGGCTGAGGAGATCGTGCGTTCCTTCGAGGCTGAGGCCGACCCCGCCAACTACGACACCACTGTCCCTGCACAGGAGGAGCCGATCCAAGGTGGCATCTGGGGCGCTGCTTTGCGACGACGCACCGCCGCCTTCTGGACCGTCTGGTTCTGCGTGTCGCTGTCCTACTACGGCGCCTTCATCTGGATCCCATCCCTGCTGGTGGAGCAGGGTTTCTCGCTCGTGCGGTCATTCACGTTCACGCTGATTATCACGCTTGCGCAGTTGCCGGGCTACGCGGTTGCCGCCTGGCTCATCGAGGTCTGGGGGCGCAGGACGACCCTGTCCGTGTTCCTCGCAGGGTCTGCGGTCTCCGTGTTCGGCTTCGGCATGGCGAGTGCCGAGTGGCAGATCATCCTCGCGGGCTGCCTGCTGTCGTTCTTCAATCTCGGCGCATGGGGCGCGTTGTACGCGATCGGCCCGGAGCTCTACCCCACCGCGATCCGCGCGACCGGCACCGGCGCGGGTGCCGCGTTCGGCCGCATCGGTTCGATCCTCGCCCCGCTCGTGGTCCCGCCGGTGCTGGCGTTCGGCGGCTCGACCGCAGTGTTCGGCGTGTTTGCCGCAGCGTTCCTGCTGGCGTGCGTCGCTGCGTTTACGTTGCCGGAGCAAAAGGGAGTTGCGCTTGCCTAGCGACGACACCACGTACCATCCCACTCATCCCCCGTTCCCGTGTTAAGGATTGCCATGCGTCGCGTACTCGCCCCCTTGTCTCTGCTGACCGCCTTGTTGCTCGCCGGTTGCGCGGGTGGGACCGGCGAGCCGGAGACCATCGTGGTCACCTCGACCGAAGTCGTCGACGCACCGGCACCTGAATCGGCGCCGGAGGCGAATCCCGAAACCGAGCCGGAATCCGAACCCGAGGCTGCACCAGCACCAGAGCAGCCCGCTGCCCCGCTAGCCGGAGCGTTCGAACTCGACCCGGCGTACAAAGGTCAGGTCGGCGGCAAGTGCGGCATGACACCCGACGGCGCGAAGATCTCAGTCGGCGACACCACCTCCTGCGACCTCGCGGCAGCGGCCTACCCACATGCGATTAACGCCACGTGGGCCTGGAGTAACAAACCAAACGTAACGTCGGTGCCGTTCACGAATATCTCCGGTGTACCCAGCCCCATCACCGGCGGTGCGTATGACCTGCGCTGCGCTGTCGGATCTTCGGGGCAGACGATGAGCTGCTACGGCCCGGACAACGACCCGTACATGACCTACGAGCTCGAGATGACCACAACGTGGCACCCGCGCATCAACATCGTTGGGGAGTACCCACACAACTAACTAGCCGTGGGCCATGTTGACGAAGCGCGAGTAGTGCAGCTGGTGCGCCACCGGGATGGTGTCAATCGGGCCGCCACGGTGCTTAGCCACGATGATGTCGGCTTCGCCGGCGCGCTCGTCGTCACGATCCTGTGAGTCCGGGCGGTACAGCAGGAACACCATGTCGGCGTCCTGCTCCAGCGAGCCCGACTCACGCAGGTCAGCCAACTGCGGGCGCTTGTCCGTGCGGGCTTCCGGGCCACGGTTGAGCTGCGAAATCGCAATGACCGGAACCTCGAGCTCCTTGGCCAACAGTTTCAGGTGGCGGGAGAACTCCGAGACCTCCTGCTGGCGGGACTCAACGCGCTTGCCGGAGCTCATCAGCTGCAGGTAGTCCACCACAACCAAATCCAGACCGTGCTGCTGCTTGAGGCGGCGGGCCTTGGAGCGAATCTCCATCATGGTGAGGTTCGGGGAGTCGTCGATAAATAGCGGCGCATCCTGGATCTCCGTGAGGCGCTTGGTCAGCTTCTCCCAGTCGCGCTCCTCCATCTGGCCGGAACGCATCGCGGAAAGCTTGATCTCCGTCTCGGCGGAGAGCATGCGCATAATGATCTCGGAGGCACTCATTTCCAGCGAGAAGATCACGCTGGTTTTGCCCTGGTGGATCGAGCAGGAGCGCATGAAGTCCAGCGCTAGTGTCGACTTACCCACACCAGGACGTGCTGCGATGATGATCATCTGGCCGGCGTGAAGGCCGTTGGTGAGCTTGTCTAGGTCGATAAACCCAGTCGGCACGCCGGCCTCGAGGGCGCCGCCGGATGCGATCATGGTCAGCTCGTCGATAGTTGGCTTGAGCAATTCCGAGAGCGGACGGTAATCCTCGCCCACGTTATTGCGGGAAATGGAGAACACCTTCTGCTGCGCATGGTCGACGAGCGCTTCGATCTCCATGCCCTCTTCGCCCTCGTAGCCCAACTGGACCACCTGGGTGCCGGCGTTAACCAGCTGGCGCAGGATCGACTTCTCTTCGACGATCTCCGCGTAGTAGCCGGCGTTCGCCGACGTCGGCACCTCAGAGATCAGCGTGTGCAGATACGGGGCGCCACCGACGCGCTCCAGTTCGTTGAGACGGTCCAAGCGTGCCGCGACAATGAGCACGTCGACGGAGCTTCCCTGGGAGAACAGGTCCAGAATCGCCTGGTAGATAAGCTGGTGCGCCGGGTGGTAAAAGTCATCCGGCCGCAGCCCGTCGGCCACGTCCAGGATCACGTCCGGGTTGAGCAGCATTGCGCCGAGGACGGAACGCTCCGCGCGCTCGTCGTGGGGTGGGGTGCGGTACTCCTGCTGGACGTCACCACGGTTGTTGCCGTACTTGTTGTAGCGCTTCTGGCCACCCTTGCCGTTGCCACCGAAGTTATCGCCGCCGGCGAAGCGGTTGGAGCCGCCAGTGTTTTGTTCGAAGTCGGCGAAGTCCCCAAAGTCGCCGTAGTCCGCTACCGGCTCCGGTGGTGGTACGTAGTCGTCGAAGCTGTCGTTCGCACCCATGTTTTCCCCTTTCACTGTGGCTATGACACTACCCTCTCCCCCGACATTTTCTAGACCCACTAAACGAGTTATCCACAGGGGCTGTGAAATCTTCCGTCGTTGTGCGGGTAGTTATTCACAAGTCATCCACCCAGCTTGTGGAGAACTTGTGTACAGCGACACCAAACCCGCAGGAACTTATCCCAAACGCGCAGGTCAAACGCTATTCATCCAAACCGCATACCCCGGGTGTAGCCGGGGGATAACTTCTCACCACGGGGTTTGACAAAGCACATTTCAACAGTTTCGGACCCCTTTTTTGGCCCCTGCAGCCACGTGCCCAGGCACTTTGGATCCACACTTATCCACATCAATCACACGCCATGACAACTGTTCCGCAGTTACAGTGCATACATGGAAACACGAGGCATTCTTTGGATCTACGCCATCGCAATGGTGGTGTTCCCTGCGGCGTGGATAAGCCTGTTGCGTCTGATCGGCGGCGGTTGGGAATTTCGGACCGTCACGGCGGCCTTCGGCACCCTCGAGGCCGCGACCACATTGCTCGCGCTGGGTGGCGCCGTCTGGTTCACCGCCGCGGCGCGCGGTCGCAAGAAAATAGGCGCACTGGTCACGGTGTGGCTCGCAACCGCCTGCCTCGTCGTCGGCTGGGGCTCGATGGCCGTTGCGCATTGGGAGGAGTACCAGGCCGACATGGCGTTACCGATCATCAACTTGTTCATGCTCCTCATCCCAGTCGGCACGGTGCTTGTCTTCGCCGCCGCTATCGCCGAGTCCGCATCACGCGCGCGAAGCAAACGCCAGCGGTAGCACCTCCACCCCGTACCGCTCCGCAATGTCGGCCGCCGCAACCGTGACCGACCAGCCCGAATCCATCTCCCCGGTCAGCAGCAGCACGGGGCCTGTCTCCACCTCAAGGCCCGTGTAGTCATAGTACCGGTCAAGCCCGTTGACGCGAAACGCCGAGTTTCGTGCTTCTACCTCGCGCGATGGCGTATCGACGACCCCACCAAACCGCATCTGCCCCACCCTTGCCAGCGCTTCTGCGGTAGCCACGATCATCTCGTTTCGTGCCGGATCAGCATCGCCCAAAGCGACGACAGTGGTGGGGCGTTCCTCCCAGGCCCAGTCCGCGAGCACGGCGACGAACCGGCCCAGCCAGGCATCCTCACGCCAGTTGCTCAGCGGCCGGTAGGTGTTCGCCCGCAGCAGCTCTGCCAGGGCGGGACCGCGGGCGACGTCGTTGAGACGCCCCAACGCCTTGCCTTGCAGCACGCCCTTGATCTTGCCGCGGCGCGCGGAGCCGGTCGGCCACATTTTGCGCTGGGTGAGTTGGATGCCGGGGGCACGCAGTTGTTCGCCCATACGCTGCGCCAACGCAGCATCCACGTCTACAGGCAGGTGGTTGCCGGTGCAGTTGTCGCAGCGCCCGCAACGCTCATCCGCGCCAAGGGTCGGGTCGTCGAGTTCGCGGCGCAGAAACGCCATGCGGCACCCGTCCGTGGCTTCGTAAGCCAGCATCAGGTCCTGCTCGCGCTTACGCGCTTCGGCGAGCCCACCGTAGCGCTCGTGGTCATACTCCCAGGCGGCACCCGTAGACACCCAGCCGCCCTTGACGCGGCGCACGGCACCGTCGACGTCGAGGACTTTCAACGCCTGATCAATGCGGGTACGGGAGAGGTCCACGAAGTTTTCCAGTTTGGGTGTAGAGAACGGTTCCTCGCTCAGCGCGCCGAGAAGTTGGCGCACCACGTGTTCCTCCGGCATGGACACGGACGCGAAGTAGTCCCACACGCGTTCGTCCTCAGGGCCGGGCAGCAGCACAACCTCGGCGTGGTCGGTGGCACGCCCGGCGCGGCCGATCTGCTGGTAGTAACTCACTGGCGACGACGGCGCCCCCAGGTGCACCACGAACCCCAGGTCGGGTTTGTCGAAGCCCATGCCCAGCGCGGACGTAGCCACGAGCGCTTTGAGTTCGTTGTCGATCAGGGCGCGCTCGAGGCGTTCGCGTTCCTCCGCCTCGGTGCGTCCGGTGTACGCGGCGACGTTCCAGCCAGCGTTTTCGAGTGCCTCGGCGAGGTCGTGCGCAGCGGCGACGGTCAGGCAGTAGATGATGCCGGAGCCGTTGACATAGGCGAGGTACTGCGCGATCCACGCCGCGCGCTGGGTTGGGTCCGGCAACTGCACCACGTTGAGTGCGAGCGACTCGCGGTCCAGCCCGCCACGCAGCACACCGGTGTTCTCGCCGAGTTGAGCCACAACGTCTGCCACCACACGGTCGTTCGCGGTCGCTGTCGTGGCGAGGACCGGGGTGGCCTCCGGGAGGTCGTCGATTAGCACCGCAATACGGCGATAATCGGGGCGGAAGTCGTGGCCCCAGTCCGAAATACAGTGCGCCTCGTCCACCACCAACATCCCTGCAGAGCGCGCGAGTTGCGGCAGCACCTGCTCTCTAAAGTCCGGCGCGTTGAGGCGCTCTGGGCTGATTAGCAGCAGGTCATAGTCGTTCAGGTGCGCTTGGATCTCGTCCCACTCCGTCATGTTCGCCGAGTTGATCGTCGCCGCGCGAATCCCTGCGCGCGCCGCCGACTCCACCTGGTTACGCATCAACGCCAACAGCGGCGACACAATAATCGACGGCCCCGCCCCCGCCTCACGCAGCAACTTCGCCGCAATGAAGTACACCGCCGACTTACCCCAACCGGTGCGTTGCACGACAAGCATGCGCTTGCGCTGATTCACCAACGCGTCGATGGCGGTCCACTGGTCGTCGCGAAGCATGGCTTCGGGGCCCGCAATGCCTTTGAGAAGTTCGTCTGCTTGTGTGCGCGTCGCTGTCATGGCGCAACCCTATAACACCGCCACGACACGGCCCTGGCCTGCAGCTACAGTAGTATCAGCGTCATGGAATCATTCGACGAGTCGGAAGTCGCGAGCTACGAGGAAACACGGCGACTTACGCACGCTGAGCTCGATCGTATTTTCAACGAGCGCGCTAACCTCATGGCGCGACTCAAGGACGCTTAACCAAATTCCCCCTCTGCCCAGTCCGCCATGAACTCGGCGATGCCGTGCGGGTCCGCAAGGAAGTCGCGCGTCGCCCGAAACGCCAGCGTGTCCTCCACGGCGACGTTGCGCTCCACACCGTCGTCGCTGATCTCGACGATCTCCGCACCCGGGATCGCCGCCACAATGGGCGAATGCGTGACGACGACTACCTGCGCCCCCACCTCACCCAACGCATGCAACTGCGCCAACAGGGCCATTTGGGCGACGGCGGACAGACCAGACTCGGGCTCGTCGAGAAGATACAGCGCGTTGGGGATCAGCCGCGATGTCAGTTCGAGGACCGATTCGCCGTGGGAGCGCCCGCCGAATTCGGTGATGCGCGTATGTGTTTCGCCGCGCAGGAAGTAGCCGACTTTCGCCCGCGGGCCGGTGGTCAGGGTGAGCACGCCGTACAGCGGGTCGTGGGCACCCGCCTTTTCCACACCCCACGTGCCGCCTTCCAACGTGAACCCCCAGGCACGCGCCATGCCTTCCAACAGCGTGGACTTGCCCACCCCGTTGCCGCCGGTAATCACCGTGATTGGCCGCCTCAAGGCAAAACCGAACTCGGCGACGTGCGCGATGGCCGGGGTTTCCACAGCCCATGGCGGTGCAGCTTGGGCGTCGACGTCAACGCGTTGGATGAACATCATGGCCCCACCAGGTAGCGGGCGGTGCCGGCTGGGTCGTTGATGAATTCGCGGGTGGCGGTGACGGGCTCGCAGTCGTCGTAAAGCATGGGCTCAAGGTCGGGAACATGCAGGATGCGGGCGTCTGGGATGGCGAGGAGCACGGGCGAATGCGTTGCGACGACCACCTGTGCCCCACGCCGCGCTAGCACCGTCAGCAGGCCGAGGAGTTCGAGTTGGGAGAAGGTGGAGAGGCCGTCTTCGGGCTCGTCGAGAAGAATTAGCGAGTCCGGGCCGAAGCGGGTGCGCACCAGATCCATGATGCCCTGGCCGTGGCTGCGTCGAGTGAGGCCTACAAGCGGGTCGCCGGGGCCGAGGCTCTCGTGATATTCGGCCAGGTCAAGGTATGTCTCGCCGCGCAGGAAGTAGACGTCGCGGGGATTTTCACGGCGGATCAGCGTGAGCGAGCGGTGCAAAGCCGAGTGGTCGGCCGCGGTGAAGCGCGCGTGACGCGACCCTCCCGCTGCGTTGACCCCCATGGCCACGGCAATCGCCTCGACGAGCGTGGACTTTCCGGACCCGTTATCGCCGGTCAACAGCGTGACCTGGCCTAACTCGAGCGGCGTTTGCTGGAGGGAGTGCACCACCGGCAGATCGCGCGCGTAGCCCTCGACAGGAGCATCAATGCACACGCGGGTAAGAAACATGGGGCTACCGCCAGTTCTCAATCTTCAAGCCGCCAACCCGTGAAAACTCTTTCTCGTTGGCGGTGACTAGGACTAAGTCTTGTCGGATCGCTTGGGCCGCAATCCATAGATCGTTAGCCCCAATCGGTAGCCCTCTATCTAGAAGATCTGCCCGAAGCCGTCCGTAAATCGATGCACATTCCTCATCGACTCCCAATATGCGTCTACCGTGTAGCAGTACCCTGTACGTCCGGTGCAGGATCTCTGGATTTACCGACCGCTGAATACCCGCTTCAATCTCACCGAGAACAACAGTAGAGAGCCATAGCTTTGAGCTCGCACATTCAGTTACTCGTTGGACAACCCGGGGTTGAGTTCCCCGTTCAATGTCGATCCAGACATTCGTGTCAAGAAGATATCCCATCGAATCGTTCATCCTCCGTGATCAGGGGAATGATCGAGGTTCGGCACTTCGTCGAGTGGGAGGTCTTCAATTTCCTCAATTAGTCCCTGCTCGAGGTTGTGTTCCTTCTGGAATTCACGAAGCCTGGCGACGACAAGTCCGAAATCCTCTTCCTCCGGCCTCAGAAGAAGCCCTTCCGGCACGGCTTCAATGGACACAGCCCCAGATGCAATGCGTAGTGCTGCAGGGATTCGCACTGCCTGGCTGTTCCCAGATTTAAAAACAGTCGTACGGATCGGACCGCTCACATTCGGTTCCTCTCGAATAGGTTCTGCCATGACACCCTCCACAGATCGATGTATATCCGCAACGATATACAGATTCGCGGTGTCCAGCAAGACCCTCTTTTACCGCAGACCTGCTGGCAGTGGCGTTGCAGCATCCGCCGCGACGAGGATCCCGTAGGCCGCGCCGGAGATAATCCCGACGATGTTGGTGCTGCCGTCCGGATTCACGGTGTACAGCGGGGAGCCCGAATCGCCCTGCAGCGACAGGATCATCACCGCGATCTCTCCGGTGCGCGGGTTCACGTTGAGCACCGGTCCGCAGGTGCGGGAGGTGCGTGCGCCGTCCTTGCACACAATCTGGCCTTCGCGTACCGACGTCACCGGCGCGCGCCCCGCCACACGCCGCGTGGGGTTGACGAACTGCGCGAACTGGCTCAGACCATGCAGCGCACCGATGAACGGAATATCGATGAAGCCGCCGCGCATCGCGTGGGCATCGGTGACATGGCGGTCCATGCGGAACCAGGCAACGTCCTTCAACTCGCCGCCGAGCGTGTTGTCGCCCTCGAGCTCAAAACCTGAATCCTGCAGGTTGCTCGCTACTGGGGTGCGCGCATCAGCAGCCAGCACCCGCACCGCGTGCGCCCCACCGATCGGCGCGAGGCAGTGACCGGCGGTCACGCCGTACATCGCGCCGCCCCGGTACGCGATGGAGTTCAACGTGCAGCCATACTTCTCCCCATCGCTGTATTCGATACGGATGCTGTCGCCCGCATACATGGCCAGCGCTTGGGCTGGGGTGGCTGCCATGCCAAGCACGCCCGCTGCTGCGACAGTGAGGGACAAAACGGTGTTGCGCACCCGGCGCAGGCGGGAAGAGATCATGGCGAAGATTCTTCCACACTTTGGGTATGCAAAAAGCGCGGGTCCCACTCCTCACAAGTGGGTCCCGCGCTACAAGTGCTGTTGTCGTTGGACTGCTACGTGTTGTTGTGACGCGCAGTCGTCGTCAAGCGGTGCTTATGCGCTTACGACCTCGAAGTTCACCTTGCCCTCCACGTCGTCGTGGAGGTTAACCTTGACCTGGTAGCCACCGGTCTTGGTCACCAGGCCCTTAGGCACGGTGATGCGGCGCTTGTCCAGGTTCGGGCCGCCGGCAGCCTTGACGGCGTCGGCGATGTCGGCAGCCTTCACGGAGCCGAAGAGCTTGCCGTTGTTCGCAGTGCGAACGGCAACCTTGACACCGGTGAGCTGGTCGAGCTGGTCGCGCAGCTCCTTGGCGTGATCCAGGTCGCGGACCTGGCGCTCAGCCTGAGCACGCTTAATGTCTTCAATCTGCTTCTCTGCGCCGCGGGTAGCCGGGATAGCCAGGCCGCGCGGGAGCAGGAAGTTGCGTCCGTAACCGTTCTTGACCTCGACGACCTCGCCAGGTTCGCCAAGCTTCTCGACGGCAGCGGTGAGGATCAGCTTCATAATCCTAACCTTCCTTATGGTGAAAAATGCTTGATGTGTGGTTGTCGTTTAGAACGGTGGCTCATCGCCCGCGCCACCGAAGCCACCGGCCTCGGGTGCGGAACCCCACGGATCATGTGCAGGCTGCTGGGGCTGGTTCTGGCCGCCTTGGCCCTGGCCCTGGGTTTGGCCGCCGAAGCCGCCACCCTGGTTGCCCTGGCCGCCGCCGAAACCACCCTGGTTAAAGCCGCCCTGCTGCTGGTTCTGGCCGCCGAAGCCGCCACCCTGGTTGCCCTGGCCGCCGCCGTAGCCGCCCTGCCCGCCCTCACGCGGGTTGCGGTTGACGTTCGCCGTGGCGTACTTCAGGGACGGGCCGACCTCATCGACCTCGACCTCGAACACAGTGCGGTTTTCGCCCTCTTTAGTTTGGTAGGAACGCTGCTTGAGCTTGCCGGTGACCACAACGCGCATGCCCTTGGTCAGGGACTCTGCGACGTTCTCGGCCATCTGGCGCCAGCAGTTACAGGTCAGAAACAGTGCTTCGCCATCCTCGAACTGGTTCGTCTCCCGGTTGTACGTACGTGGGGTGGACGCGATGCGGAAGTTCGCAACCGCGGCACCGCTCGGGATGAAACGCAGTTCCGGGTCAGCAACCAAGTTGCCGACGACGGTGATTGGAGTATCGCCTTGAGCCATGTTTCGTGAACCTTCCTACCTGCTGATCGTGTGGTTGTAGAGCCTACCGGTCTTACTTATCGGTACGCAGAACCTTGGTACGAAGAACGTTGTCGTTCAGGTTCAGCAGACGGTCGAGCTCCTTGACCGTGTCAGCCTCGCAGTCGAGGTTCACAACGGCGTAGATGCCCTCTTCCTTCTTGTTGATCGGGTAAGCAAGACGCTTCTTGCCCCACACATCAACGTTCTCCACCTTGCCGTTGTCCTTGCGGACAGTCTCCAGGAACTTATCCAGGGACGGGGCAACGGTGCGCTCATCCTGCTGCGGATCGAGGATGATCATTACTTCGTAGTGACGCACGGACCTCATCACCTCCTATGGTCTTAGTCTGTTCGGCCATAACCCTTGTGGTCATGGCAGGAGGGTCGTTGCGTCAAGCAACCTGAACAGACTACCCCACGGTTTGCACTGCTCAAAACCCTGGCCGCGGGGATGACATGAAAGACTCCGCATTGCGGACAATTGGCCGGCAACCAATCGTTGGCAGGCACCAACGGCTGGCGTTAGAACGGCAACCCCGGCAGCTTCGGCAGAGCCGGCAGCGGGATGCCCAACGACGGCCCGACCGCCGCAACCGCAATACCCAAAGCTGCGAGAACTCCGACCACAAGGCCCACGATCGCGAGCGGGGATACCTCAACCTCACCCTGAGAACTCAAACTGCTCAAGCCCGCCTCACCGCGCAGCGAGTCGATGTTCCAATTACGAACCTCGTCAATGCTGGTCGGGTACTTCACCTCTCGGTTGCCGCCGTCTGCGCAGGCAACCCGCGCGTTCATATCCACTTCGAGGTACGCCGTCGTTCCCCCGATGGCGAGTTGGACATCGTCGGCGGCCAAGAACGTTTTCCGGAAAGTCTTCAGATCGGACTGGGACAGGTTGCCCTGCACAACGAAGCTCTTCCAGGCAACGTCTTCAAAGTCCTGCCGGTTCACGCGCTTGCCCCGCACACGGTTCGCCTCCTCAACACCAAGTGCGCTGACCGGCCGCTCCGAGATGCTGCCCTGTTTGATGCTCGGCTTTACCGCCCACACCTCGACCTTTGTAAGTTCCTCGGTGAGGTGTTGTGCCAGCACATGCTCCATACCTACCTGCTGGAGGCGTTCCGTGTACCGCTGCTCAGTACGCTTTTGAGCCTCTTTGGCGTCTGCGAGCCTGCTCGCGAGATTCTTCTGTGCCTCCACAAGCTCTGCAAGCGAGGGTTCTGCCCGGAACTCCCGAACGATGTTCTCTGTTCCGGGGTACAGCACCTCAAATGCTTTCACCGCAGCGTTGGCGTACACCTCTTGTGTGCTGACGTTGGCCCAAGCGCTGTAGGTTGCCGCTTCCCGGTCGTTCAGCTTTAACATGCAGATCCCGTTCGCCGCCAACACCATGGGCCCTTCATTCGGCCCGACTGTAGCGGCGACTGCAGCTGGGGCAAGGCCGCCCGCGACCAGCGATACGGCGAGCGGCAGGGTAAGAATTCGACGGTTCAACGCGGGCTCCTTTTAGCAACAGCAGTCCGGTATCGGACACGGTGCTTTCAGGATATTTTCACCGAGCAGAACCCGCAGCAAAACGCGAAAATCTTCGGTCTTAGCGGTCGACGTCTAAAACGAGGCCGTCCTTATCGATATCAATGTCGATTTCGCCGAACTCCACCTCGAAGTAGCCGTCATCGTCCCACTCCACTTTGGCCTTGCCATCCTGGGCGGCCTTTAAGACGTCTTGGACTTCGGCTTCGGTCACGTTTTCGTCGACAAGATCCTTGCGCGCCTCGTCCGAGTAGCCGGTCACAGCGGCTGGGAGATCCTCGGACACAGCGGCTCCAGCGTTCGACGTTTCCGTCACCGTTTCGGGCGCGACGGTTTCAGTGACTGTTTCGGGCGCAGTCTCGCCAGAATCAGAACACGCCGCCACGGCAAGTCCTGCTGTGGCGGCGACTGTCAGGGCAACCATCTTCTTCGTAAGCATGGCCCCACTGTAACGACGAAGATCAGGTCGGGTTTGGCACCGCGACGAAAAGTGCGAGCGACACCGGGATGATCGTCATGAACACAAACGCAACCGCGCCGTAGATGATCGACTCTTTCTTGCGGCCCTTCGTTGCCATGTAGAACGACGCGCCGAACAGGGCAAACGCGATCAGGATAGAGACGATGCCGAGGACCGTTGCGGTGGTCATGGTTGCGTACTCACCGCCTCCGCCTCAGCCTCGGCGGGCTTAACGGGCTCGGGCGTGGGCTCGTCGATAAGCACAGGCTCTTTCCACTGCGCAGGCAGCGACATCAGCGGGTCGTGGCCGTTATGCGCCTCACGGACCTTGTCCGGGCGCTTGCCGAGCATTTGCTTGACGACGAGCACCATCACCGCCACGATAAACGCATCGCGCGCCAGGATGAAGATGTCCAGGAACCAACCCGGCACACCCATGTTGTCGTCGCCCATCATGTGCCACATCAGCACCGGCCAAACCATCATGTCCGCCACCATCCAGGACAGCAGCAGACGCCAGTACGGCAGTGCGAGGACCGCGGGAACCACGAACCACAGAGAGTACTGCGGGCTCCATACCTTGTTAAACAGCAGGAAGAAGCCGACGATGAGCACGATCAGTTCCGCAATGCGCGGGGTTTGCGGCGCACGCAGGCCGAGGATGAGGACGAACAGGCAGCCGAGCAGGAACAGGATCAGGGTGACGGCGTTGAGGATCACCGGGGCGCCCTCACCGGATTCGAAGCCGGCCCACCCGAACTCGCGGGAGAGCACCGCGTAGATGGTGGTCCACTCCCAGCCGCGGTCGGTGTTGAGGCGGTTGAACTCGCTCCATGCGTCTGGGTAACGCAGGTACACCGGCGCGTTGACGGCGATCCAGGTGATGGCGGTGGCGCCGACCATCTTGAAGAACGGCACGAGGTCACGCTTGCGGATCGCCACAGTGAGGTACGCGCCGAGGATGAACAGCGGCCACAGTTTGAACGCGGTGCCCAAACCGACGAGCACACCGGCCAGCCACCACTTGCGGTTGCGCGCCGCGAGCATCGCTGCGACGGCGAAGAAGATCGAGGGGATGTCCCAGTTGGTAAACGCGTGGACGATCAGCAGCGGCGAACCGGCGACGAGCAGCGTGTCCCAGATGCGGTTGCCGGCAAGTTCCGCGACCATGCGGATGGTGATCACCCAGATGATGGACATCAGCAGTGCGGTGACGTAGAAGTACCAGCCAGATTCCGGCAGGAAGCTATCAGTCAGGAAGTAGGTACCGCGCGCGATCCAGGCGCTGAGCTGCTGGAACAGGCCAGCGAGCACCGGGTATTCCATGTAGCGGGTCAGGTCGTCTTCTACCCACGAGTAGGCGTAGACAAAGCCCGGCTGGTCCAGACCGCGTGCTCCGTAGAGCGGGATGATGTCGTTGTAGCAGGCAGCGACGAACTGGCGGTTGCCGTCCCAGTTGAGCTGCATGATGCCGTTGTCGTCCAGTTTGCCGCCAGCGCAGCGCGACTTCTGTAGTGCGCCGAAGGACAAGAAGATGTATGCGACGGCGATGATGGCGCGCAGCGGCGTCCAGAACCGGGCGCGGCCGATCTGGGCGAAGCGGCCCATTGGTCCGCCGAGGTAGTTCACCCAGCCGCGTGCCACCGGTTCGGTTTTGCCGGGCTGGACGCGGTCGGCCGGGTCCGGCCATGTGACGGTTGTTTGATCAGTCTGAGACATGCTGTTACTGGAACGCCTCCTGAACTTGGCCGATCACATCGTTGACAGCATCACGCAAGTCCGGCGCAGGCGCCGGTGCGGGAGCAGGTGCAGGTGCCGGTGCTGGCGCGGGAGCCGGTGCTGGTGCCGGAGCAGGTGCTTCGCTCGGAGCGGAAGATGCAGCCGACTCGGATTCCGTCGGCGCAGTCCCGGTAGCCGAGTTTTGGGTTGCCGGAGTGGAGTAGTAACCGCCCAGGCCAACGCCACCCTTGTAGGCGTTCACGCCCCAGTACACCGGGCTTGCCGGCTCGAAGTACTCAAAGTCTTGATCCGCCAGCTCAGTGTCCAGGAACTGCTTCCAGATTTGGGACGGGGTGTTGGAGCCGTACATGATGCCGCCCCACTCGTTAAAGATTGGCGAGGTGTTGTCGGCGGTGCCCACCCACACGGCCACGGCGAGCTGCGGGGTGGAGCCGACCATCCAGGCGTCCTTGTTGTTGCCGGTGTCGCCCATTTGGGCGGTGCCGGTCTTTGCCGCGGACGGCCGGCCGCCAGCGAGCACCGCGTTGGAGTACGCCGGCACGGTCTGCATTGCTTCGAGGACGTTGTCCGCCACCTGCTCGGAGACGCGACGTTCGGTGTAGTTGCGGTCCACCTCGTAGAGGACCTCGCCGGTGGCGTCCACAACCTTTTCCACGAAGTGGGTCGGGTGCATCAGGCCGCGGTTGGTCAGGGTTGCCATGGCGGTGGCCATGTCCAGCACGCGCGACTGGTACTGGCCCAGCACGATGCCCTCGTACGGCTGGCCGCCGTTTTCGCGCAAGGTCAGCGGGATGCCGGGGATGGACTTGGCCACGCCCAGGGCGTGCGCCATGTCGGCGGTGTCCTGCGTGGTGTTGTCCAGTTCGTCTTGAATGCGCATGTAGGCGGTGTTGGAGGATACGCGGGTGGCCTCAGTCATGGACAGCATTCCGCCTCCGCCGCCGTCCCAGTTGGTCACGACGTGGTTGCCCGGCAGGGTCACCGGGGAAGAATCGAACATGGACGTCAGCGGGATGCCCTGCTGCAGGGCGGCCGCGAGCGCGAAGATTTTGAACGTCGAACCCGTTTGCAGGCCCGCGTTGGCGTAATCCCAACCGCTGGCTTCCTCGCCGCCGTAGTAGGCGCGCACGGCACCGGTACTCGGCTCGATGGCAACGACGCCGGAGCGGGCGTCATCCTGTAGGTAGGACAGGCGCTGACGGGTGATCTCTTCGACGTTTTGCTGGGTGCCGGCATCGATCGTGGTGGTGATCTGCAGGCCACGGTTGGTCAGGTCGTCCTCGGTGATGCCGATGGTGGCCAACTCCGCCACAACCTGGTTTTTAATCAGGCCATTTGCGCCGGTTGCTTCCGTGTAGGCCGAGTAGGTGGCCGGGTCACGGGTCTCCGGGTAGTGGGCGGCCGCGCGACGCTCCTGGGTGATGGCGCCGGTTTCCACCATGCCGTCCATGACGTAGTTCCAGCGGCCTTCCGCGGCTTCGCGGTTGGTCCACGGGTCAAGCTGGCTCGGCAGCTGGATCGACGCGGCCAGGACTGCGCCCTCCTCCAGTGTGAGCTGGGAGGCTGGTTTGTTGAAGTAGGCGTGCGCTGCGGCTTCGATGCCGTAGGCGTTGCGGCCGAAGTAGACCGTGTTCAGGTAGGCGCGCAGAATGTCGGCCTTTTCCCACTGGTTGGTCATCTTCACCGAGTAGACGAGCTCTTTAGCTTTACGCTCGTAGGAGTGCTCGTTGCCCACCAGTGCGTTCTTCACGTACTGCTGGGTGATGGTGGAGCCGCCACCTGCGGATGCGTTGCCGGTGAGCTGCCCGATGGCGGCGCGAGCGAAGCCTGTCGGGGAGAAGCCGGAGTTGGTCCAGAAGTCACGGTCTTCTGCCGCAAGCACCGCGTTTTGGACGTCTTCGGGCACCTGGTCAAGCGGGATCTGCTTACGGTTGCCTTCCGGCGGGACGATGCGGGCGAGTTCCTTGTCGCCGTCGCGGTAGAAGATGTTGGAGATCTGCGCCGTTTCAATCTTGCCCGGCTCGGGCACCTCGGCGCGTGCGTAGCTCCAGAAGAACCACGCCAGCGGGATCGCCGCAATCATGGCCAAGAACAGCAAGAACGCGATAAACCACTGCCATGCGCGCGACCGTTTCTTGGTTGTGACGGTCGTTGAGCCGTTGCTTTTCTTTTTGGCGGTCGTATCGCCGCCGTTGTCTTTATCTGACACTCGTTTTTCCCTGCGCAATTTGACTCGCGGCCCCCGCGGGGAGGGCGAAACCGCGAGCTACCTACTCGTTTTCTATGCACACCCTACCCGGCCAACGCGAAATCACACTACTGGTACTGCAGTGACTTCCTTTAACAGATGGTTCCACTTGCAGTCGCGGCAAACCTCCACGAAGTGGACGGTGATGGGGCCGACCTCGTGCACCATGCGGTCGATTTCTTCTGCGCTGCGGGCGGTGCCGGTGCGTCGGCCGAGTTTTTCGCTGTACACCCAGGTAATCTCCCGCAGTTCGGCGCCACAGATGGGGCAGGGCCGTGGGGATGCGGTGCCGTGGTGTTCGGCGGCGGCGCGGAGGATGAAGTCGGCGTCGCAGGCGTCGTCGATACGCATGCGCCCTGCGTTGAGCTCGCGCAATGCGTGGCGACGACGCCACTCGTGCGACACCTCACCCTCATACACAAACATCTGCGCAATGGTAACGCCGTTTTCGGTGCGTCGCCGACGCCACATATGATGTTGATGTTCAAACGTTTGCTAGCGACACTGCCACTTCGAGGAGCCACGACGTGAGCCACCACGCTGTATCCCCCGAGTCTGCACGCCTACCGAACACTGTCGATTCGGATGCTCCTCTCCGCGTTGCGGTTGGCTGGGACACCACAAGTAGCGAAGCCGTCGAGTTCGCCGCCTGGCTCGGCCGCTCCCTGCCGATGAAGGTGCAGGTCATGGCATCTGCGCAACTGCCGCCGATCCAGGCGCTGACAACCTCGGCGAAGAGCCGCAAGAAGCAGCTGAAGAAGATGCGCGAAGAGTTCCACAAACGCGTGGTCGATGAACTCGACGGGCAGATCCCGAAATCGCAGTGGTCCAAAGAGGTGGCCACGCTCAAGGACGGCAAAGATACCGTCCGCTCGCTTCTCGACAACGCCTTAGAGTTCAACGCTGACCTCATCGTCATGGGCTCCCGCGCAAAATCACCCAAGGGCCGACTACGCCCGTCCAGCGTTACGGACGAAATGCTCTACTCCTCCCCCATCCCCCTCGGGCTGGCACCGCGCGGAGTGAAGCTGTCTAAGAAGGGCATCACGCGCGTGACCTACGCCGTGGTGGACACCGACGGGAAGAAAGAACCCGAGTTTTACGGCCTGGACTACGCCACCGCCCTCGCGTGCGCGCTGCACCTGCCGCTGCGCATCATCGCGTTCTCTCCGACGAGTTACGACGAGCACGGCCCGAAATGGTACGAACGCACCCTCGGCATGCTTGACCACGCCCGCGACCGAGCCTGGGAGTACGCATGCGAACTCTCCCCCGACCGCCTCGACCATTTCGACGTGACCAGCTCCGTGTCCACCGGCAAGAACTGGAAGCGCTCGATTGACTCGGTGAAGTGGCGCAAGGGCGACATCATGTGCCTGGGTTCGCAGCCGTCGCCGAATCTGCGCACGGTGTTTTTGGGCACGCTCGAAGGCGAGTTCATCCGCTACGCGCCTGTGCCCGTCATCGTCTGTCCGGAGGCAGCGAAGTAGGTTAGGGCGTATGCGCGACCATCCTGAAAACGACCTGCACTCCCCCGCCGACCGCTTCTCCCGCGTTCGCCCGGAGCCCCGTTCCTTTGATGAGTTGGCGGATGCCCCGGATCCGCTGGAGGTAGACCGGCGCAATAAGCGCTCCACCCGTCAGGCGATCACGTGGGCGCTGGGCACCGTTGGGGTGACGTTCCTGTTGGCGTTTGTGTTAGGCCTGGTCGCCCGCCTGCAAGGCGGGCCGCTGTGCAGCGACGGCGACGCCACCTGGCTGTGCACCCCAACCTGGCGCACCACCTGGGCTGTAGTCACCTCTCTCCCACCGATCGCCGGCCTGATCGGCTGCGCGGTGATCATGGTGCGCAAACTCAACCGCTACGAGCGCTGGATCCCGTGGATGGGCGTGTTCTGGATCCCGCTCGTGCCGTTCACCATGGCGTGGCTGATTCTGACTATTGGGATGCTGGCGACGATGTAGTTGCGCACTGCGCACAGTACGGGTTCTTCTCCCGGCAGGCCTCGCAGCTTAAGTACTGCTGGCGGCACTCCGGCTCGTTGGCGCAGTTGTAGAACTGGTTGGTCGCCTCCCCGCAGTGCACGCAGTGGCCGAGCTGGACGTAGTCCGGGTCGTCGGTGGCACCGAATTCGGTGTGCATGCGGTCGTCGAACACGTACAGGGAGCCTTCCCACAGGCCGGAGTTGCCGAAGGCTTCGCCGTAGCGGACGATGCCGCCGTCGATTTGGTAGACCTCTTCGAACCCGCGGTTGATCATCAGGCTGGACAGCACCTCGCAGCGAATGCCGCCGGTGCAGTACGAGATGACCGGCTTGTCCTTCATCCAGTCGTACTTGCCGGACTCGAGCTCTTTGATGAAGTCGTGAGTGGTTTCCACATCTGGCACCACCGCGTTTTTAAACCGTCCGATCTCGGCCTCGCGGGTGTTGCGCCCGTCGAAGAAGACCACGTCCGGGTTGGCCTCCACGAACTCGTTGACCTGCTGCGGAGTGAGGTGTTTTCCGCCGCCGATCACACCGTTTTCATCAACCTTCAACTCCCCCGGTGCGCCAAACGCCACGATCTCGTCGCGGGCTTTGACGCTGAGTTTCGGGAAGTCTTCGGCACCGCCTTCGGACCACTTGAACTCGATGCCTTTGAAGTACTCTTTGGTCTTCTTCGCGTAGGTTTTGCAGGCGCGGATGTCGCCGCCGACGGTGCCGTTAATGCCGTGTTCGGAGACGATAATCCTGCCGGTCAGGCCGAGCCCTTCGCACAGGTCGCGTTGCCACAGACGCACCGCGTCCGGGTCGGCGATGGGCTGGAACTTGTAGTAGAGCAGGATTTTGCTGGTCATGCCTGGCAGTCTACGTCGAGCGGGTCCGTTCTTTGTAGGCGTATACGTCGCGCGTGTACACGCGGCGGTGTGTACCGACTCTGTGGCCAGGCAGTGTGCCTTCGTCGATAAGCTTGACTACGTATGGACGAGACACGTTGAGCAGGTCAGCTACCTGCTGGGTGGTCATTTCATCTTCGGGGCTGGGTGGGCGCATGAGGCGCCCCTCCGCAAGATCCTCGAGCAGATCACGGATCCAGGCAGCGGTCTGTTTGGGTAGCGTGACTTCCTCACGCTGGTCAGCTCGGGCGGCAGCAATGCCGTCGTTGAGCTGAGCCAACGCGGTCTCCACCGGCGGTTGTTGTACAGGCATACAGGCGACCATAAACCACAAATACAACGAGCGGAGCCGTTTTAAAGAAGAAATCTAAGATTTTCTTAGCGTTTGTGGTACAGCCCTTTTCGCCAGTACTGCGGCTCAGACGTTGCAAGCACACCAAGGTTGCGGAAAATGCCCTCGTCCACAGACCCAAGGATCGCCGTGATGTGAGCATCGCAACCACGAAGGGACTTCAGGTGATCCAACGCGAGCGCCGCGTCCGGGTTCGAAGCCGCCGACACGGACAAGGCAATAAGTACTTCGTCGGTGTGCAGGCGCGGGTTGACCGACCCTAAGTGGCGGGTCTTCAGCGACTGGATCGGCTCGATGGAATCGGGGGAGAGCAGGTGCACATCGTCGTCGATACCCGCAAGCAGCTTCAGCGCGTTGAGCAGCACCGCAGCCGAAGGTCCGAGCAGGTCAGAAGTCTTACCGGTGACAATGCGGCCGTCCGGCAACTCAAGTGCCGCACCCGGCTTGCCGGTCGCCTCCGCGACGTCGAGCGCCGGGGCAACCACAACGCGGTCCTGCACAGAGAGATCCGCCTTGCGCATCACGTTCATCACACGGTCAGAGATGGAGGAGTCGGAGCCGGTGCGGCGTTCATCGACACGCGATGCAAAGTAACGGCGAATGATTTCCTGCTGGGCGGCGTGGCGGCAGGCCTCGTCGTCGGAAATGCAGTAGCCCGCCATGTTGACACCCATGTCGGTCGGGGACTGGTACGGCTCGGTGCCCGTAACCTCGCGCAGCAGCGTCTTCAGCAGCGGGAAGACCTCAATGTCGCGGTTGTAGGAGGTGACCTTCTCCCCGTAGGCGTCGAGGTGGTACTGGTCGATCACGTTGATATCGTCCAGGTCCGCGGTGGCCGCCTCGTAGGCCAGGTTCACCGGATGGGAGAGGGGCAGGTTCCAGATGGGGAACGTCTCAAACTTGGCGTAGCCTGCGGCAATGCCTCGCTGGTTCTCGTGGTAGACCTGCGACAGGCAGGTGGCCAGCTTGCCGGAGCCAGGTCCCGGCGCGGTCATGACAATCAGGTCGCGGGAGGTTTCCACATAGTCGTTGCGGCCAAACCCTTCTTCGCTGACCACCTTGGCGGTGTCGTTGGGGTAGCCAGGGATCATGTAGTGGCGCGACACCTTCAGGCCAAGGCGGGAAAGACGCTCGAGGAACGCCTCCACGGTGCGGTTGTGGCCGTCGAGTTGGGTGCACACCACATTTTCGACGAGGAAGCCACGGTCGCGGAACACATCCACAAGACGCAGCACGTCATCTTCGTATGTAATACCCAGGTCAGCGCGCACTTTTTGGCGGATGACATCACCAGCGTTGAAGCAGATGACAATTTCCACTTCGTCCTTGATGCGGTCAAGCATGGCGATTTTGTTGTCCGGAGTGAATCCGGGGAGAACACGGGAGGCGTGGTTGTCGTCGAAAAGCTTCCCACCCATCTCCAGGTAGAGTTTGCCGCCTACCTCGGCTCTCCGCGCTTGGATGTGCTCGGACTGCATTGCAATGTATTTTTCGCGGTCAAAACCGGTCGTGTACGGCATGCGCGCAATTCTATTGCTTTGCTGCGACACCACGCACCCCGCTACCTCCACACGGTGGTAGCGCTACGGTGGCAGGCATGTTTTCCTCCACGTTTACCGCCGACCAGATCCGAGCTGCGGAAGCACCCCTGCTTGCGGCGCAGGAGTTCGAGGACCAGTTGATGCAATCCGCTGCCCACGCCGTTGCGGAGGTAGCCAACGTGATGCTCGCTGAAGGGACTGAGGCACGCGCCCGGGTGCTCGTGCTTGCAGGGCCTGGCGGCAACGGGGGAGACGGCCTCTACGCCGGCGCGGAGTTGTTGCTGGCAGGCCACCGGGTGGATGCGGTGTTGCCCACAGGCTCGGCGCAGGAGCGTGCCCTGCAGGCGTTCACGGCAGCCGGCGGGGTAGTGATGGAGGACCTCCCGGAACAATGGCAGGACTATGCCCTGGTTATCGATGCGATGACGGGCATCGGCGCGACCGGCGAGGTACGCGAGAACCTTCGCCCCGCAGTCGAGTTAGCCAACGCACTCAACGCCCAAGTGCTGGCCGTGGACTTGCCCACCGGCGTGGAGGCCGACACCGGCTGGGCAGGGCAGTGCCACGTCAACGCCGATGTGACGGTCACCTTCGGCGGGTTGCGCCGCGCCCACGGGCTGTCGCCAGCGTGCGGGGTGCAGTTGCTCGCCGACATCGGATTGCCGGGCAAGCGCCTGCACGAAACGCTCGGCGACCAACTCACCTTGTGGGCAGAGGATGGCCCGCCGCTGTTGATTGCAAACCGGGCGGTGCTGCCGGAGCAGAAGTGGACCGAGCAGAAGTGGCCCGACGGGATACAGACCCTGTGGCAGCCACCGCTCCAAGACATCGCGCCAGGGCCTGAGGACGACAAGTACACCGGCGGTGTGGTCGGCATCCGCGCAGGCAGCGATGGGTATCCCGGCGCAGCGATCCTGTCTACTGCGGGCGCGGTGAACGCCACACCGGCGATGGTGCGCTACGCCGGCCCGCAGGCGGTGGAGGTGGTGCGGGCGCATCCGGAGGTCGTCGCTACGCACACGCTCCAGGATGCTGGCCGGGTGCAGGCGTGGGTGTTTGGGCCGGGCGCGGGCACCGACGAGGCTGCGGCGGCGGAGTTGCGGTGGGTGCTCGGCCAGGAGGTGCCGGTGCTTATCGACGCCGACGGCCTGACCCTGCTCACCCAACACCCCAACCTGCGCGAACTGGTGGCCCAACGCGAACAGATGACGGTGCTGACCCCGCACGACGGCGAATTCGCCCGGCTGTGTGAAGCCGCCAACGTGGGGGAGAGCGACCGCATGGCCGAGACCATCGCGCTGGCCGCCGCGCTGCAGTGCACGGTGGTACGCAAGGGGCGGGTGACGGTGATTGCGCACGAGGGCGACCCGTACACGGCGTACGCGATCGACGCGGGGCATTCCTGGGCGGCGACTCCGGGATCGGGCGATGTGCTCGCGGGCATCGCGGGGGCGCACCTGGCGCTTATGCATGCCAAGCGGCTATGGGAGGAGGTCGCACTCGCCGGCGCGGTGGCCGTGCACGCTTTGGCTGCGAAACTGGCTGCTGCTACTGCGTACGGTGACGCGACGGCGCCAGCGAGCCGGATCGCCGAGTTCATCCGCCCCGCAACCGCGAAGATGCGAAATGATGCTTGATGCGGTCGTGATCGGCGGCGGCCAGTCCGGCCTTGCCGTGTCGTATTACCTACGCAAATACGGCGTGAACTTCACGGTTCTGGACGCCGCCGACGCTCCCGGCGGGGCGTGGCCGAACTACTGGGAATCGCTGACGCTGTTTTCGCGCGCGGAGTTTTCCAACCTGCCGGGTTGGCCGATGCCTTCGTTTGATGGGTATCCGCCGCGTGATCATGTCGTCGATTATTTAACGCGCTACGAGGCCCGCTACGACCTTCCCATTCGCCGTGGGCAGCGTGTGGAGCGTGTGCTTATCGACGACACTGGCTTCACCATCCGCCCCCAAAACCTCCACGCCCGCAACGTGGTGGTTGCAACCGGGATCTGGTCTGCGCCGTTCGTGCCGTTTGTGCCGGGTGAGTTCTCGGGCAGGCAGTTGCACTCGGCGCACTACACGCGACCGGGAGATTTCGCAGGCCAGCGCGTCGCGGTCGTCGGTGGCGGTAACTCGGGTGCCCAGATCACGGCGGACCTCGCGCTAGCCGGGGTAAAGGCGCAGTGGCTGACACGTTCTGCACCGGGTTTCATGCCGGACGACGTGGACGGTTCCACGCTGTTTCGCCGCAATCGTGAGCGCCTCACTGCAATTGCGAAGGGGGAGCCAGATCCGGGCGGGGTGGACTTCGGCGGAGAGATCGTCGTCGTACCGGAGGTGCGCCGAGCGCGCGACGCCGGCCTGCTTCAGGCGCGTCCGATGGTAGGTTCGCTCGACGAGGTGGACGCGGACGTGATCATCTGGGCAACCGGGTTTCGTCCGGCCCTCGGGCCTATCCGCGGGCTGCCCCGGGACACGCCTGGTTTGTACGTGTTGGGGTTTGACAACATCAACGGACCGGGTGCCGGAACGATTCGAGGGGTGAGCCCGTTTGCCCGTGATATTGCGGCTCGGATCGCCGATTCTGTTGGCGCACACCGTCGCAGGTAAGCACGCTTCGACAAAATTACATAGGTGTTATTTAGGCCTTGACGTGGAAAAATAGCCCTTTTCAGGGATACATTCACCTTTTCGTTACATGAGAGTTTCCTGAGTAGCACTAACTCAGCTTTCTCCAACCAGCACGTACGTTAATTAAGCACGGACTGGCCCGTACTTGAGACGCAGGTCACCCTACTCACGAAGGGTGAATAGTTGGACATCTGCGCTACGCTTACTTATGTGTTAAATAAACGGAGGATCGCAGCGCTTGCCCTGACAGCTACTACAGCAGCGGCTGTCACTGCCGTGCCCTCCGCCGACGCGGCCACTGTAGGCAAGCCCATTAACGGCGTGTGCTCATTGCAAATGAGCATTGCAGAAAAGGATTTCGCCGCAGCATTGCCGCGAGACCTTAGGAGCCCCCAAGCGCAGCAAAAACAGCAGTGGACCAACGCCTTCGAGGTAGCGTTCCCGGAAGCTGCGCCCATCGCACAAGAATTCCTCGAAGCATTCAACGGCCCATACTTCAGGCAGTTCCATGCCAACCGCAACGCTGAAACCGCCCGTTGGGAAGACCGCATCGCTACTGCCGCAAATGTAGATCCGGCAGGCGCAAAGTGGTACTTCACCGAAATCATTAACAGCGTGCTGGTATCCAGTGAAGACGGACTGGCGCTGGATCATGTTGAGTTCTGGCGCGTTGTGGATGACGCCCTTGAAAGTGGCACCATCAGCGCCACTGACCCACGCGACATTTACCCCGCTTTCCCACAGGAAATTAGCGACAGGCTTCTCGAGGGCGCTCTGGCAGACATGCCGGCAGACCAGCGCAAAAAGTGGGTAAACGCGCACGCCTCGTCCAAGGAAGCCATCGGCTCGGTCAATGCGGCACAGTTCCGCGATGCCTTCAAGAAGGCACGCGAGGCCTGCGCCAATGGTGGCGGCTCGGTCACTCTGCCCGTCGCTCCCAAGCCGACCACTCCGTACGACGTGCCACCGGTACAGCGCGGCAAGGACAAGCCTGGCAAGACCACAGAGCCGTCCACACCGACTGAGTCGAAGACCACCACCAACATCAGCGTTGACTTCTCCACCTCGGTTGAGCGCCAGAAGAACGAACCACAAGCGTCGATGCCTGTCGGTGCGATCATCGGCATCGTCGTCGCTCTGTTGACAATCATTGGTGGCGCTGGGGCAGCATTTGTCATGGGCGGGCGATAGGCGTAATTTGGCGCGGTGTCCAACACCGCGAAAACCCCCCAGAAAACCCCGGGCCAATTCCCCTTCGTACCACTGGCGGCGATGAGTTTCGCCGCCTTTGTTTATGTCACTTTCGAGATGTTCTCGGTGGGGCTCATCTCCCCGATGGCGCGAGACCTCGGCGTCTCCGAAGGCCAAATTGGCCTCCTCATGAGCGTCTATGCGGGCTTGGTCGCAGTGGTGACCATCCCGCTGATCCACTTCACGCGTAGCGTCAATAGGCGTCCGCTGCTTATCGCCACTCTGGTGTTTCTCCTCGGCGGGATCGTGCTGCAAGCAACGGCGAGCAACTACTGGATGCTGGTCGCCGGGCGCGTCACCGCAGCGTTTACACACGGCGTGTTCTGGTCGCTGGTCAACCCGATGGCAGCGCGCATCGCACCTGCCGGGCAGACAGGTAAGGCGGTGGCCGCGGTGTCCATCGGCTCTACCTTGTCGCTGGTTGCTGGCTCGCCGCTGACCACTGCGTTGGGCACGATGATCGGCTGGCGGGCGTCCACGTGGGTGCTTGGCGTAGCGACGATCGGCGCACTGGTCACCCTGATCGCTACCCTGCCAAGCCTGCCGGCGGTGCCACCGGCGAACAGGGCGAAGGTGACGAAGACGAAGTCCGCCATCCCTTCGCTTGTGGTGTACGTGCTGCTCGCGGTGACGGGTATCTTCTCCACCTTTACGTACTTGGCGCTGCTGGTGGAAGGCACCGCCGGCCACGCGTATGTGCCGTTCGGCGTGTCCCTGTACGGCATCGCGGGCTTGGTCGGCATCACGATCGCCGGCCGGAGGGTGGATAGCCGAATGATCCGGCTCAATGCCCTGGCCGCTGCCGTGATGGTGGTGTCCGCCATCGCAGGTTTGCTCGCGCTCGGTGCCGGAAGCGGCCTAGGCATGTTCGCGGTGATCGCCGTGTTCGGCATGGCCGCCGGTGCGCTGCCCACGGTAGCCACCACCATCTTCTTGCACGCAGGCCAGCGCAACCAGGACCTGGCAAGTTCGGTGTACGTGGTCACCTTCCAGGTCGGTATCGCATCCGGTTCCGCGGTTGGTGCTGCGGTGGTAGATGCGGGCTACCTGTCCGGCACGTTGGTGTCTACCGGCGTGCTTGGCGCCCTGGCGTTTGCGGTGCTGGCGCTGTGGTCGCGCACGCTCCTGCGCTAGCGCCAGCGATTGAAGCACCAGACATACAAACCCCAGACATATAAGCGCAGTCTTATGCGTAGACCGGGGTGCGTGCGTTGACGCCAACCTCGAAGACCTCGTCGCGCGGATTGATCAGCGAGCGGTCGTGGGTGACAAACCCGCAGGCAATGTTGCGCTCTTCAACCAGGTCACGCAGCAATTTCACAATCTCTTGGGAGCGGTCGTGGTCGAGGGCGGCGGTGGGCTCGTCGGCAAGCAAAAGCTCTGGCTCACCCATCAACGCACGGGCGATGCCGACGCGCTGGCGCTGACCGCCGGAGAGCTCGCCCATACGGCGATCGCCAAGACCCTCGAGGCCGACCTTGGCCAGGAGCTCATCGGCGCGGTCCGGGCGTGGCTTGATGCCGCGGATGTCGTCGGTGACCAGCAGCTGGTCGCGAACGTTGAGCGCGGCGATCAGGTTGGCCTGCTGGAAGATCATGCCGATCTTGTCGCGGCGCACATCGTTGTTCACCTCAACGCCGTTGAGGGTGGCGGTGCCGGAATCCGGTGTGATCAGGCCCGCGGCGACGGAAAGCATGGTGGATTTTCCGGAGCCGGACTCGCCAACAATGAAGGTCAGCTCGCCGGGCTTGGCGGTGAAGTTCATGTTGTCCAGCACGGTTCGCATTTCCTGGCCGTCCTGGAAGGCGACGGTGACATTTTTCAGTTCAAGCATTATGCGGCACCTCCAAGGGCCTGTTGAGGGTTAACTTTGGTGATGGAACGGGTGGCGATCATTGCGCCGACCATGCCGAGCGCCCAGATGGCAACTGGCGGGGCGACGGCGGTGAGTGCGGTCAGGGAGAACGGTGCAGCGCCCTGCATCGCCAGCCCGAGGCCGAAGGCGACCACGCCTCCGATCAGCGCACCTGCACCGAGCAGCACCGCGGACTGGCCGAGTGCGTCCTTGAGCAGGTACTTGTTCGATGCGCCGATGGCCTTCAGGATGGCTAGGTCGCGGCCGCGCTGCATCGTCCACACCGTGAGGAACGCGACGATCACCAGCGCGGCGATCGCGTAGAGGAAGCCCTGGATGAGCTTCAGGGAGCCCTGCTCAGAGGAGTAGGCGGGCAGCCCCTGGAAGGACGCCTTCAGGGTGACGCCGCCGTCGACCTCATGGTCGGCGAGCAGCACGGTGCCGTCGGCGTCGGTGTGCATGATCTCTTTCCAAAAGTCCGTGGGCACCCACAGGACAGGGGAGTGGGAGAACGCAAGGTCCTCGCCAATTGCACCGACGGTGATGGCCTTGCCGGCGACGGTGATCTCCTCGCCCTGTGTGAGTTCAAGGCCCGGCGCGGCAACCGCGTCCTTGCCCAGCGTCTGGCCGCCCGGCAGCACGGTGCCTTCCGGCAGGGACAGGATGGACACTGCGGCGTCTTCGCCGTTTGCCTTGGTCAGCAGCATTTGGCTGGTGCCAAGCGGGGTCATGCCGTCGCGAGCCTCCACACGCGAGGTGGTAAACGACAGGTCTTCCGGGTCCTGGAAGACAACGGATTCCGGCTCGAGCGCTTCAAGTGCTGAGGTGTTCTGCTTGCCCAAGCCTGCGGTCAGGCCGGTCAGCACAACCACCAGCAGGGTGATCAGGGTGACCGTGCCCACGATCAGCCCGAAGCGCCCCTTGGCCGACTTCATTTCTCTCAAACCTACGAACATGACTCCGATTATGGCTTTGACCTGCACTGTTCCACATCGGGCGGGCGGTTGAAATCCCAATCAACCGATCGGTTGATCTACGCTCAGTCTTATGTTGTCCACGACCCGGATTCTGGATTTGTTACGCGTGAGCTTGCACGTGCTGGTCGCCGTATTGCTTGTGGTGGGTCTTATGGGGCAATTGCGTATCGACGACCCCCTGCCCGGCCTCGTTCTCTCCACCGTCTTCGCCGCTGTGTACATGGCGGGCACGGTGTGGCACTACGAGGGCCGGGCCTATCCAAGTTGGGCGCCGTACGCGTGGCTGGCGGTCGTGGCCGCGCTGTGGGTGGGGCTGGTGCAGGTTTCCGCGGACTTCGTGTGGCTGGAGTTTCCGCTGGTCATGTTGGCGTGTGTGATCCTGCCGCGATGGTGGGAATTGGTCGCTGCGGCCGGCTTACTGTGTGTGTCCCTGGTGGCGGTGGCAGCGCCGGGTGGAAATATCGGTGCGGTGGTGGGGCCGTCGATAGGCACGGTGCTCGCGGTGTTCATCGTGCACGCGTACCGGGCGCTGCGCGCGGAGGCGGACCACTACAAGCAGATGGCCGATGACCTGCGCTCGGCCCAGCGGGAGCGCGCCGCGGCGGAGCATGCGGCGGGCGTGGCGCAGGAGCGAGCACGCCTGGCGCGCGAGGTGCACGACACGATGGCACAGGGGCTCAGTTCGATCGTGCTGCTCGGCCGCGCGCTGGATAAGCAGCTCGGCGACGACGCCGCGGCGCGCGAGACCCTGGACGTGATTCGCTCGACGGCGGCGGACAACCTGGCGGAGGCGCGCCGCTTCGTCAAAATCAACTCGGCGGACACGGTCTCGGTTGAAGACAAACCCCAGCGTGTGGCGTTGCCGGTGCGGCTGGAGCGGCTTGCCCGGGCAGCGTCGGACCGCCA
>NZ_KV787030.1:0-13110 GCF_001806995.1 Corynebacterium sp. HMSC11D10
ACTCATCCGTCAAGCATGTCGCGACTCATGACACGGTGGGCCCTGTGGGGATCGAACCCACGACCTGCGGATTAAAAGTCCGTAGCTCTACCAACTGAGCTAAAGGCCCGCGGGGGCTAAGTGTAGCCCCCATGTGCGCGCGTGCGGTAATCGCCCTGCACGCGCGCCGGAAGGAGGTTTTAGTTCTCCTTCAGCATGGTGCCAGTCTCCTGGATGCGGGTGTGGAAGTCGAAGGCGTGGCGCAGGTCGTGCGGGGTTGCCTGGTACTTGCACTTCGCGGCGAGCTCGACGTACTCCTCCAGCAGCGGACGGTACTGCGGGTGGGCGATGGAGATCATCTTTGCCACACGATCACGCGGGGCGAGGCCACGCAGGTCGGCGACACCGTACTCGGTGATGAAGACCATGGCGTCGTGCTCGGTGTGGTCGACGTGGGAAACCATCGGCACGATTGCGGAGATGGCGCCATCCTTGGCCACGGACGGGGAGATGAACGAGGAGATGTAGGCGTTGCGGGTGAAGTCGCCAGAGCCGCCCAGGGCGTTCATCAGGCGGGAGCCGTTGATGTGGGTGGAGTTGGCGTTGCCGTAGATGTCCGCCTCGATCATGCCGTTGGAGGCGATCAGGCCGGTGCGGCGGATGACCTCCGGGTGGTTGGAGATGGACTGCGGGCGCAGGATGATGGACTCGCGGTAGCGGGATGCTTCGTTGTTCATCTTCTCTGCGTACTCGGGCGACAGGGAGAAGGAGGTTGCGGAGGCGACGGTCATCTTGCCGGCGTCAATCAGGTCGACCATGCCGTCCTGGATGACCTCGGTGTAGGCCTGGATGTTCTCAAACTTGGAGTCCATCAGGCCTGCCATCACGGCGTTCGGGACGTTGCCCACGCCGGACTGCATGACGTAGCCATCGTAGGTGAGGCGGCCGGCCTTGACTTCGTTCTCCAGGAAGTCGAGGAAGTTGCCTGCGATCTGCTCGGAGACCTCGTCCGGTGCCTTGAACGGTGCATTGCGGTCAGCGTCGTTGGTCTCGATGACTGCGACGACCTTCTCCGGGTCGATCTCGATGTAGGTCTTGCCGATGCGGTCGCCGGCCTTGGTGATCGGGATCGGGATACGGTTCGGCAGCGGCGGCACGAGCCAGATGTCGTGCATGCCCTCGAGCTCCTCGGACTGCCAGGAGTTGACCTCGATGATGATCTTCTTGGCTGCGTTGAGGAACTCCACGGAGTTACCAACAGAGGAAGACGGGACGATGTTGCCCTCTTCGGTGATGCGCACTGCCTCGACGATGGCGAGGTCAACGTCACCGAAGAAGCCCTGCTCGACCATCATGCCGGAGTGGGACAGGTGAATGTCCTGGAACTTCATCTCGCCAGCGTTGATCTTGTTACGCATGGTCGGGTCAGACTGGTACGGCATGCGGTAACGCAGCGCGCCTGCCTCAGCGAGGACGCCGTCGCACTCCGGTGCCGTGGAGGCGCCGGTGTACAAGTCGATGGAGAAGTCCTGCCCCTTCGCATGGGCGGCCTTTGCCTTCTCTGCAATTGCGGCCGGCATGGCCTTCGGGTAGCCCGCACCGGTGAAGCCGGAAGTACCAACCTTGTCGCCGTGGTTGACAAACTGGACGGCCTCTTCGGCGGTCATGACCTTGTCACGCAACTTGGCGGAAGCAATACGATCGCTCATGTGATCTCCCTCAATCCTGTTAAATCCGTTCAGGTAACACCCCCACCATATTGTGACCCATCACTCATTGCCATGAGGGTGTGTGGTCTCGTCGCAAAGCAAATGCTTATCGCCGCCCAAATTACCCCCGAACGGGCGTAGCAACCACGATTGGACGGGGCGACAACGGGCGTGAACAATAGGCAGAACTATGACTACCGCAGCCCCCGCCTTAACTATCGGCGGCATTGATCTGAACTCCCCCGTCATCCTCGCGCCGATGGCCGGGGTGACCAACATGCCGTTTCGTGTGCTGTGCCGGGAGATCGAGGAGGAACTCACCGGCACGTCCTCGGGGCTGTACGTCTGCGAAATGATCACGGCGCGTGCGATGGTGGCTCGCAACGAGAAGACGATGCACATGACCACCTTCGCGGATGTGGAAACGCCGCGGTCGATGCAGCTGTACACGGTGGACCCCAAGTTCACGTATGAAGCCGTGCGGATGATCGTCGAGGAAGATATCGCCGATCACGTGGATATGAACTTCGGCTGCCCAGTGCCGAAGGTCACGCGCAAGGGCGGAGGCTGTGCGATCCCATACAAGCGGCGTCTGTACGGCAACATCGTCAGCGCCGCGGTGCGCGCTGCGGAAGGCTCCGGCATTCCAATTACGGTGAAGTTCCGCATCGGCATTGACGCAGACCACCACACGCACCTGGATGCCGGACGCATTGCTGCCGAATCGGGTGCCGCCGCCGTTGCCTTGCACGCCCGCACTGGTGCGGAGCGTTACTCGGGCGCGGCGCACTGGGACGAAATCGGCCGCCTTGTGGAGCACATGGACGGTACCGGCGTGCCGGTGATCGGCAACGGCGACATCTTCGCCGCCGACGATGCGGCGAAAATGATGGAGCAAACCGGCTGCCACGGCGTGGAGGTCGGCCGCGGCTGCCTTGGGCGCCCGTGGCTGTTCGCGCAACTGGGCGCGCAGTTGCGCGGCGAGGAGATCCCGCCGGAGCCGACCCTGGGCAAGGTAGCCAGCATCATCTACCGCCACGCAGAGCTGTTGGCAGAGCACGACGGTGAGCACCACGCGTGCCGCGACATCCGCAAGCACACCGGCTGGTACATGCGTGGTTTCCCGGTAGGCGGGGAATTCCGCAAGTCGCTTGCCCAAGTGACGTCTCTTGCGGAGTTGAAGGAGCGCCTCGCCCCCATCGCGGATTCTGAAGCAATGGCCGAGCATGCGGATGACGCGCGCGGCCGCCAGGGTTCTGCCGGCAAGATTGCCCTGCCGGAGGGGTGGCTGGATGATCCGGAGGACGACACCGTGCCGGAAGGTGCAGAAATTGAGAATAACGGTGGTTAACTGCGAGCGCGTAGCATGAAGCGCATGCTGAGAGCCGCCTACCGAGAGACTCTGGAGGCCTTTAACCAGGACCTCATGACCATGTGCGACACGGTGCGCACCATCATGGAGCACGCGTCGAAGGGGCTGCTGGAGCAGTCGCTTGACGACGCCGAAGCCGCCCTGACCCTGATCGACGAACTCAAAGAAATCGGCGAACGGTGTGAGGAGCGAAGCATGCGCTTGCTCGCGCTGCAGAACCCTGTGGCGACTGACCTGCGTCAGGTGCTGGCTGCGATCCACCTAGTGGAATATTTCGAACGCATGGGTTCGCTCGCCCGCAACATTGCAGTCCTGGTGCGCCAGCGCCACCCCGCGTCGGTGTATCCGCCGCCGCTGCACGGCTACGTCGAGGAAATGACCCGGTTGGTGGCTGCGATGGGTGCCACCACCCGAGCATTGTTGGATGATCCGGATCCGGATGTGGCAGTTGAGCTGCACACTATCGACGAGGGCGTCGACGACATGCGCGCGTTCTTAAGCACGTTGGTCTCCGACCGGGAGTGGGAATACTCCACTCGCGAGGCCGTAGACCTGTCGATGATTTCGCGCTACTACGAGCGCTACGCGGACCGCTGCGTAGATATTGCCGGCCAGATGGTGTTTCTGGTCACCGGCCTGAGGCCTGAGGCGTACTTGCGCCAGCGGGACGAACCTGATTACGAGAATCTGGAGAAGTTCGCCACCATCGAGCGCAAGTTCCGCAAGCCTTAGCCGAAGCGGCCGGAGATGTAGTCTTCGGTTTCCTTCTGCTCTGGGTTTTCGAAGATGGTGGTGGTGTCGTTGAACTCCACCAGGTGGCCCGGGCGGCCGGTGGCCTCGAGCGAGAAGAACGCGGTTTTGTCGGACACGCGCGCTGCCTGCTGCATGTTGTGGGTCACGATGACAATCGTGTACTGATCCTTCAGTTCGTGGATCAGGTCCTCCACTGCAAGGGTGGAAATCGGGTCGAGGGCGGAGCACGGCTCGTCCATAAGCAGCACCTCTGGGCGCACGGCGATCGCACGGGCGATGCACAGGCGCTGCTGCTGGCCACCGGAAAGGCCGCCGCCCGGCTTGTCCAGGCGGTCCTTTACCTCGTCCCACAGGTTCGCACCGCGAAGGGACTGCTCAGCTACTTCCTTGAGCTTCTTCTTGTCCTTCTCCCCCGCCAGGCGCAGGCCCGCGACGACGTTGTCCTCGATGGACATTGTTGGGAAGGGGTTTGCCTTCTGGAACACCATGCCGATGGTGTTGCGCACGGCGACCGGGTCGACGTTCTTGCCGTAGATGTCGTGGCCGTCGAGAAGAATCTGGCCTTTGACGGAAGCGCCGGGGATGACTTCGTGCATGCGGTTGATCGTGCGCAGCACGGTGGACTTACCGCAGCCGGACGGGCCGATGAATGCGGTGACCGACTTGGCGGGGATTTCCATGTTGACGTTCTGCACGGCGTGGAAGTCGCCGTAGTAGATGTTGACGTCGTTGAGTTCGAGCTTGGTGGACATCTGTGAGTTCTCCTGACGGGGACGCGGGCGGGATGGTTACTTCTTGACCGAGAAGCGCTTTGCGATGAAGCGTGCGAGCAAATTCAACGTGACAACGAGGATGACCAGCGTCAGTGCTGCGCCCCAGAGTCGGTCGTTGGCCGGGCCGGTGGCGCCGGACTTCCACATGTCCAGCATGTACAGCGGCAGCGAGGACTGCGGCTTGTCAAACATGTCGAACCAGTTAATTGCGGGGGTGGAGCCGACGAGGATCAGCACCGGTGCGGACTCACCCATGACGCGGGCGATTGCCAGCATGATGCCGGTGACAATGCCCGACAGGGCGGTCGGCAGCACGATGCGCATGATGGTCTTCCACTTCGGCACACCGAGTGCGTAGGAGGCTTCGCGCAGGTCCATCGGCACGACGCGCAACATCTCTTCGGTATTGCGCACGACGACCGGCACCATGAGCAGGATCAGCGCGAGCGAAACGGCGAAGCCGGAGCGCTGCTGGCCCAGGATGGTGATCCACAGGGCGTAGACGAACAGTGCTGCAACAATCGACGGCACACCGGAAAGGATGTCCACCATGAAGGTGGTGAGCCTGCCCAGGCGGTTTCCGTTGGAGTATTCAACCAGGTAGATCGCGGTGAACACGCCGATCGGGATGGAGATCAGCGACGCGATCAGAGTTTGCATGAGCGTACCGATGATCGCGTGCAGCGCACCGCCGCCCTCCTTGGACGCGCGGACACCGACCATGTCGGAGGTCCACCACGCCGGATCCACGATGACGTGCCAGCCGCGGGACACCACGGTAAACAGCAGCCACAGCAGCGGGACGAGGGCGAGGAACATGCAGAACCACATGAGTCCACCCATGATGGAGTTTGTGGTTTTGCGGCTCGAGGCGATGTCGATGAATGGGTTTTCGGGGCGGGCTGTCTCAGCCGGTTTGGATACTGCAGTAGACATGTTTCGCTCCGCTCCTTATTTCTTGTTGACGATCGCACGCGCGATCGAGTTGACGACGAAGGTCAGCAGGAACAGCACCAGACCTGCTGCGATGTAGGCGCCGGCGGAGACCGGGTTGTTGAACTCGGCTGCGGCGTTGGCGATGGCGGTTGCGAAGGTGGTGCCGCCGTCGAAAAGCGAACCGCGGAAGTCGTTCGCCGGCGCAACCGCCATGTACAGCGCCATGGTCTCGCCCAGCGCACGGCCAAGGCCGAGCATGGAGCCGGCGATGAAGCCGGACAGGCCGAACGGGATGACGGTCATGCGGATGACCTCCCAGCGCGTTGCGCCGAGGGCAAGTGCGGACTCGATCTGTCCCGGAGGGGTCTGGACGAAGATTTCGCGGGCGGTTGCGGCGATGATCGGCAGGATCATGATGGCAAGCACGATGCCACCGGTCATGACGTTGCGGGCCGTGGAGAACGGCGGGGAGTTTTGGTAGGTGGCGAACAGGAAGAAATCGCCACCCCAGCTGTTGACCCACTCGTAGAACTTGCCCAGCTTCGGGCCGAGCACCTGTGCGCCCCACAGGCCGTAAACGATCGACGGCACGGCTGCGAGCATGTCCACCAGGGTGCCCAGCGGGCGCACGAGGCGCTGCGGGCAGTAGTTGGACAAGAACAGTGCAACACCGAGGGCGACCGGCATCGCGATGATCAGCGCGATGATGGAGATGGTCACCGTGGAGAAGAACAGGTTCGGAATACCGAACTGCATCGCGTCCAGGTCTGCGGTCTGCCACGGGCCACCGTAGGTGAAGAAGCCGAGCACGCCGCCGTCGTTACGCATCAGCGGCGGCAGCGCCTGCGCGAGCAGGAAGATACCAATGGCAGCAACGAGAACGGTGATCAGCGTTGCAGATGCTGTGGAGAAGATTTCGAAGAACCGGTCTCCGGGGCGCTTCACGCGTCCGGAGTTCCGTGCGGTGCGTTCCGCTACCGCAACGTCATTGTCAGCCATGTGCTCGGATCCTTGAGATAAATGGAGAGAAACAGGGGTGGTCTACAGCAATCAACCCCCGATGTCACTGTGTTCAGTCGGGGGTCGTTCGCTAGTTGGCCTTACTGGATGGCGTTGATCGCCTCGCGCAGACGCTCAGCGTGTGCGCCGGTGACCGGGATGAAGCCCTCAGCCTCGAGCTCTGCATCCTGGTGGTCGAGGGCGATGTTGAGGAAGTCCTTGACCATCTTGGAGGTTGCCTCGTCGTAGCCCGCAGAGCAGACGATCTCGTAGGTGGTCAGCACCAGCGGGTAAGCGCCGGCGGTGTCGGTGGCGAACAGGGCGTCGGCGTCGACGACCATGTTGTGACCCTCAGTCTTAAAGGTCAGGTTGTCCAGGGTCTTCGCCACGGACTCGTTGGTCAGCTCGACCGGGCCGTTGCCGAAGTCGATGTTGGCCTTCTTGTCAGCGAAGCCAGCCTCGACGTAGGTGATAGAACCGTCGGTAGCGGAGACTTCCTGTGCCACACCGGAGGAGCCGTTGGCGCCGGTGCCCACTGCGTTCGGGAACGCCTTGCCGGAGGACTCCCACTTGCCGTCGGATGCGGCTGCGAGGAACTTCTGGAAGTTGTCGGAGGTGCCGGACTCGTCGGAGCGGTAGAAGACGTTGATCGGGGTGTCCGGCAGTTCAACGCCCGGGTTAGCCTCTGCGATCTTCGGGTCGTTCCAGGTCTTGATGACGCCCTGGAAGATCTCGACGATGTTGTCCACGGTGAGGTTGAGCTCGTCGACACCCTCGAGGTTGTAGGCGATAGCAACCGGGCCGATGACGAACGGCAGGTGCCATGCCTCGTTGCCGCCACAGCGCTGTGCAGCAGCCTCAACCTGGTCGTCCTTCAGCGGCGAGTCAGAACCTGCGAAGACAGCCTGGTTGGCGATGAAGTTCTTCTGGCCAGCGCCCGAGCCGGACGGGGTGTAGGCGATGGAAGCACCCGGGACCTCTGCGGAGTAGACGGAGGCAAAGTAGTCGATGGCGTTCTGCTGGGAGGACGCGCCCTCAGCGAGGATGTCACCCTGCTGGCCGTAGAGCTCGTAGTCGCCCTTTTCGGCCGCTGCGGTGGATTCCGCTTCGGTACCTGCTGCACCTTCGGTGTCGTTGGAGCCGCCGCAAGCGACGAGGGTGGCGGAGGAGGCTGCTACGACGCCAATGACTGCGGCGGTGCGCTTGAAGTTACGAATCACGGGGAACCTTTCAGGTATTTAACTGTTCGGTCCGGAACACCAGGCAGATGTCCGATCACTTACGACACAAAACCTAGACAGCGCCGGTTAATCCCTGGTTGCTGATTGGGTGAACTGTTGGTGAACTCGTAAAATCCTGGCTAACACCGCAGGTCAGTCGCTATTTTTTGGAGGCCGGTTTGTAGACCACGTGGCGCTCGCGAGTATCGAAGCCGAGCTGGCGGTATCGCTTTACCGCCGGCTCGTTGTCGCCTTCGACATAGAGGATGACCTGCGAGGATCCGCACTCCGCGAGGTAGTTCAGTCCGGCCTGAATCAGCGGTCCCCCCATTCCCTCCCCCCGATGCTTCGAGGAGAGGCCGACGACATAGATTTCGCCGGTGCCATCCGGGTGTCGTTTGGTCCAGTGGAAGCCCGCAATCTCATCGCCGGCGACGAGGAACCACACGCCGTCGGCGTCGAACCAGTCGGTGTCCATCGCCCGGTGCAGCTGCGCGATGTCCCAGCCGCCTTGTTCGGGGTGCCAGGAGAACGCGTCGTTGTTCACCTCGAGCCATTGCTTATCGACGACCTCACGCCCCCACCGCGACACCAACTCCGGGTACTGCACGAGCTCGTAGCCCTCGCGCACTTCCGCCTTCACGTCAGCATCCAGCGCAGTCCCCATGACCAGGAGTTCTCGCACCTGTTCCATCCCGAGGTCGCGTGCCAGCGCCTGCGCTGCGGGCAGGTCGCCGTGAGCCCAGAATCCAGCGTCGGCGTTGCGCTCCAGCACTCCCTGGACCAGCGCGCGGCCGTAGCCGTGGCGGCGGTGCTCTGGGTGGACGGCCAGCTCGGTTGAGCCGTCTTCTGCAATGCCGGCGACCGCCACGGTCTTATCGCCGGTTTTGGCGATGAGGTGGGTGTGGTTGAGGGTGTCGTCGAAAAGCCCGCGCTCGAACGCCTCGGAGAACGCGGCGACGCCGTCTTCGGATTGGGCGGCATCCAGAATGGGGCGGACGAGGGTTTCCGGCAGGGTGGCGCTTACGATGTCGACAGTCATGTCTTAGAGGGTACGTCGGAGGGCGGAAACGATGCGGGCACGTGTGAAAGCGGCTGTCGCCGTAGCGGCGGCGCTGGCTGTGTTGGCTGGCGCTGACACGATCGTGGCCGCAAACGTGGAACGCACCGTCGCCCAACCCGGCATCCAGGCGTCCGTGGGTGGTTTCCCGTACACGGCGTCGCTGCTCACCGGCAAGGTCGCGCGTGTGAGCGTGGAACACCTCGATGCCGCCGTCGATGGGCCAGGCGTAGCGACGACCGGCGTAGACGTGTTCGACCTCGCCCTCGACAACCCCCGCGAAGCGCTTTCGGGCGAGTTCGAGTCGGGCACGGCACGCCTTGTGCGCCGCCGGGTGCGCCTCGACGGCGTCGGGTTCGGAACCCTCCTCGGCATCACGGACCTGGACATCGCGAACCCATACGACATCTCCCCCGCAGGCGGGGCCGCAAGCGAGGCCCGGCTCACCGGCACGGTTCCCGGTACAGAAGACCCGGTGACGGTTGTGGTTACGCTGCGCCTGATCGACGGCATCTTCCAGATGCGCCCCAGCAAACTTATCGACGACACCTCCCCCGAAACCCAGGCCGCGTTCACCCTCGACCTAGACACCCGCACCCTGCCGTTGGACGGGCCGGCGGACCGAGTGCAGTTGCGCGGCGGTTCGATTGAGTTCTCGCGCGACCGCATCAACACCGCATTTGACCCGGCGGACCTCAACCCCATGGGACAAGCAGCTACCCTTGGACACCATGAGTGAAGAAAAGAACGTAGAAAACACCGAGAACACGCCGAAACCGGCCACCTTAAGCGGCAACGACGCCGTCAACCTTGCGTCCGAGCAGTCCAAGTCGACCGCGCACCGCAATATCCCGACGTTCGACTTTGAAGATTTCCCGCTCGAGGACGACACCGCAAACCTGCGCTTCGGCCCGAGCCTGCACGACGGCCTGCTCGCACTCCTGCCGCTGGTTGGCGTGTGGACCGGCTCCGGCCAGGCCAACGACAACGGCGATGAGTACGCCTTCGGCCAGCGCCTTGTTGTCTCCCACGACGGTGAGAATTACCTCCGCTTCGAGTCGCGCACGTGGCGTCTCGACGAGGACGGCAACGCCACCGGCGCCGACCAGCGCGAGGTCGGCTTCTGGCGCATCTCTCTCAAGGACGAAATCGAGGTGACCCTGACCAACTCCCGCGGTTTGGTCGAGATCATGTACGGCGCGCCTGTCAACGAGCGTGCATGGCAGCTCACCAGCGCCTCCACCATCGCAACGGAGACCGGCCCTGAGTCCCACGGTCCGGGCAAGCGCCTCTACGGCCTGATGCCGAACAACAACCTCGGCTGGGTTGACGAGCGCGCCGTCAACGGCGAGATGGTGCCGTACATGTCCGCAGAGTTGAAGCGCATCGCGGGCTAGCGCCGGTTAGCTCAGCGCCGCGGAAATCAGCTCCTTGATCTCGGCTTCATTGTCGGGAGCGGGGAGCTTTTTGCCGTCCAGGCGCTTTACCCTGGTGGCGATGCGCGTGGAGCTCACCAGCCACACCGACTCCGCCTTGAACAGTTCGTTGAGGTAGATGTCCTTCGCCTTACACTTCCACCCCTGCTCGGCGGCGTATTCAAACAGGGCGGCTTGGGTGGTGCCGGCCAGCACGCCCGGCCCCGGTGCCGGTGTGCGCAACCACCCGCCCTTCTTCACCATGACCACCGACGAGGTCACCCCCTCGAGCACGCGTCCGGTGTCGGGATCGATGTAGATGACATCGTCCGCGCCTCCGGCTTTCGCCCAACGCAGCGCCGCCATCGACGCCGCATAGTTGAGCGTTTTCGCACCTTCGCGCATCCACGGCGCATCGCCCGTGACGGTGTAGCCGCGCAGGGTAGTGAGTACGGACACGCCGCGTTCGCGTTGTGCCAGGGTGTCGTCGTCAAGCGGGCGTATGGTCAGCCAAGCAGTTGCAACGCCGGTGGTTTCACGGCCGCGTGAGAGCGTCCATACGCACTTCGCTTCCACACCTTCGGTGCCGCCGCGCTCACGGCAATAATCGGCGACCGCCTCCTCGGTGGCGCGCTCCCAGTGGGCCGCGCCCGGCTCCGGCAGATCCATCAGTTCCGCCGACCGGGCGAAGCGCTCGAGATGCTTCTCCAGGTTGAGCGGTTTGCCATCTCGAATGAGGATGCTTTCAAAGATCCCATCGCCGCGCGTGACCACCGCATCGTCCCAGAACACGTGGGGCATGTTGGTGTTTTGGCGGCGTACGGACCCGCCGTACGGTTCGACGAGGTAGATCACGGGCGCAGGCGCGAGCGGTGCAATAGACATAATGCCCCCTATGATAGGCGCCCATGGGTTACGCATCGGTTCTTTTGGCCAAGCCGGGTGCTGCGGAGCTTCCGGGCGATTCGCTTCTCGACGCCACCGGCGTCGCCTGGCACTACGGCGATCCGTTGGGGGAACAACGCAAGGCCACCAGAGATACCGTCGCCGTCGACCGCTCCAACCGCGCCGTCATTGCGGTGTCCGGCCCTGATGCGCCGGGGTTCCTCAACAACCTGCTATCGCAAAAGCTTGACGACGCCACCTCCGGGTTCACCGCCTCCGCCCTCGACCTCAACGCACAGGGGCGCATCCTGCACCACGCCGATATCGCCGTAACCGATGGCGTGTTTTACCTGGACACCCCCTCCTACCAGGCAGAAAGCCTGCTGACCTACCTGCAGCGCATGGTGTTCTGGTCCGAGGTGACCGTGGAGCAAACCGACCTTGCCGTGGTCACGCTGCTTGGCCCTGCTGCTGCCCAGGTTGAAGGCGCTGTATTCACTCGCGTCATCGACGACTGGGGTGGGGTGCACCGCACCGATATTGCCGTGCCCCGCGAGCAACTCAACGCCATCGCCGAACAGTTTCCACTGGCCGGTCTGATGGCGTTTACCGCCCTGCGCGTCGCCGCCGGCGAACCGGAGCAGCGCGCCGACCTCGACGAGCGCTCCATCCCCCACGAAGCCCCCTACCTCATCAATCGTGGCGACCACATCGGTGCCGTCCACCTGGAAAAGGGGTGTTACCGCGGGCAGGAAACCGTTGCCCGAGTGGAAAACCTCGGCCGCTCCCCCAGGCTTTTGGTCAAACTCCAACTCGACGGCTCTGCCCCCGAGGAGCCGGTGCCCGGTTCGGAGATCACCGCCGGCGGGCGCAACGTGGGCCGGCTTGGCACCGTCGTGCACGATGCCGACGAAGGCCCGGTGGCTCTCGCCCTCGTGAAGCGATCCGCGTTGGAGGTTCCCCTCGAAATCCAGGGCGCTGCAGCCTCCGTCGACCCCTCCTCGTTGCCACAAGATGAGGGTGAACGTGCGGGCCGCAAAGCTGTTGATCAGCTTCGTCGTGGCGGCATGACGCCAAAATAACCGCAGGTGGGACACCTAAGGGGCATTTTTAAGATACTCAAGCTATAGTGTCCTACAGGAAAATAACGAAGAATCATAAGAGGCCGCCCACACATGGGCCGCCCAGAACCACCTCAAGGGGGTCACGCCATGGGCCGCGGACGCGCAAAAGCCAAGCAGACCAAGGTTGCTCGCCAGCTGAAGTACAACACTCCTGAAATGGATCTCGCCTCGCTCCAACGCGAGCTTGCAGGGAAGACCCCGGGCCGCAGGTGGGATGACGACGACTCCGAGGTGGACGACCAGTACGCCGACTACGCCAACTGGGATGAGGACGACGACCGCTAGTCCACCCTTCACGTAAAAGTGCACCCCGCTCGCTCGGGGTGCTTTTGCGTTGCCTGGGGCCTTCTGCGCTTCTGCTCGACGGTCCTGGCCTGCTGTTTTCCCTGGTCGTCTAGCTCGGTGTTTGTGCAACCAGACGATGAGCTCCGTGTTGACCATGGTGTTCGTTATCACCTGGGGGTTTGTGAAGGCGGTTTCGAGACCGTCTAGCTGTATGTGCGGGGGTGCTAGACGATCAGGGGCAGCAACGAAAAGAGAGTGTGCCCTCATTGGGGCACACTCTTTGTGGTTTGGGTGTTTGGTTAGAGCATCATGTTGGCGAAGCCGATGCCGATGCCGACGATGGCTAGCAGGGCGACGATCGGGGCGATAATGGCGGCGATGTTGCCGTCTGCTCCTGCAGGCTTGTTGTTGTCTGCCTGCTTCTTGGCGTTGTCCACCTTGGCCGGTGCTTCCTGCTGCTCAGCTTCAGCCTGGTCTTGTACCTGCTCCTCGGCCTTGTCGGCCTGAGCCGGGGCTTCTGCTTCGACCTGTGCTGGTGCTTCTGCTTTGTCGTCTGCCTTGTCGGCGGCGGGTGCTTCTGGTTTGTTGTCGATGATGGCA
>NZ_KV787031.1:0-6008 GCF_001806995.1 Corynebacterium sp. HMSC11D10
CCCTGTCAAATATGTCGTGACTTCAGACACCACAGGGCCCACCGTGAGCCCCGGCTAACGCCGGGGCTTTTCGCGTTCTTGGGCCCCCTTCTGTGCCGGGTTGATGGGTTTGCGAGTGCCACAAGGTGGAACCAGCTAACCTGCGCGTATGGATATCAGTACCGCTACGCCCACGGCCGTCGGCATCGCCTTGGGGATCTCGTTGTTGGCCGGGCTATCCACTGGCTTCGGCGGGCTGATCGTCGCCCTGAAACGTGCTCCAGGCGCGGGTTTTCTCGCTGGGGCGCTTGGGTTCTCGGCCGGTGTGATGGTCTACATCTCGTTTGTCGAGCTGCTGCCTCAAGGAATCGAGGGGCTCGCTGAAGCAGGCAGCCCCCGTGCGGAACTCTGGGGCACCGTCGCCTTCTTCGCGGGAATCGGGCTGATCGCGCTTATCGACCGCCTCGTGCCCGAAGAGATCAACCCCCACGAAGAACCCTCGGAAAGTGGGGTCAGTAAAGCACAGTTACGCAACGTGGGCGTCCTCAGTGCCGTTGCCATCGCCATCCACAACTTCCCGGAAGGGTTTGCCACGTTTGCCGTAGCGCTCGCGGATCCGGCCCTTGCTATCCCTCTCGCGGTGGCGATTGCGATCCACAACATCCCGGAAGGCACGCGGTCGCGGTTCCTCTGCGGGAGGCCACTGGATCCCGCCGCAAAGCCGCCTGGTGGGCCACCCTGTCGGGCCTAGCGGAGCCGTTGGGTGCCATCGTGGGGTATTTGCTTCTCCAGCCGTTCCTGGGGCCACAGTCGCTCGGTATCACGTTCGCTGCAATCGCCGGCATCATGGTCTTCGTCAGCCTGGACAAACTGCTGCCCACAGCCATCCAAACCGGCAAACACCACACCGCGATTTACGGGATGATTGTCGGCATGATTGTGATGGCATTCAGTCTGCTCATTTTGCCGGGCTAGCAGGCTATTTGGAGGAAATGGCGTACCTAGCTTATGATGAGCGGGCTGTCTTTTCAGCGCCCCCATCGTCTAGAGGCCTAGGACTCCGCCCTTTCACGGCGGCAACACGGGTTCGAATCCCGTTGGGGGTACGGCCCTGTGGCGCAGTTGGTTAGCGCGCCGCCCTGTCACGGCGGAGGTCGCGGGTTCAAGTCCCGTCAGGGTCGCCATAACGCCCCGAGGTTTTCCTCGGGGCGTTTTGCTTTGCGACGATGCCGTGCACGCAATCGTCGCAAAGCAACGCCCTGAAATAGTGATTGAGCAGGCGATTTGTCTGCCATGGTGAGGTCTGTGTAATGTATCGACTCGTGCAAGCGACAGTGTGAACACACTGAAGTGAGTGCGAAATAACAACATATTGGCCCTGTGGCGCAGTTGGTTAGCGCGCCGCCCTGTCACGGCGGAGGTCGCGGGTTCAAGTCCCGTCAGGGTCGCAGAACCGTAAGGTTCTGGCCAGATAGCTCAGTTGGTAGAGCACACGCCTGAAAAGTGTGGGGTCGCCAGTTCGATCCTGGCTCTGGCCACATCAGAAACGCCTCTTTCGCAATAATGCGGAAGGGGCGTTTCGCGCTATAGTCGGGCCCATGTCTGCAACACCTGAAAGCACTGTGCGCAAGAACGAGGCAGAAGGCCAGTACGAAATCCTCGTCGGCGACGAGGTCGCGGGCTACGCCACCTACACTGACCAAGACGGTGTCCGGGACCTGCCACACACCGTGGTGGATCCGAAGTTCCGCGGACAAGGCCTGTCCAAGCCTCTGATGAAATACGCGCTCGACGACGCCCGCGCCGACGGCATGCTGGTTACCCCCACCTGCCCGGCGGTTGAGCGCTACATCGAAAGCAACCCCGAATACGCCGACCTCGTCGCGGCCGAAGACTAAATGATGTAGTCGCCCTTGTTGACGTAGCAGTCCGGGTCCACCAAACGCGCCCGCTCATCCGTCTTCCGGGGGCGAATCTTCGCCGGAATCCCCACGGCAATCGAATGGGGCGGCACATCCTTCGTCACAACCGCATTCGCGCCGACAGCGGAACCCTCACCGATAACCACGGGGCCGAGCACCTTCGCGCCAGCGCCAATAGTGACGTTGTCGCACACCGTCGGGTGACGCTTCGTTTGCGTAAGCACCTGACCACCCAACGTCACGCCGTGGTAGAGCATGACGTTGTCACCGATCTCCGCGGTCTCCCCAATCACGATCCCCATACCGTGATCGATGAAAAACTTGCGCCCAATCGTCGCGCCCGGGTGAATCTCAATACCGGTAAGGAAACGATTGGCCTGCGCCAAAATACGTGCCGCGCCCTTCCAGCCGCGCTTCCACATGACGTGGCAGAAACGGTGCATCCAAATGGCATGCAACCCGGAATAGACAACAGCGTTCTCAACATCGCCTCGCGCCGCAGGATCATGATCGCGGGCGTTGGCTAGATCTTCGCGGATGGTCGACACCACAGATTTGGCCATAGAAAGCATGGCGTGCAGTGTATCAACCTGTTCATTTGGGCCGACAATAAAAATTCCCCTCCCTGCCAGCGATGGTGTGGTGGCGGGGAGGGGAGTCGTCGATAAGCAGATTAGTCGCGAATGTCCTCGTAGAGGATCGTGGAGACATAGCGCTCGCCGAAGTCCGGGATGATCACAACGATGGTCTTGCCCGCGTTCTCTTCACGAGCAGCCAGCTCGAGAGCGGCCTTCACGTTCGCGCCGGCAGAGATGCCGCCGAGGATCGCATCCTTGACAGCCAGTTCGCGAGAAGTAGACACGGCATCCTCGTTGCTGACAGCGATGATCTCGTCGACAACCGTGCGGTCCAGCGTGCCCGGTACAAAGTTTGCGCCGAGGCCCTGGATCTTGTGCGGGCCAGCCTCGCCCTTGGACAGCAGCGGGGAAGCAGCCGGCTCAACCGCGACGGCCTTCACATCAGCCTTCTGCTCCTTGAGGTACTTGCCAGCGCCCGAAATCGTGCCACCGGTACCAACACCAGCGACGATGAAGTCAACCTCGCCGTCAGTGTCGTTCCAGATCTCCGGACCGGTGGTGGCGTAGTGGATCTTCGGGTTTGCTTCGTTCTCAAACTGACGGGCCAGGATAGCGCCCTCGTTCTTCTCGACGAGCTCGTTCGCCTTCTCCACAGCACCCTTCATGCCAGCGGCACCCGGGGTAAGCACGATCTCCGCGCCGTACGCGCGCAGCAGCACGCGACGCTCGGTGGACATCGTCTCCGGCATGGTCAGGATGACCTTGTAGCCCTTCGCTGCACCCGCGAGAGCGAGTGCGATACCGGTGTTGCCGGAGGTTGCCTCGACGATGGTGCCGCCAGGATTGAGCTCGCCGGAGGCCTCGGCAGCCTCGACGATTGCCTTGCCGATGCGGTCCTTGACCGAGTTCGCAGGGTTGTAAAACTCGAGCTTCGCAAGAACTCGAGCCTTCGAGTTCTCGGTGATGCCCTGCAGCTCCACGAGCGGGGTGCCGCCGATGAGGTCGAGGACGTTCTTTGCAATCTTCGCCATGATGCTCCTTTAAACACGTTGATTGTTGGAGTTGCTGCCAGACAGCATACACGCCACGCTAGACAGGACGGTATAGATCTACTGAACCGATAGGTACGGGGGAGGGTTTGAAATTGCGACTTGCCCGATTGGGCTCGACTTTCCTGTGGCTCCATATCGGCGGGGCTAAATTTTGCTACCCCCGTTCGCGCGTTATGATGGTGAAGATTTTCGGCCAAGTTCAACTCCGGGTGAGCCCAAACGGGTGACCCCGGTTCGTGGAAGGCAAACAGGTATGACGATGGACGCGCAGCGCATCAAAGACGACGACGATGCGATCCGTGCGGCACTCACCGCTTTGAAAACCACAACGGGCATCCCCGTTGCCATGTACGGAACCCTCATTGCGGAAAATCGACTGCAGATCACCCAGTGGATCGGACTGCGAACCCCTGCGCTGCAGAACCTCACCCTCGATGCCGGCACCGGTGTCGGTGGTCGTGTGGTGAACACTCGCCGCGCCGCGGGTGTTTCCGACTACACACGTGCAAACACGATTTCCCACGAGTACGACAAGCAGATCCAGGACGAAGGACTGCACTCGATCGTGGCTGTGCCCGTCATTGTTAACCGTGAGGTACGTGGCGTCCTCTACGTCGGTGTTCACTCGCCGGTTCGCCTCGGCGAAAAGGTCATTGAGGAAGTCACGATGACTGCGCGTTGCCTCGAGCAAGAACTGGCAGTCAATGCAGCCCTGCGCTCAGGCGACGGGGCTGGCGACCGTGCAGGCGCCAAGGGCGGCCGTCAGATGAGCGGTGCCGAATGGGAGCAGGTGCGCTCCACCCACTCGAAGCTGCGCATGTTGACCAACCGTGTCGACGACGAAGACCTGCGCAAGGAACTTGAGCAGCTTTGCGAGCAGCTGGTTTCCCCAGTGCGCGTGAAGCAGACCACGAAGCTCTCCGCCCGCGAGCTTGACGTGCTGTCCTGTGTGGCGCTGGGTCACACCAACGTTGAAGCGGCCGAAGAGATGGGGATCGGTGCTGAGACGGTGAAGTCCTACCTGCGAAGCGTGATGCGCAAGCTTGGTGCTCACACCCGCTATGAAGCGGTGAACGCGGCACGCCGTATTGGCGCGCTTCCCTAACCCTTGACGTTCTGGAGCGCCCCGCAGAGTTCGGTACTGTTGTGGACGTGAAAGAACGTTTTTTGGTCACAGGTGGAACGCGACTCGAAGGCCTAGTGCACGTCGGGGGTGCGAAAAACAGTGTCCTCAAACTTATGGCAGCAGCGCTGCTGACCGAGGGCACGACGACACTTCGCAACTGCCCTGAGATTCTCGACGTCCCGCTCATGGGCGACGTCCTCGTCGGCCTTGGTTGTGAAGTGGAGATTGAAGGCGATGTCGTACGCATCACAACACCCGCTGAACTGTCCCCACATGCCGACTTTGACGCGGTCCGACAGTTCCGCGCTTCTGTGGCGGTGCTGGGGCCTCTCGTCGCAAGGTGTACTGAGGCGTGCGTTGCGCTCCCAGGGGGCGACGCCATCGGTTCGCGCCCTCTGGACATGCATCAATCAGGGTTGGAAAAGCTCGGTGCGACGACCCATATCGAACACGGCGCGGTTGTTGCACGTGCTGAGAAGCTCCGCGGTGCCGCAATCGAGCTCGACTTCCCGTCGGTCGGCGCTACCGAAAACATTGTCACGGCAGCAGTGCTTGCGGAAGGTCGTACGACCCTGGATAACGCCGCCCGTGAACCCGAGATCGTCGATCTTTGCGACATGCTCAACGCAATGGGCGCGAATATCACTGGCGCCGGCACATCCTGTATCACCGTCGACGGTGTGGAGAAACTACACCCCACTGAACGGACGGTGATCGGCGATCGCATCGTCGCTGGCACGTGGGCATATGCCGCGGCCATGACGCAGGGTGATGTCACCGTTACCGGCGTCGCGCCTGGTCACCTGCACCTCGCATTGGCGAAGTTGAAGCTCTCGGGTGCCGAGGTGGAGACCTACGACAACGGCTTCCGCGTGCAAATGCGTCAACGCCCGAAAGCCGTCGACTATCAGACGCTGCCGTTCCCGGGCTTCCCAACTGACCTCCAGCCGATGGCGATCGCCCTGTCTGCAGTGGCAGACGGCGTTTCCGTCATTACTGAGAATGTCTTCGAAGCACGCTTCCGCTTTGTCGACGAAATGATGCGCCTTGGTGCCGACGCCAACGTCGACGGCCATCACGTAATGATCCGAGGCGTGGAAAGCCTGTCATCAACCGACGTGTGGTCTTCGGACATCCGTGCAGGTGCCGGTCTAGTTTTGGCTGGTCTTGTGGCAGACGGCGTCACCACAGTTCACGATGTGCACCACATCGACCGCGGCTACCCGGAGTTTGTTGAGAACCTCAACAGGCTTGGGGGTCATGTAGAACGTGTTAACGACTAGGCATTTACCCGCAGTAACCTGCGGGTTTGTGTTTATGTTTGGGTGTGTGTAACTTAATCCCAGTCAGC
>NZ_KV787032.1:0-1408 GCF_001806995.1 Corynebacterium sp. HMSC11D10
CATTGGCGTCCAACTTCGAGTTGGCCGGGTTGAATTTGAAGCCATACTTCAGGGGAACTTCGCTTGACTGGAAACGCTGCGTCGGAGGGTTGTACTCCAAGAAGCCGCCGAAGTTATTCAGATCGCCTGGTTCGGTAACCTCAACCTTGCCCTGTGCAATTGGGCCGGTGAGGTAGTTGGAAAAGCTGCGCTTGAGGTTCCAATCAAGGCGCGCATCTTGCAGATTTGGCAGCGCCTCAGCCGCGATCGCGGATGGCACCGGCACCGCCCCAGCAACGAGCGCAAAGGTAGCGGCGCTCACAAACAACTTCTTCCTCATTGAAGCTCCCTCCAAATAGACTATAGGTAAGCCTAAGCTAACCATAATGAGGTAAGCCTTACCATAGGGGGTATTGTCCAGAAACTTTCCAGAATTAAGGGCATGGTAAGTAAATGCAGGCTAACCTATTGAGCATGAGGAAAACTGCCGCCCTGTGCACTGCCACAACAGTCGTTTTGAGCGCACTGATTACCCCCGTTGCAAACGCGGAAACCCCCGTCGGATCAGGTGTAGAAGCCTCCGGCACCGTCACGTGGCCCATCAAGGCCTCGTTCCTACGCTATGTCCAAGGCATTGCCGGCGGCGAGATCCATACCGCCGGAGGAACCAAGGCAATCACTGACACAAAAGGCAAGGTGACTGGCTTCGAATTCCCAGTCAACCCGCGCAGCACCGTCGTTGAGCAGGATCGCACGGTCGTTGACTTGGAGGGCTCGCTGCACTTCTACGGCCACGCCGGTCTCGGCAAGGGCGGGACGTGGGGCCTGAATCTGCGTTACGACGATCTCAAGATCCTCGTGACCGAGTCGACCACCGCCGCCATCACCGCCGACTACATCGTCGAGGGAGGACTTCCCGGCGCCCGAGCCGAGCGAAAGGTCGCGGATGATGCCACTTTGGCCACGTTCACACTCCCCCGCCCCATCACTGCCACCGTCGGCGGTGGCTACACAGCAGAAGTGACTCCTACGCTCGCCGCTGGTGGCGCGGCGTCGCTGCTCAACTATGACGAGGGCACTACGCTTAACGACGGTCGTTTGAACCTCACCCTGGCGTTTCACTCCAAGGGATCGGCCCCCACCCCGACACTGTCTGAGGAGCAGCAGTTCAAAGCGCAGGGCAGCGCGGCTGCCGACGCGAAAACGATCGGCATCGCTGGTGCCCTGCTCGCTGTGCTTGCTTTGTTGGGCGCGGGCGCGGCGTGGTTCTCAGGCCTGATACCAGGCCTGCCGCCTGCACCCGCTCTTTCCCTGTAGCTGGCGCGCTACTGGATCTCAGCCGGATCCTTGCGTGCCGGGTACACGGTCGGGCGCACGCCCGCGATGTCCTCGACGACGCGAACCACCTGGTGGGAGTAGCCGTACTCGT
>NZ_KV787033.1:0-16230 GCF_001806995.1 Corynebacterium sp. HMSC11D10
CCCAAACCCCCAAACCCCCAACCCCCCAAAAACAAAACCTAGAACACCTCGACGCGTCCGCCGAGGGACTCCACCTGCTCGAGTTGGCGGACCCAGCCCGGTGCGCCAGGGTGGACGCGCATGACGGGGCGGGAAGAAATCTTCACGGGGGAGACGGACTCGCGGCGGGCGCCTTTGCGGGCGGCCATGCGCAGGTAGGCGCGGTTGCCAGATTCGGCTAGCTGCTTCATGGACGCCGGATCGTCCGCAAGGGAAGCGCGTGCGGCTTGGAGGAGTTCGATGAACTCGTCGAGCACAGGCACGAGCGAGTCGGCGTTGGTTTCGCACATGTTGCGCACGAGTTCGGGTTCCGTACTAGCTACCCGGGTCGCGCCTCTAAAGGACCCGGCGGACAGGGACTGCGAGAGCGTTCCGCCCCGGTCGCCGACCAACGACAGGGCTTCAGCGATGACGTGGGGGAGGTGGGAGACGCGGGCGACGGATTCGTCGTGAAGCGATACGCGCACGGGGACCGCCTCCGCACCGACGACGGATGCGAGCCGGCAGACGGTGGTGAATAGGGCGGCCCAGTGGTCGTCGGCAAGGCCTTCGCGCGCGTAGTCGTACGTTACGGCCCACGCGGCGCCCTCGAACAGGCCCTCGTGGGAGGCGCTCCAGCCGGAAAACTCGGTGCCCGCCATGGGGTGGCCGCCGACGTAGCGGCCCTGCATGTCGCGCTCGACGATGAGGTCGTACACGCGCTCTTTGACGGACACCACGTCGGTGATATCGCACGTCGGGGCGAACGAAGCTACCTGGTCCAGTACGGACGCAACTGCCGCCATCGGCACCGCGACCACGATGAGCGCGTTGTCGGCCTCTGCGCGGCGCAGCACTTCTTCCATGTTGTCGGAGACATCGAAGCCGTCCCGTTGTGCTGCGCGTGCCCCGTGCATGGTGTAGCCGAAGACGCGTTCGTTAGAGATGGTCAGGTCGCGCATGAGCGACCCGCCGATCAGGCCGAGGCCGAGAATGCAGATGGGGGGCAGTTGGTAGGTAGTCACCGCGTTAAGTCTAGTGACACTTTGGCCCGCGCGGACTACGCTTTCGTCCCATGAGTCACGACTTCACGGACGGGTTTGCCGTCACCGTCGCTCAGGTTGGGGGTTCGTGGCAGGTGCGCGAGTTCCGCGACGATTTCACGGACCTTTCCACCTCCATTGACGCTGTGCGCGGTTTGCGCAGCGAGGGCGCGGCGTTTGCGCTGCTTAATGTGGAGGACGACTATTTGGTTGTGGTGCGTCCGGGCCCGTCGAAGGTGCGTGTGTTGATTTCGGACGCGACGATGGCGGTGGATGATGATTTCGCGGCTGACATCCTGGATGAGGCCGACGTGGACATCCCCGACATCGACCCGGATGAGCTGGACAACGTCGACGGCTGGGCTGATGGTGATTTTGCCATCCTCGCGGACCTGGGGTTGTCCGAGGAGCAGTTGAGCATTTTGCTTGACGACGACGCCGACCCGGCCGATCTCGCCCACACCATCGCCGACGAGTTGGGTTTTGGCGACGAGCTTGCTGATGCCGTCGATTAGCAAACCTGCCCGCCGGGCTGAAGAACGGATGCGGGAGGCGATCGAGGTTGCCCGCATGACCCCGCCTGGCGATGTACCGGTGGGGGCTGTGGTGTTCTCCCCGGAGGGCGAGGTCCTTGGGGTGGGGGTGAACCGCCGGGAGGCGAACAACGATCCGACCGCGCATGCGGAGGTGGAGGCCATCCGGCAGGCGTGCGAGGCGTTGGGGAGGTGGAGGCTGGATGGGTGTGAGCTCGTTGTCACGCTGGAGCCCTGCACGATGTGTGCGGGGGCGATTCTGGGGGCGAGGGTGTCGTCGTTAATTTTTGGCGCATGGGAGCCGAAGACGGGTGCGGTGGGTTCGGTGCTGGATGCCATCCGAGACCCGCGGCATCTGCATGTCCCTGAGGTGCGCGCCGGCGTGCTGGAGGAAGAAACTGCCAGGTTACTGAGTGATTTCTTTGAAGAGCTGAGGAGTAATTGAATCGTTACCCAAAGTGTTCGGGTTTGTCCCTACACTGGGCGACTGCACCGAATTTCAACGAATAAAGGAGAACATCATGGGTTTGGATGACAAGCTTGATCAGATCAAGGGCCAGGCTAAGGAAGCGGCTGGCGACCTTACCGATAACGAGAAGCTCCAGAACGAGGGCAAGGCCGATCAGCTGATCGGCAGCGCTAAGGAGAAGCTCTCCGAGGCGGGCGACGCTATTAAGGACAAGGCCAACGAGGTCGCAGCCAAGGTTGAGGACAAGGCGGACGAGGTCCGCGACGAAGCTGACCGCTAAATTTGGTTTCTTGGCGGCGCTGCCGTTAATCTAGTCGGCGGTAGCGTGTCCGAGCGGCCGAAGGTACTCGCCTCGAAAGCGAGTGTGGGTAAAACCACCGCGGGTTCAAATCCCGCCGCTACCGCCAAGTGTTAAAGCCCCCGGCAACGGGGGCTTTTTCCGTATCACAGAAGGAACCCTTTGACGTGGCGAAACTGCTGTACAACCTCGGACGTTGGTCCTACCTGCACAAATGGCGGGTGATTGTGGCGTGGCTGCTGCTGTTCGGTGCGACTGCGGGCGGCGCGTTTTCGTTGATGAAGCCGTTTACCTCCGAGTTCGCAATCGAGGGCACACCGGCTATCGACGCGCTGCGCGACATGGAGAAAAACTTCCCCGATGCCGGCAATGTGGCCACAGCCCCTGGCGTGAACTTGGTGTTCGCCGCGCCTGAGGGTCAGCGCCTGGATACGCCCGAGCATATGGCGGCGATGGATGCGACCGTCGGCTATATCCGCGACCACCTCGGGGTGGAGGGGGAGCGCTTCGGCAATCCAGTGACGGTCAACGGCGAGTTGCAGCGCATGATCATTGGCCAGATGACTGAGATGGGCATGCCGCGAGAGCGCGCGGAAGCGGATGCGTATCAGTTGCGCATGCTTAGCGACGACGCCCGCATCGCCTACACCACCTTCGAGTTCGACGCTGAGTCGTCGATGTCCGTTGACCAAGCGGACCGCGACGTGGTGAACGAGGCCATGAAAATCGGTCGGGACGCGGGCCTTCAGGTGGAGGCCGGCGGCGCTGGTTTCGGCGAGCCGATTGCCATTAAGACCACCTCTGAGATGGTCGGCCTGGCCGTGGCGTTTTTGGTGCTCGTGGTCACCTTCGGTTCGCTTGCTGCTTCGGTGATCCCGATCATCTCCGCCGTGGTCGGCGTGGGCATCGGCGCGCTGCTGTTGCTGCTGACCACCCACTGGGTGGAACTCAACGACGTCACTCCGGTCCTTGCCGTCATGATCGGCCTGGCCGTGGGCATCGACTACGCCCTGTTCATCCTGTCGCGCTACCGCCAGGAGGCACGCCACCTCCCGCCGGATGAGGCGGCCGGAATGGCTGTCGGCACCGCGGGTTCCTCGGTGGTGTTCGCCGGTGCCACGGTCTTTACCGCGCTGGTCGCCCTGGCACTGGCGCAGATCGAGTTCCTCACCTGGATGGGCCTTGCCGCCGCCGTCACCGTGTTCATCGCGGTGCTCGTCGCGCTGACGCTTGTACCGGCGTTGCTTGGCGCGTTCGGCTCGAAGACCTTCGCGGGCAAGATTCCCGGTCTGGCCGGTAATCCGGGTCCGGGTAAGCGTCCGGCGAAGGACCTCGATGAGAATTCGATGGGTAGGCGGTGGGTGCGCTTCGTCGAAAAGGTGCCGGGCCTTGTTATGGCAGTGGTCGTGCTGGGGCTCGGTGCGCTGTCCACCCCGGTGCTTGGCTTGGAGATGTCGCTGCCGTCCGACAGCACCTCCAACTACGACACCACCCAACGCAAGTCCGCAGACCTCATGGCGGAAGGCTTCGGCCCCGGCGTGAACGCCCCACTGCTGCTGGTGGTTGATGCACACAGCGTCAACCCCAACTCGGAGATTCTCCAGCCGTACATGTCAGCCATCCCGGATGAGGCAGGCGGCGACGCCCAGAAGGCAGCGCTCGCGTCCTTCATCTACACCATGGGTGAGATCGGCTCCGTCAACGGCATCGAGCACGCGCAGCTCATCGCAGCTAACGACGACCTCACAGCCGCCCAGATCCTCGCCACCCCAACCGGTGGTCCGGAAGAGGAACGCACCTTGCAAATCGCCCACGGAGTGCGCGAGGCCATCAGCCAGGTGGAAGACGCCACGGGTATCGACGTTGGCCTGACCGGCCTGACCGCCGTCCAAATGGACATCACCGAAGAACTCTCAAAGGCCATGCCGCTGTACCTGTCCATCGTGGTGGGGCTGGCGATCGTGCTGCTCGTTATCGTGTTCCGCTCCATCATGGTGCCGCTCGTGGCAGGCCTTGGCTTCCTGCTATCCGTCGGCGCCGCCTTCGGCGTGACCGTGCTGTTCTTCCAAGAAGGCCTCTGGGGTTTGGTGAACACGCCGACCCCGATCCTGTCCTTCCTGCCGATCTTCCTCATCGGCGTCACCTTCGGCCTGGCCATGGACTACCAAGTCTTCCTGGTTACTCGCATGCGCGAGGCCTACTTGCGCAATGGCGACGGCGACCGGCTGCGCGCCGTGCACGAATCCACCGTGCAAGGCTTCAGGCAAGGCGCGCGCGTGGTCACCGCCGCCGCGATCATCATGATCGCCGTCTTCATCGCCTTCTTGGACCAACCGTTGCCGTTCATCCAAATCTTCGGCTTCGCACTCGGCGTCGCAGTACTTTTCGACGCCTTCTTCATCCGCATGGCCCTCGTCCCCGCCACCATGTTCCTCCTCGGCCGCGCCTCGTGGTGGATGCCAAAATGGCTGGACAAACTCCTCCCCGAGGTCGACGTTGAGGGCACCGAACTAGAAAAGGAACACGCATGACGCAGCAGACGGACACCACCTTCGAGGTCGGCACCCAGTTGGAGCCCTCGCCGGGTCGGCACGGGCGCACCGGCGTGATCCACACCCCGCACGGTTCCATTCAGACCCCTGCGTTCATCCCCGTGGCCACCAAGGCGACGGTGAAAACGCTCACGCCCGAGCAGATCCGCTCCACCGGTGCGCAAGCGATCCTCTCCAACGCCTACCACCTCTACCTGCAACCAGGGCCTGACATTGTCGACGAGGCCGGCGGCGTCGCCGCCTTCGAAAACTGGCATGGCCCCACTTACACCGACTCCGGCGGCTTCCAGGTGATGAGCCTCGGCGTCGGCTTTAAAAAGGTCCTCGCCATGGACACCGCGGGCCTGACCGAGGGCGACATCCGTGCGGCGAACAAGGATCGCATGGCGCGTGTCGACGACGACGGCGTCGACTTCAAATCCGTCATCGACGGCTCCTCCCACCGCTTCACCCCTGAAGTGTCGATGCAGATCCAGCACCAGCTGGGCGCCGACATCATGTTTGCCTTCGACGAACTGACCACGCTTGTAGATACCCGCGCCTACCAGGAGCATTCCGTCGAGCGCACCCGTCGTTGGGCGCGGCGTTGCCTCATCGAGCACGACCGGTTGACCAAGGTTCGCGCCGACAAGCCGCTGCAGTCCCTGTGGGGCGTGGTGCAGGGCGCGCAGTACGAGGACCTGCGCCGCCAGGCCGTGCACGGCTTGTTGGATCTTCACCGTGAGGCGCTCGACGAGGGCCGCCGTGGCTTCGGTGGCTTCGGCATCGGTGGCGCCTTGGAGAAGGAAAATCTGGGCACGATCGTCGGCTGGGTCACCGACGAGCTGCCTGTCGACATGCCGCGCCACCTGCTGGGCATTTCGGAGCCGGACGACATCTTCACCGCCGTCGAAGCTGGCGTCGACACCTTCGACTGCGTTGCCCCGACGCGCCTCGGCCGCCGCGGCGGCGTGTACACCCTGGACGGCCGCATGAACCTTGCCGGCGCCCGATTCAAGCGGGACTTCTCCGGGGTGGACGAGGAGTTCGGCGGCTACGTCTCCGAAAACTACTCTCGCGCCTACATCCACCACCTGCTCAAGGCGAAGGAGTTCCTGGCGGGCACGCTGTGCACGATCCACAACCTGGAGTTCATGATCCGCCTCGTGGGCAACATCCGCCTTGCCATCGACGCCGGCGATTACGAGGCCTACCGCGACGAGTTCCTCGGCCGCTACTACGCCGGGAAGTAGGGGACTATGTAGTCGCGCAGCCAGCTTAGGAGCAAACCCGAACTCGACCCGATGTCCTGTTAGACGCCCTCTGGGGCACTCATGTGCTCGATCTAGCAAGCAGGGTGAGTTCGGGTTTGCCCCTAAGCTGTGATTTGCGGGTCTAGGGTTGGAGCGATTTTGGGGAAACTTCGAGCCGCATCCGGCTAAAGTGAATCGCATTGGGGAATGGGGGATAGTTTGGCTGAACCAACTTGGAGTATTGAGGTTTTTGACGGTGGGAATTTTGCTCGTTTCTACAGTCGGTTGGATGAAGCAGAGCGCACTGTCGTAGAGGTGGCGATTGAGCATGTGCTCGCACCGTTGGGCATCGATATCTGTGCCAGCGAGTGGGGAAAGAATTTAGGGCAGGGTCTTTTCGAACTACGAATACGACGTGACATCGAGACGATCTTGCGCGAATTTGGTGCAGCGGAAAGAGTTGGCGAAGTTCCAAAGCGGTGGAGGCGGAAACGGGTGCTAATTCGTGTCTATTGCACTTTCTATGGTCAGCGAATCGTTTTGTTGCTCGGTGGATACAACAAGTTGCGCGATCCAAGTCGAAAGCAGGAGCAGAAGGAAATTCGTGCAGCGCGCTCCGTTTTGTCTGCCTGGAAAAGAGAGTAAATACGCCTTGCTGTTATGGGGTTAAACACATAAACTTGCTGCTGGTTACCTATTAAGCGGAGCGTGGGGGTGAACAAATGGCCACTACAAAGTTTGAAGACTTCATCCAGCCATATCGAGAATCGGAATCGCCAGCAGCCGAGGTAATTCGTGATGCGGCAACGCGAGCGTTTGCTGCGGAACTTGCAGAGCGTAAAGCGGTAGGTGCTGCACTTGCGTCGGCCCGGCATGATCGCGGCGCAACTCAGCAATCTGTTGCTGATGCTGCCGGAATTCAACAGGCTGAACTGAGTCGCATAGAAAATGGAGTTGGGAATCCGACGGTAGAAACGCTGCTTAAGGTTCTAGCTGCGCTGGATTTGCGCTTGGCCTTCACACCGGCTCGTAAGGGACGGAACTGAGAAAAACTTTCGCCGAGCACATCGTGAACTCCCAAGGACAACTCGGCATGTTATTGAGGATCCCATCTTCCTGGACTCCAGGGCGTCCCAACTCGTTCAGATGGCAGATCACGTTGCGTGGAGTGCGAATTCGTCGTTAATGAAAGTGCCCAAACACAAGTTCGCCCACAATTGGTACAGCAAGTACCTCGCTCCACGTGATCCTTCCAGGGGGGCCACGCGAGTTAGATTAGAAACAGCTAGACCCCCTTGGTCCACACGTGTGGAGGGGGTCTGCATCAGCAACAGTACAGGTTTCGGAACACTGCGTGCAAGCGGTTACGCGGTAGACCTGTGGGCTACGCGCTCTCCTCGGCAATGCGATGTTCGGCGCGGCGCACGGCTGCGATCGTCGGATAGGTGATCGGCAGCAGCACGACCTCCATGAGGGTCTTCCACAGGAACCCAACAACGACGTAGTTGATAAACGTGCTCGCGGAATCGACGCCGATCACGCTCGCGGCGATGGTGCAGAACAGCAGCGTGTCCGCGAATTCGCCGACAATGGTGGAGCCGATCAGGCGCGCCCAGAGGCGGTCGGTGCCGAAGCGGTCCTTCATCTTCTGCAGTACCCACGCGTTGAGTAGTTGACCCACTACGTAGCCGGCGAGCGAGGCCGCGACGATGCGCGGCAACAAGCCCAGGACTGCGGCGAAGGTGTCTTGCATGTCGTAGAAGTCCGCCGCGGGCAGCCAGATGGCGATGTAGAACGTCACCACGGCAAGCACCGCGATGAAAAAGCCGGTGAACACGGCGCGGCGTGCGGCTTTGAACCCGTAGACTTCGGCGATGACGTCGCCGATGACATAGGAGATGGGGAAGAGGAAGAAGGCCCCGTCGGTGACCAGCGGCCCGATGACCACGCCTTTTTGTGCCGTGATGTTCGAGATGAGAAACACCGCGCAGAACACGGCGAGCAGGTACGGGTATGGGGAGCGGGATACGCGCGGTGACATGCGCAATATCATTGCACATATGGCTGTTTTCCAAGGTCCTGCTGGTCGCTATGCGCCGAGTCCGAGCGGCGATCTCCACTTTGGCAATTTGCGTACGGCGGTGCTGGCGTGGCTGTTTGCTCGCCAAAGCGGCCGGAAGTTCTTTTTGCGTGTGGAGGATATTGATTCGGAGCGTTCATCCGCGGAGTCGGCGCTGCGCCAGATTGAGGACTTGGAGGCGCTCGGCCTCGACTTCGATCCTCCGGTGCTCTACCAGCACGATCGCGGGGACGCGTATGCAGATGCGCTGGCTCGCCTGGATACGTATGAGTGTTATTGCACGCGCCGGGATATCCGGGAGGCGGCGTCGGCGCCGCATGCGCAGCCGGGGATGTATCCGGGGACGTGTCGTGATCTCACGGAGGAGCAGCGTGCTTTACGACGACGCGACCTCGCCGACGAGGGCCGCCTCCCCGCAATCCGTCTGCGGGCCCACGTGCGTGAGTGGACGGTTGAGGATTTCTACCACGGTGCCTACACGGGGCCGGTTGATGATGTGATTTTGAAGCGCGGCGGGCGTGTGGATCAGGCACAGGCGGGGGATTGGGCGTACAACTTGGCGGTCGTTGTGGACGACGGTTTTCAGGGGGTGGATCAGGTTGTGCGCGGCGAAGATTTGTTGTTTTCTGCCCCGGCACAAGCGTATTTGGCTGATCAACTTTCTCTCGTGACGCCTTTTTATATTCACGTTCCGCTTGTGGTGGGGCCAGGGGGTCGTCGATTAGCAAAGCGCGATGGTGCTGTCACCTTGCGGGAGATGTTGGCCGATAAACGTCAGTCCGACATTGTGCGTGATATTGCCGGGTCGCTCGGATATGGCCAGGTAGATAGCGTGAATGGTTTGTTGGATGTGTTCGAGCCGTCACAACTGTCGCGCGACCCATGGACGTGGGAATCTTTGTAATTGCTGTGTTTTAGTGAAGTATAACCTGTTTTTTATATGTTAAAACTCTTGCGGTCGGTCTGAAGCTCACTCATATTTGGAGGAAGGTCACGTGGCTGCGTTTGGGGACGCACCACTGGGCAACGAACCTCTAAGGAGACTTCATGATTTCGAAGAAGATTGCTGCGAGCACCGTTGCGCTTGCCCTCGGCGCTTCGGCTGTTGTCGCCCCGCAAGCAACCGCGCTGCCAGAAGAATTCACAAGCCCTCCGGGTCGGACCGCGAACCCACAGCAGGGCGCATGTGCTGTTGTGCTGGATCAGAACATCACCACGGTGAACCCTGGCGTGGCGCTGAAGACAACCCAAAACGGGGTCAGCGTGGGTGTTGGCCTCGACGAGGTAGACAACGCTTTCGTGCCGTGGGTGAGCGTAAGCGCTGACAGTGAGCGGGTGTTTCAATCCGGCACGGCGTTCATCGTTGTTGAAAACGTAGGTACGCAGGATGCAACCCACTCCTACAAGCTTGAAGCTCTGAAGAAGGGCTCCGTTGAGATCAAGCGCAAGGGCAATGAGCCCGTTGAGATGCTTGATGTCAACGAGGTTGCGCTGATTGATCAGGAGTCGTTTTCGCTGAAGCGTGATCAGAAGCGCACGGCCGTTGTGAAGCTGGCTGTGGACAGCAATCAGCAGGCGCAGACGTGGGCCTGGAGGGTCAATAATCCGACGATCTTGGCGGCTGAGAAGACCCGCGTCAGCCCAACTGTGCAGATTGAAGTCGCCCCGTGGGTATTTGAGACCGATGACTGCGCGCCAATTGTTGCTTCTGAGCAGCAGTCCCAGGCGATCATCGCGGACGGCAACGAGTACGACACCGGCATCACGGTGGCCAATGCGGAGAACGACTACCAACGTTTGACCGGCAACGTTTCCATCGCTGGCAAGAAGATCGAGGGTGCCAAGGTGCGTGTCGACGACACCGGCAAGGTCTACGTCACCCTCCCCAAGGGCGCGACCGGTTCGGTTGATGACGACAAGGCGGCGAAGGTTGACGTGGAGATCATCGCGAACCCTCGCGAGACCACCAAGGACGAGGATTTCGACGCCTACAAGAACCCACAGGTACTGCGCGTTGCAACCGAGGACGGCGTTGTTGATCAGGACACGCCGAAGTTCACCGGTTCCGTCCCCGTTGCCAAGTTTGCTCCCGCCTACAACACGCCGAACACGGTCAAGCCGGGTGGCTCCGTTGATGTCGCGTTGAAGGCACAGCCTGGCGACGTCCGCGGCACCGCCGTCGACGCCACCTACACCGTCGTCGACGCACCGGAAGGCTGGACCGCTGAACCAGCCAAGGACGGCACGCTGAAGGTCACCGCCCCGAAGGGCGCGAAGCACGGCGATACCGCCACGTTCACCGTGGACGTCACCTACGCCGACGGCTCCAAGGACACCATCGACACGGTGGTGACGGTGCGCGACACCGACGCAAACCTGAACACCCCGGGCTACGGCGAGACCTATGGCAAGGTCGGGGTGGAGGTCAGCCTCGAGCAGAACAACAAGAACCTGCCGGAGGGCTCCACCTTCACCATCACCCCGGGCCAGGACCTGGGTGATTGGGCGCCGAAGGTTGATCCGACAACCGGCACCATCACCGTCACCATTCCGGGCTCCGCAAAGCCTGGCGACGTGAAGACGATCCTGGTCGACGTGACCTACCCGGACGGTTCTGTGGGTAAGAACGTTCCGGCGAAGGTCATCGTCCACGGTGCCCCGGAGTACCCGGAGGTAGAGAAGACCCCGGGCCAGAACGCCACCTTGAAGCCGAAGAAGGACGACGTGCCGGGTGGTTCCACCTACGAGATCACCCCGGGTCAGGATCTTGAGGAGTGGAACCCGCAGATCGACGCCAAGACTGGCGACATCACGGTCACCGTGCCAAAGACCGCGAAGGATGGCGACGAGAAGATCATCAACGTCACCGTCACCTACCCGAGCGGCAAGACCGACGTCGTGCCGGCAAAGGTCACGGTGAAGGTCCCGGAGACCCAGCCGGGCAACGGCACCGACAACACCACCCCAGGCGACAACAACACCACCACCGTGATCGTTGTCTACCCGGGCCAAAAGACGGAGGTTCCGCCGCCGAACGGTTCGGGCGAATGGAAGATCCCGGACAACCCGAAGATCCCGGAGGGTTGGAAGGTCGAGGTCAACCCAAGCACGGGCAACCTGACCATCACCCCGCCAGCCGACGTGAAGCCGGGCACCAACATCACCATCCCGGTGGAAGTGAAGACGCCGGACGGCAAGACCACGATCGTCGAGATCCCGGTCAAGACGGACAACGGTTCCATCCCGAACGACCCGGGCCAGAAGCAGTCGCAGAACCTGGTGTCTGACCAGGGCTCCTCGGAGAACATCAAGAAGTGCTTCGACAGCATGTCGTCCGAGAACAACCCGCTGCTGTGGCTGGTTCCGCTCGGCCTGCTGATCGCCATCGGTGCACCGCTGGCCGGCCCGCTCGGCGCCGAGCTGGGCAAGGCAGCAGCGAACGTGTCGGAGAAAATGAACATCCCGAATCCGCTCGAGCAGTTCGGCCTCGGCGGCGAGACCAACCGTCGCCCGCAGCCGGAGTGGATGCGTCAGATCCAGGTTGAGGCTGGCCGTCTGCAGCAGCAGTTCGGCCCGGAGGTCACCCAGGCAGCAGCCATCGGTTTGTCCCTGGCTGGTCTGGCAGCAGGCATTGGCATCCTCGCCGCCCTGTGCAAGGACGGCGAACTGCCGGAGTGGGCCCAGAGCTCCAAGTCAGACGCGAAGGGTTCCTCCGACAAGGGCGAAGACAAGGGCGAGGACAAGAGCGACGGTAAGGAGACCGAGGAAACCGCCTAACCCTTCTCTTCCGAACACCGTAAAAGGCTGATGCCAGTCCGCACTCGGAACTGGCGTCAGCCTTTTACGCATTTCTGCCCGGCACGCGCAGCGCGGCGGGATTACGATTTACACCATGCTGCGGGAAAACGAAGTCATTATCCGGCAAACCAAAATCTTCGGCCGCAACGAGTTCGCGATCGAAGCCCCCACCGGGCAACCGCTTGGCACGGCACGGCAAACGAAGCTCAACATGAAGGACGTGCTGAGCCGGGCCTCGCGCCAAGTCGACGTGTTCGACGCAGGCGGCACGCACCTTATCAGCATCGAAGACCCGATCGACCTCATCCGCGACAGCTACACCGTGCGTCTAGTCACGCCCGCGATGGAGCTGGCGCGGCTGACATCGCGGTTCAAGCTCATGGGCTCAAAATTCGACCTCGACATCGCAGGGTTTCCCGAGGTGCAAGTCGAAGGCAAGGTGTTCAACCGTAACTACACGCTCACATCGCAGGGCCGCCCGATCGCGCACGTGGTCGCGGAGTACAAAGGCTTCGGGCGCGAACTGACCGGCAAGTCGGACTACCGGGTGCAGTTCGAGCCGGAGCTGAGCGAACGCCAGCACGCTGCGATCCTCGGTGTGGTCATCGCGATCGACATGTGGCGGGTCAAGCGCCGCCAACAATCCAGCTAGACACAAACAGCGCTAGACACAAACAAAGCCCCCGCACGTGACGGGGGCTGAACGCGAAATCCGGGGGTGGGTTACGCGTCGGAGTCGGTGGAGCGGCCGGCCAGGCGGGCGTCGATACGCAACAGGCCCGAGCCGTCCTTGCCAACAAGCTTGAGCTGGTCGACGATCTCGCTCACGGTCGACTCTTCCTCAATCTGCTCCTCCAGGAACCAGTTGAGCAGCGGGCGGGACTCGAGGTCGCCGACCTCATCGGCCAGGCGGGTGATCTGGCGGATCTGCTCCGAAACCTTCTTCTCGTGCGCAAGAGCAGCCTCAAACGCGTCGAGCGGGGTCTTGATCTCAGGCGCGTCGATCTCAATGTTGTGCGGCTTGACATGCTCGCCACGGTCAATGAGGTGCTGGGCGAACTTCTGCGCGTGGTCGCACTCCTCAGATGCCTGCGCGGCGAACCACTCGCTCAGGCCCGGGAAGGACAGGGCGTCCATCTCGTTGGCCAGGTAGCGGTAGATGTAGGCGGCACCGTACTCTTCGGTGACTTGCTGGTTGATTGCTTCGTAAAGCTTTGCGTCGATCATGCACGCGAGTATACAGCAGCCCAGATTGGAGCGGAAGAGTAAAAGAGCTATAAGCTCGGGCACCGTGCCCCAGGGATCGAACTTCTCCGCAAAGCGTGTCACCGCCACGCTGAACCGCCTGCGCGCGCACCCCGAAATCGCAGGCCAACAGGCATGGCTGCGGGGGATCGCGGCGCACTCGAACGCGTTGCGGCCCGACCTTGCGCCGGTGGTGGAATCCTACCTGGGGGTCGAGCCGCTGGCAGAAGATGTGTTCGAAAACATGACCATCGGGGAGATCGCGGTTTGTTACGAGGCGTTCCTGGCGCTCAGCGACAGTAAGGCGCGCAAGGATGCGGGCCAGTACTTCACGCCCGACGACGCCGCCGCGTTCATGGCCCAGCACGTCAACCGTTTCCCGGAGGGCACGTGGGTGGACCCGTGCTGCGGCACTGGGGTGCTCGCGTGGCATCTTGCGCGGAAGGTTGATGGGGATGTGGGGGGCTTCGTCGCAAAGCAGTTGATTCTGGTGGACATCGACCCAGTCGCGCTGCGCACCGCGGTGGTGCTGCTGTCGCACTTCCTCGCGCCGGGCGACACCGCAGGCTTTGAAGCGCTCGCCGCGCGTTGTGTGGTGGCCGATTTTCTTCACGACGACATCCCCGCCCACGACTTCGTCATCATGAACCCGCCGTACGCCTCCACCGCGCGCGACGACACGTTCGCCACCGCCGCCACCCGCGACCTGTTCGCGTATTTCATGGAGCGTGTCGCCACCACCAGCCGCGGCTTCATCGCGGTCACGCCCGCCTCCTACCTGGGCGCACCGAAGTTCGCAGGGCTGCGATTGCTAATCGACGACCACCTCACCGGCGGCGACATCACCGTCTTCGACAACGTCCCCGACACCCTGTTCCGCGGCTACAAGTTCGGCTCGTCGAACACGTCGAAAACCAACTTCGTGCGCGCCGCCGTGACCGTGTGCCCGCCGGACGAGGACTCGTGGCGGATCACGCCGATCTTGCGATGGCGTGCAGCATCGCGGGCAGCCATGCTGGCTAAGGCACCGCACCTGCTCGCGCCGCGGCAGGTCGGTCAGGGAGGGGAGTGGCTGAAGATCCACCCCGACCACCAGGACATCTGGCGGCAGATGCAGGGGTGGGAGCGCACCATCGCCGACCTCGTCGTGCCTGGCCCGACCGAGTTTTCGCTCACCGTAGCCACCACCCCGCGCTACTACATCTCCGCCGCGTTCGGGGAGTTGAGCCGGCGTTCGAAGCAGGTGCTGCACTTCGCCACCGCGCACGACCGGGACCTCGCGGCGATGACGCTGAACTCGTCCGCGCCGTATTTGTGGTGGCGCTGGCACGACGGCGGCGTAAGCCTCACCCGTCGCGTGCTCATGTCCGTGCCGGTGCCCGACATCGAGCCTGTGCTTATTAGCGACATCCGCGCCTCCGAACGCGACAACCTAGTCACCAAACTCAACGCCGGCATTGTCAACGAAAACGTCAAGCACCCCTTTGCCCTTGTGGAGCGGCTCAACCGCGTGGTGTTCGGGCGTGACGTGGACGTGGCGGCGGCGTACGCGCAGGACCTCACGCAAGTGCCGTGAGCAAATAATCCGTGCCGCGCGCGAGCGCCATGTCCATCTCGTACTTCGGCTTGCGCGGCGAGCCGTCCTGTTGGCGGCCCTGGTTGAAGACTTTGATGATGCCGCGGGCGATGGCGTCGCTAATAGATGCAGTATCAGGGAAGTAGTACGCCTCGATGCTGGTCACCGTGTGCGCGACCTTGAGCTTGCGCGAGTTCGGCTTGCGTTCCTTGACCACCTTGCCACGCTTGGCCATGTGCCAGCGGTAAAACGCATCCTCGTCGGTGTAATCCGGCACCGTGTTGACCACGATGAACCCGACCCCGTCCTGTGCTGCGGCAAGATCCACCGAGTACTGGTCGTTCAGCGGCGTGCGGTCCGCTTTGCCGTCGCTGGAATGCACCTTCAAATCCCACGTGCGGGTGCCCTGATAGTCGAACTCCGTGTGGCCGATGGTCGCCGGCCCGCCCTTGAACTTCGCCGCGTAAAACGGCAGGACTTTGAACTCGGTGTACCAGGCGAACCATTCCGTTTGGTTCCGGTTGCGGTACTGCGCCGCGAACATCTCCTCCACACACGTGCGCCCATCGAACGGCAGGCTCGCCCAATCGGTGTCCGCCCGCAGGCCGAGCGCCTCCGCAGCACCAGCGACGAGCGCGTTGGCCTCCAGCAGCGGGGAGGCGAAATCCTCCACGCCCGTAAACCGGCGCGTGGCCAGGTGCAGCAGGTTATTCAGGCCGTTGAGCGTGATCGTGTAGCCCGACGAGTAGTCGCGCGGCCCCCACGTTCCGCCCAACTGCTGTGCCAGCCAACGCCCGAGCTCGATCTTCGTCGCATCCTCTGGAGCGTTGGCGGCATCGATAGCGCGCGCCAGGTTCACCAGCACCGACTTGCGCTCTTTTGAGCCCGGGCCGAGCGTCTCCGGGCCCGAACCCGTCAGCGCGCTAATGCGGTTGACCGCCTCCAGCTTGTTCTTCGCCGGGGTGAAGTCGTCCGACGAGAGCTTGCTAAACGACGACACCCCCGACCCACGGGTGCGAGACGTCTGGGCGGTGAAGTGGTCGTCGACAATTGCGAGCAGCGTCGCCGCCCGACCGTCAACACCGGAACCCAGGATGTACTGGGCGAAGTTGTCGAAGATGCTGTCCGCGATCTCCTCCGCAGTCCACGCGTCCTCGTACGGCACGTCAAGTTCCTCGGCAGCCGCAAGGACGATCGCGCGCGGGATCATGCCCGCATCCGCAACCGTATAACGGCCGATACCCAGCAGGTCAGCGAGTCGATCAAGCGCAGTGTTTGCAGTTGTGGTCACAGCACAAAACGGTAGCAAAAACGCCCCGCGCAGAAACGCGGGGCGTGCATTTTGCGGAGGATGTGGTGTCTGAAGTCACGACATATTTGACAGGG
>NZ_KV787034.1:0-683 GCF_001806995.1 Corynebacterium sp. HMSC11D10
GCTGGCAGATCATGGCCTGTCGGGCGGGTTGATTGGTCTTTGCGTACCGCGGCCATCATGTTTTTCACCGCGGTATACGACACTGCTCTCCTGGTGCCATCAGGTGCGATCAGGCGTGCACAGGCTTGTTCCAAAATCACTTTGTTGGCGTGTTTGCCCATATTCAGTACGTTTCGGCACGACTGAAATGCCTGGGCAGGGATTGCCTTTGCGCTGATGAGTTCTTCGATGACTGTCCGGGTTGCTGGCCCGATCTTGGCTGCTTCACGGTAGAAGTAGTCACTGGTCCACAACCCTGTGGTATCAGCCATGTTGGCAGGAATATGATCCACATCGGTGACATAGATTCCCCGGGCTTGGGCAAGCCGGTGGGTTGCAACACGCTGCCCGGCATCAAAGACGGTTACTTCATTGCCAGTGATACGTACATCGACAGTCCGGCCGACGAGCTGGTAAGGCACCGAATTGTCGATTTGGGGTAGTTGGTACCGCGAGTCCGCGTAGTTGGTACCGGTGTTCCGCGTACCCGGTACTGCGAGGGGGTTTCTTTCATAGTTGATGTTGGCGGCGCCGTACTTCGATGGTGCCGCGTCAACCTCTACTTGGAAGGAGCCGGTCTTTGTGGCCAACTTCAAACAAATCGTCGCGATGGGTTGCGTCCCTTAGTGTGGTGTAACGCTTGC
>NZ_KV787035.1:0-1310 GCF_001806995.1 Corynebacterium sp. HMSC11D10
CAGCAAGCGTTACACCACACTAAGGGACGCAACCTCGTAGGACAGTGTGCGCTTGCTGCGGCCATCGCTGAATCGCTCATCGAACCATCCCGGTGGAAGCTGACGGAACGTCTCTAAACTCAGTGACTCCTCAGCGATGATCTTCTTTGCGCGGGATACTTCTCGTCGTGAACACCCCAATGCATGTGTGATCTGTGCGTAGCTAGCACCGTCAAGGCACATCGCGACGATTTGTTTGAAGTTGGCCACAAAGACCGGCTCCTTCCAAGTAGAGGTTGACGCGGCACCATCGAAGTACGGCGCCGCCAACATCAACTATGAAAGAAACCCCCTCGCAGTACCGGGTACGCGGAACACCGGTACCAACTACGCGGACTCGCGGTACCAACTACCCCAAATCGACACCAGCAACGTTCTACCGCTTCCAGGCCCGTGGTTTCGGGCCCACCCCTGCCGAGCTGGATGAGGCTTACACCGCGCACCGGCTCTTTGAGCTGTGGGAGGCCAATCGGCGGGTCTACGGGCGACGAAAACTATGGAAAGCCGCCCACCGGGCAGGCTGGAACATCGGCCGTGACCAGGTGCAACGCCTCATGAATATCCTTGGAATCGCGGGTGTACTCCGGCGCAAGACCACACGCACCACCGTTGCTGATCCCTCCGCCGAGCGTTTCCCGGATCGTATTCAACGGGCCTGGTCGCAGGCTCCGCGATCCACCACTGATCGGCGGATAGAGGCCGGACGGGCTGAGCAGAGGCACGTTTGGTTTATTGGTGATGTGATTCCAGTAGGTATCTAGGCATTTTGTGTAGCGAGAGTTATTTTGAGTCCCAGGGCTTTCATGATTTTCGTGATAGCCGCAAAGGACGGGTTACCGTCTTTTGATAGTGACTTGTAGAGGGATTCACGGTTGAGTTGAGTCTCTTTAGCGAGCTGGCTCATGCCGTGTGCCCTTGCAATGTCACGCAAAACCACCTGAACGGTTTTCGTATCGCCGTCTTCGAGTGCGATAGCCAGGTAATCGTTCACTGCTTCTTGGCTATCGAGATATTTGCTTGCATCGAACGCTGAAAATGTTACTTCCTTCACGACTGTTCCTCCCTTACCTGTTGTGCGAGCTTTTGAGCGGTTCGAATATCTTTATCCTGGCTGGATTTATCTCCTCCGGCCAGCAGGAAAACCGTTATTGCGCCTAGTCGGGTGTAGTACACCCGATAGCCGGGCCCGAAATGAAATCTCATCTCGCTAACCTTCTCGCCAACGGGTTTGATGTCTTGGGGTGTCATGATTCCGGTGGACGGTGAAACCC
>NZ_KV787036.1:0-7070 GCF_001806995.1 Corynebacterium sp. HMSC11D10
CTCATCCGTCAAGCATGTCGCGACTCATGACATTTGCGCCCCAGAGAGGAATCGAACCTCCGACACCGGCTTTAGGAGAGCCGTGCTCTATCCACTGAGCTACTAGGGCAATGGGGCTTAGGTTACCGCAGCGGTTTTCGTTCGCGGAATCGGCTGGGCTACCCACATAAGTTACCAAGTAGTAACATAGCGTCACTGTTCCTCCACCCCCAGTGAGGTCACTATGACGATCCTTCAAGAAGGCCAGGTCCAGCGCTCCTACATCATGGCGGACCGCGGCCCGCGCCCCCTGATTCGCGGCTGGGCCCACTTCGTGGCGGCCGCAGCCTTCGCGCTGGCCTCCACCGTGCTGATCACCTACGGGTGGATGACCCTGCCGGCGCTCCACGCCGCCGGGGTTACCGTCTACGGCGTCGGGGTCGTACTGCTGTTTGGGGTCTCCGCGATGTACCACCTCTACCCGTGGCGCTCCCCGTCCACGGTGCAGTGGTGGCGCCGCGCCGACCACGCGACCATCTCCATCTTCATCGCCGCGACCTACACCCCGCTGTGCCTGATCGTGTTCGAGCCGCGCACCGCCGCGGCCATCCTCGTCGTGTCCTGGATCGGCGGGCTGGGCGGCGCCGCACTCAATCTGGTGTGGATCAATCACCCGCGATGGCTGGACGTTGTGGTGTACGTGGGGCTCGGCTGGGTGATCGTGCCGCTGATCCCCACCCTGTGGGCCAGCGCAGGGCCGGCGGTGGTGTGGCTCCTGTTTGCTGGCGGCGTGCTCTACACGGTTGGCGCCATCGTGTACGGGGCCCGCTGGCCGGGGCGCGAGGCGCGCTACTACGGCTACCACGAACACTTCCACACTGCGACGATCGTGGCGGCCGTGTGTCACCTCGTCGCCATCTGGATCGTGGTCACACAGGCAAACTAAGGTGCACAAGAGGTAAAACGAGACTAATGTTACGCAAGTGACTACTTTTGATCGCCGCTCGTTCCTGAAGTCTGCGGGCGCACTCGCGGCAACCACCGCCGCCGCCGGCGCCGCAGCCACCGCCCTCTCCCCTGCCGCACAGGCTCAGCAGCGCCGCGTGCTCGGCACCGTGATCGACTACTCCGCCGCCGTCCCATCCGCCCGCGCCGTGAAAGCCGCCGGCCACATCGGCGCCGTGCGCTACGTATCCCAGCCCCGCCCCGACGCACTCTGGATGCGCGGCAAGCCCGTCACCCTCGACGAAACCCAGGACTACAAGGCCAACGGCCTGTCGGTGGCGTCGGTCTACCAGTTCGGCCGCGCCGACACCGCCGACTGGCTCCAGGGTCCGCTCGGCGCTGCCAAGCACGCACCCCAGGCCATCGCCCTGCACCGCGCCGCAGGCGGCCCGACCGGGCGCCCGATCTATGTGGCTATCGACGACAACCCGACGCTCGCCCAGTTCAACAAATTCATCAACCCATACCTTTCCGCCATGGGCGCTGTACTCAGCGCCGCCGGCTACCAGTTGGGTGTGTACGGCAACTTCTACACCATCGCCTGGTGCCTGGAGGATGGCATCGGTAGCTACTTCTGGCAGCACGACTGGGGCTCGCGCGGCAACATCCACCCCCGTGCGAACATTCACCAGGTCGCCGGACGCCAGGCATATATCCAGGGCATCCAGGTGGACATCAACGACGTCTACACCGCCGATTGGGGCCAGTGGACCCCCGGCCAAAGCGATTCCCTGTTCCAGATGAGCAGCCTGCTGTCGTCGAATGGACTGTTGGTCCGGTAGGTCGTCGATAAGCACTTAGGCTCAATGCTTCTTCCGGAAGCGAAACTTTTATCCTGACACTATGCGGCTCGATTCAAATCGTCTGGTCATCGCATTGTCTGCCACTGCGATTGGCCTCTACAACTGCGGCGTCACGCTTTCGGAGTCTCATAACGCGTCCGTCGTCTCGCTCATCTACGCGAGCATCGCGCCTTTTGCCGCCTCGTATGCGCCAGCGCCTGGCCAGCCGGCATCACCAACGACCTGGATGACGATAGGTTTAATCCTCTCACTCCTCGTCACCTTCGGAGCAGTCATTTCTGCCCTACTAGGAATATCGCGTATCGGGTGGGCGAGAGCAACGAGCAAGCGCCGCCGAGGAGGTCCAGTGGTGATCGGCTCCTCCGAGGAAGCGAACAGCATCGTCCGCTCAGTCCTTGACCAAGAAAGGGAGCTCCCCGGTCATATCTTGGAGAAGGGAAACCCAACAGCCAAAGGCACGCTTGGCTTAGGGTACAAACAGCATCTGAGCGATGATCGGCTCGTTGCTCAAACTGTCAAACATGCTTCCCACGTGATCATCGCTGCCGAAAATGACATCGAAACAGCTCGCCTGAGTTCTGAGGCGCAGGACCTCCGTCACGCACAATGCGGTGAGGCGGTATCAATATTCCAGCTTCTCCGGTCCCCCGAGTTAGCAACCTCAGCACGCTTTACCCACATCGCTCAACGACGACCTGTTGAAGCATTTCATCCAGCCGACCTCACAGTTCGCGCAATCACAGACAAAATACTCCACCTGCTGACCACACTCGATGCTCACACTGTTGAGGTCAAGCAATGCGGCCCGGGAGATGAAAAGCGTGAGTTGGACGCGTGGATTCACAATTACAACCGGTTCGCTAAAGAGCTGGAAGTTCAACAGATTGTGAGCCCTCAGGTAGAGGGCCTGGCAGATATGGTTGTCCTCGTCGGCGATCCAGTCCACGTCGCTGCTCAGATCCCCTCCCTCAGGAAACGTCGAGCGATTATTGCGGTGACTGACCACATACTGCAGGGTCTTGTCTGGAACGATGCCGAAGCCGGAACAGTTCTGGAAGTTATTGACCCACAAAAGGTTGGGTTGAGCATCGACGCCATCCGCGATTCCGCCTTCTCCGTCTGGGGCTGGGCATTCGACATCGCCTACACGTCGCTTTATGGCCCGCCATCCCCATCGCAGAAGCTTTCTCACGACGACATCCTGAAGGCACGACAAACTTCTGAAGCAGCCGCTCGGTACATGGTTAAAAACCTACGCCTACACGGTTTTCAGCTTGTGAAGGACGGCTACGGGTGGGAAGAGCATCCCTCGGAACAGGAGATCACCTCGATGGCGGAAGCCGAGCACAATGATTGGATGCTCAAGCGCACATGGATTGATAGCAACGGAACCGAGCGTCGAGCATCCTATGACTACAGCAAGGAACCTCCTGCTCGGAAACCCTCATACAAACCGTTTGCAGAGCTCGACTCGCACACCCAGGATTACAACCACAAGATCGTGAAAGTTGTGTACCCCGCCCTGGCGGGGATGTTCGGTTACGGCATTTCTAGGATCTCGTAGGCCTCGGAAAACTCCGCATCTGGCACTGGCCAACACTCTCCTGTTACGCCACGGACCACCCAATCACCTGCGTGTGCGTGAGCCTCTCCCTCCAGCGTGGGGATCATAGCGTCCTCTTCGAGTCGGCGGGCTTGGACCCTTCCCGTTTTCCTGTATTCACCCGGCGCGACCTGGCTGTATGACTTGTCGAAAACCTCAGACGCAACTGTCCATGTTCGTGTCCCGTCAGTGACCTCCCAGTCCCCCGCCTTTGCGTGAAGGACGCTGCCAGTGGAAGTCCGCCACTGCGCGTCTTTGTCCAAGCGTCGGGCCCTAACCTTGCGGATCGGTTTATACCATGCAGCATACGCGAGATGCTGGTCAAGGCGCTCTTGGGACCATTTTTTCATGCAGGCGATATTAGCGGGTTGAGCGAAAACCAAGCGGTCGTCGGCCTCCTAATATGCTCCGGTTGGCGCATAATGAGTGTTCAAACACTGACTGCGCTAAGGGGCCTCATGCTCAACATTCCTGTTTTTGTGTCATCGACCTTTCGCGATTTCCATACGGAACGTGACATTCTCAATGGTCCCGTAAGTGACCGGCTCAACGAATCTTTGCGCCGATTCGGCGCAAAGATGCACTTTATTGACCTGCGCTGGGGAGTCGACACCAACGACATGGATGAAGAGGCGGCTGGGCGCAAGGTATTAGACGTATGCCTTGACGAAGTCGATCGCGCGGCCCCGCTCTTCCTCGGGCTCATCGGAGACCGCTACGGTTGGATTTCAGACGACAAGTCTCTCCTCGAATGGACGGCACAGCGCGTTGGACTCGACCCCGAGAGGTCTCGCGAGTGTTCTATCACCGAGTTGGAATTCGCCAAAGCTGGTCTTTGGGACGCAGATGATACGACCACACCGTTCATCCTTTTCCGGCAGGTCGAAGGCACCCCACCGCACGGCTGGGCCGACTCAGACCCAACCCGAATTTCTGACTTCAAAGACGAGGTATCTCAACGATGGGGCAATGCGGAGACGGTGAAACGCTACTCCGTTGCCTTCGACCAGAATGGTCAGTGGCCCACTGCTTCAATGCAGCACTTCGAGGATCTTGCGGTCAGTCTGCTTGAACCGCAGCTTCTGGAGCGAGCCCGCAGCATCCCGCGCGACGGTACCGCGGAGGAGGTCCTGTTTCGAGGTTCCCGCACTCGTAATTTTGGGTCAGAGGAACTGCTCAAATCGATCGATTTTTTCCTCCGCATCGATTCGCCTGTCGTGGTTTATGGCGAGTCCGGCGCGGGTAAGTCCTCACTTCTGTTGGCACTCGAGAAGTATTTGGCGGCCTCCGGAGAATCTATATCCGGCAAGTTGCCCATCACCGTCATTATGGGGCTGGACGACCGCATTTGGACGGGGGACGAGCTCGCATTCGAGATTACGCGATGCATAAACGCAACCTTGGGCCTGTCGCTTTTCGACGATTGGCGGGGCTCTCCCGAAACTTGGCGCCCGCGCTGGAGGCAAGAAATGGAAAAGGTTGTAGCTGAGTATCCTGATCTGCTTTTCATCGTCGACGGTTTAGAGCAGCTTGTGGATGGAGCCGGCGGATTCTGGCCAGTGGAATGGCTCTCGTCTCGCACCGCGTTGGCTGTATCTTCTTCCTCGCGCTCGGACGTCACTCTGTTGAAGAACTCCGATTTCAAAGAAGTCTTGGTTGGGCCAGTGCCAGCCAACATTGCGCGAGAATTCGTAGAGGACTGGGAGCGCAGAATTAGGCGCGAGATCGGAGGCGGCGCTCGCCAGATCATCGCTTCCAAACAACGCCTACCTCTTTGGATAGAGCTTGCGCTGGATCTACTTCTCGATATCGATGGTGATGATTTCAAGTCCATCGAGGATGAACCTGATCAAGCCAGCGCAATCCAAAACATGCTTGCAGACCGCGCGTGGCTCATCCCCGATGACCTGTCAAGCGCTGCCCACCACTTTTTGGAAACCTCCATCGCATCTACCGATCGTGCCCTCGCCCGCGCTGCAGTAGGTCTCTTGGGTGCTTCTAGGATCGGGCTTTCGCAAGAACAAACCGTCAACGCGCTGCGCGACGCTGGCTTCACAACAAATACTGAGATTTCGGTTGCCCGACTTTTCCGTTCTTTGTCGAATCAATTAGCACCAAATGGGCCGGAGAAACGGATGCGCTTTACGCACCGAGTATTTGGCGAGGCCGCGGAGAGTTTTGGTTCACCGCTCACGCATTCCCTACTCATGCGCATTTATGAATCCGATCTGCGCAACAGTGTCGAGACCACCCCAAAGTATGCGGCGCTCGAAAGCGAGGATTATTACGACATTGAGCATCAGTGGAAGAACCAGCGCAAACTCGCGGAGGCGTTCCTGTTCCACCTCTTTTCATCACCTGCTCCTAAGGGTCCTCAAAATCTAGAGAGCATTCCGTTGGCGCTCGACTGCCTACCGCAAACCACAGTGTACGACGCAGCAATTGTGACCAACTTGCTTCACTTGCCCTACGCAATCGAACACCTTCAGCATCTGCGTACGGCCGGTGCATCATTCGAAGCGCTGCGAACGCTCTTAGCGGCTGCTGATCTTTCCCCTGACCCACAAGTACAAACAAGTGTGGCCTCAATTTGTTTTGAGGTATTGAACGACTTCCCTGTCACGGCGAAAACGGTTTTATTGCGCTGCCAAGCTCTCACGATTGCCGCTTCACACACCGAAGATGTGGAGGAAGCTCGCCTACTGCTGTACCTGGCGTTTAAGAATATCGACCCCCTGTACGACGCCGAGCCAAATCGTGTTTTACCTGCTGTTTTCTACTCTCGAGCCCAACGGGAGATGGCACTTCTGGATGCAAAGGCGGGAGACACCAAATCAGCACTCGAGCTGCTATTTAGCTGCCAAGACATGCTTGTTCCTGCGCTCCAAGCCAGGGATCCTAGAGCCATCGAAGAAGCGATACGCGTGCTCATTCAGATCGCAGATATCCATGGATCTACAAACAATGGGCTTGTGATCCCCACCTTGGATGAAGCCATGGAGATCGCTGTCATCCTGGTTGACGGCGGCGACGGGCCAGCTGTTTCCTTCGCATTGGCAGCGGAAGCCACGGCGATAAGAGCACAGTTTGTCCGGAAGCTTTTTCCGAATATGGCCCCGCCGGTGGAGCTGCTCGAGGATGCTGTCAACCAATTCGTCGTCGCAACGCAGAAGGTTCCCTTCGGCGGCAAATACTCAACCGACATACTTCGGACCAGCATCGAACTAGCGAATATTTACATCGAGATGCAAAAAGAAATGGACGCTTTCCTACGGCTTCGCGCTTCGGTGGTGGCGCTTGTCCCCTTCCTCAACTCCGCCCCGCCGGCCGGCTGGAACGAGTTGGCTAAGGTATTTGCTCTTCTTCTTGAGCTCTGTGAAAGCGCCCATTCAAGGGAGGTTCGCGTCGGGGCAGCAAGGTTTGTTCGCGTCCATACTTCTCGAGTACTTGCGGAAGCATCAAGCGTTAACCTGCCTGAGGCGTTCGCCATTGCAAATGCTGCGCATCACGCACTGCTGATCGGTCTCTCCCAAGCCGAAAACCTAGAAGCAAGGCTCCGCTTCATGGAGGCACTTACCGATATTGCAAAGTGGATCGCACAAACACACCCCGACGCTCAATGCCAGCTCAACTACAGCTACTCGTTGAGTGCCGTTTCCGTGTAGTTGGTAGGGGCAATC
>NZ_KV787037.1:0-914 GCF_001806995.1 Corynebacterium sp. HMSC11D10
GGGCGCAAGCCCGTGAAGTTGTTGACTTGTTGGAGCCGAAGTTCCCCCAGGTTGCGGCGTATCTGGAGGAATCACTCGATGAGGTGCTGGCGTTTACCGCAGCGCCGAAACCAGTCTGGACGAAGGTGTGGTCAAACAACCCCACCGAGCGGTTAAACCGGGAGATCCGCCGGCTTGTTGGCGCCGTCCTTGCCGAGCAACACGACGATTGGATCCAACAAAAACGCTACATGTCACTATCCGCACTCGAGCACAGCAAACACCTCATGCACCAACCCAACCCCCACACAGGAGATGATCATGGCGACCACCACCAGCTAACCGCCTAACACAACCCCCCAACTTCATACCGAGCCGAACGGACAAACGGCTACACCACTACACGGGACTTGACCGCATGGACGAGGCAGCGTTGGATCATCGCGTTGGGCCAGCAGGCTTTAATCGCAGTCAAGGCGCCTTGTCCACCGTCGAGGACGACACAGAGCGGTTCAGCGATTTTGCGAAGTAGCTGCGTATACGCATGGGCGGTTTCGTGTTTGGCCCAGTGCCAGGCGATGACGTGGTCGTGGCTGGCTGCCACGAGCAAGCATCCGGCGGCGGTGTAGGTGCCGTCGATGAAGATCTGATCGTAAACGCGCTGCGGGTCACCGTTGTTGGGGATGTCGATAAGCCAAAACGGTTTGAATCGGCGGTCAAGTGTCCAACGGCTCACCTTGTGTTGCTCGGCGAGTTCAGACAACGTCGCTGTGGAGGTGGCATAAGCAACGAAGGCTTTAAAGTCGCGGGTCAGCGTGCGGTCGCTGCGGGTTCGTGTCGTGGAGCTGCCGCAGTTCGGGTCCTTGCATCGCCACCTGGTTGTGCCTTTGGATGTGGTTCCGTTTGCCGTTTCCGTGTAGTTGGTAGGGGCAATC
>NZ_KV787038.1:0-1535 GCF_001806995.1 Corynebacterium sp. HMSC11D10
TGTGTCTGATCTGATGTATGTGGTCCAGTTCGGCTTGGGAAGTAGTCCGTTTCGGCGGCCTGTTTTAGTCCGTTTCAGCGTGAAAAAGTAGGCCACTTTCCTGGTGCGTTGCTGTGACTGGTGTGGCTCTTTTGGAATGAAAAAGGGCCATGCCGAGTAACCATCCCAGTAGGTTTCTGTTCCTGAGAAATGTCCCATCTTCGTTTGGCTGCGAGGTCCGGGACTTGGTTTTTCAGGAAGGGACCAGAAAGTAGATGACAATCAGCATGACCACGATCGAAACTATCAGACAGCTCGATGACGAGGGAATGTCCCGACGAGCGATCGCGAAGGCGGTATCGGTATCTCGCGCTACGGTCGATAAGTACGTCAACCAGGACGATTTCAGCCCTATCCCGCCAGTTAAGTTACATAAGCCAGGATCACTAGCGCTCGGTGAGACGTTGTGTGCCGTGATTGATCGGTGGCTTGAGCAAGATCAGCGCATGCCGCGCAAGCAACGCCACACTGCGCAGCGCATCTGTGACCGGCTTGCCGCCGAACATGGATATACCGGCTCGTATTCGCCGGTACAGCGCTACGTCAAGCAGTGGAGGCAGGACCATAAAGCCCCAGGAGATGGGTTCATGGAGTTGGAATGGTCTCCCGGGGTCATCCAGGTTGATTTCGGCCAGGCAGAAATCAACCTGGCGTCAGATGTGAAGGTTGTACACCTTTTGGTGGTGACGTTTCCGTACTCGAATATGAGGTTTTGCAGGGCCTTCGCCGGTGAAACCGCCGAGTGTGTCATTACCGGATTGCTGGATGTCATCGATGCTGCCGGCGGAGTGCCGACTGAGATGGTCTTCGATAACGCTACTGCTATTGGACGCCGTGTCGGCCCGAAGGTTGTCGAATCAGAGCTCTTCGCCGCGTTTAAAGCGCACTATCGGACTCGGTCGCGTTACTGCAACCCGTATTCAGGCCATGAGAAAGGCAATGTGGAAAACGCTGTCGGGTTCATCCGCCGAAACCTGCTCGTTCCCGTGCCAGAAGTTGCTTCACTGGCAGAACTAAACGCTCTTCTGGACTCTGGGTGTGCCGCGTTTGCCAAGCAGACCCATTATAAGAAGGCAGCGGTAATCGCTGATCTGTTTCAACACGATCAACAAGCGCTTAAAGCATGTCCGTCGGTGCGGTTTAATCCGGTGCGTTTCGAAGTGCGTCGCACCGATAAAACCGGGATTGTCACCGTAGCAGGCAACCGCTACCTAGTCGGGCCTGCCTGGGCAAACAGGCAAGTCACACTGGAATTGTCCCACGACACCATCACCGTCTTAGACGAGGAGTCTCGACGCATCATCGCGCTGCCGAGAGTCTTCGGCACTGCAGACGCTACAGTGATCAACCCCATAAGTCTGCTGCCAGGGTTAGCCAAAAAGCCGGGAGCGTGGAAGAACTCACCACTTCGCCACCATATGCCGGATAACGTCGTCGGCTACCTCGACGAAGCAGATACCGTCACACGCCGTGAGTTTTTCACCCATGCACAAACC
>NZ_KV787039.1:0-40020 GCF_001806995.1 Corynebacterium sp. HMSC11D10
CCGAAACGGCCTAAAACAACTTGACAAAACACACCAGTGCCAAGCGATGACGTGATCCAAGGTGGCAGCAACAATCAAGCATCCGCCGGCGGTGTAGGTGCCGTCAAGAAAGACCTGGTCGTAGACCCAGCCTTCGTGCCCGATCGTGGGATCGGGGACATCAACTAGCCAGAAGTGTTCAAACCGGTGTTGCAGCGTACGCGGATGACATCCTGCTCCGGCGGCAGCGGTTTCCAAGCTCGCACCGGTTGTGAGGTGGGTGATAAATGCTGCGAAGGCAGCGGAGTTGGTGATATCGGGGAGCTGCTTGGTGGTGGAAGCGCCGCACATTTTGCACCGTCACCGGCTGCGGTTGGCGGAGGTCTTACCGTTGCGTTTCATTTCCCCACCGCATTGGCAGCGTGGTCTGTTCTTCGGCATTGATCAAGCCAACACCAGCCCCTACCACACACTGCTGTCACCCCCCGGTTTTTCGTCACCATGGCGCGGATATAAGCCCCAGGAGCATATACTTTCAGGAAAACCCCCGATCATCTCAAACAAATCGACGAATCCAGACACACATTTTGTCGCTTAACCCGAACCGGTACCTAGAGCGATCGGTTCTCGATGGCGGCGAGGATGCCCAGTTCGAACGCCGGGGTGTTGCCGTCGAACTCCACGTCTGCGACGTCCCATTCGGAGAACTGCACCCGAGCGGAGCCGGTGGTGGCGGTGGGGGAGTCGGGGACGATGGAGATGTCGTGGAGAGAGTGGCCAAGCGCGGCGCAGGCTAAGCCGGCGCGGGCTGGCAAAGTACCGCCGTCGGACAGGGCGAAAAGGGGCTGGCCTTCGGGGTCGGTGAGAAGCGACAAGGTTGCGAAGGGGCGGTTGGCGAAGGCGACGGCGTGGTCGAAGGCGGCGTCTTCAATATCGGCAGGTTCGACGCCCGAGGCGGGGACGACGAAGGCGTCGGCGAGGGTGCGGAGGACGGAATCGAGCGACATCAAAACCCCTTCAGAGACCATGGGACAGAGTTAGCGTTCTTGTTCCTTATCGTAAGCCTTGGCCCACGGGTTGGTGCGGGAAGAACCGTAGCGCTGGCGGGAACGCGTAGGAGCCGCAGTCGGGGTCTGAGCGGACGGCGCCGGGGCGGTTTCTTCGCCGGGGACAGGGGAAGGCTCGGGGCCGCTGCCGGCCACGGTGTCGTCGTTAAGCAGTTGCTTCTGCTCCTCGACGTAGCGGCGGCGTTCGCGGCTTTCGGAGAACAGGAAGTAGAGCAGGGCGCCGGGGGCGGCGACGCCGAACAGGATCCACTGGAGGCCGTAGGAAAGGTGGTTGCCGGTTTCGAGTTGGGGCAGGGGGATGGCGGTGAGGGTGCCGGGTTGGTCTGAGAGTAGTTGGAGGTACGGCTCGACCATGTCCGCCCCCGCGTCGACTCCGGTCAGCTCCCCAACCTGGGTGGGGTTGATGGAGTGGACCATGTCGAAGCCCTGGTCGTGGATGGGCGCGGTCGGGTGGGTCGCTTCGGCGGCGCGCAGCATGCCAGTGATGGTGACGTCGCCGGTAGGTGCTGCGTCGATGTCCGGCACACCGGTGGAGCCTTCGGCGGGGACCCAGCCGCGGTTGACAAGGATGGTGCGGCCGTCGTCAAGCGTGAACGGCGTGAGCACCTGGAACGCAGGGGTGCGGTCGACGGAACGCAGGCGAAGCAACACGTCGTTGCCCGTGTAGTGGCCGGTGGCGACCACACGTGACCATTCGTCGGCGGGGGCGAGCGTGGTGCCGGGCAGGCGGTCCACCAGCGGTTCGGGATCGTGGTCGAACGCCGCGGAGATGTGTTCGTTGCGCTCGACTAACTGTTCGTTCTTGCCGAGTTGCCAGGGCGCGAGGAACGTGAAGGCAAAGTAGGAGAAAATGCCGACGACGATCGCCGCGATGATCCAGCCGGGGTTGAGCAGTTGGCGCCACCACGGCTTTTGGGAGGACTTGTTGGCATTCACGCCCACTTAGCCTAGCTGATCGCGCACCCAGCGGATAATGCCGTCGGCGGCGGCTTCGATCTGCTCGCGCACCACGGTGAAGCCCTCGGGCCCGCCGTAGTACGGGTCGGCAACGCCAGCGCCCTCAGGTGCGGCGGGGTCGAAGGAGCGCAGCAGACGGACCTTGTCTTCGGGCACGCCGCGCACGACCAACTCCGACACGTGGTTGGTGTCCAGCGCGACGATCAGGTCGGCTTGCTCCTGCTCGTAGCCAAACTGTTGGGCGCGGTGGGCTTCGCCGTCGTAGCCGTGGTTGGCCAGTTCGCGCCGGGCGCGTTCGTCGGCTTTGTGGCCGACGTGCCAGTCGCCGATGCCTGACGATGACACGCGCACCGCATCGCCCAGTCCCGCGTCCTCCAATTTGGAGCGCACGATGACCTCCGCCATCGGGGAGCGGCAGATGTTGCCAGTGCAGACGAAATCAATATGCAGCACGGATGATCCTTTCCAACTCGGTCGCGTCCGATGCTACGTAGGTCGCCTCGTCCCATTCGGGTGTGGCACCGTAACCCCAGGTCACGGCAACACTCGGGATGTCGAAGGTGGTGGCGCCGGTGAAGTCGTGGGTGCGATCCCCAATCATCAGGGGACGTTTTGGCGCGACGTTGTCCAGCACGTACCGGATCACGTCGGCCTTCTTGGCGCGTACGCCGTCGTTAGATGCAGCGCCCAAAAAGTCGATGTGTTCGAGCATCCCTGCGCGCTCGAGGGCGGCTCGCGCGAAGCGTTCGCTTTTCGACGTCGCCGTGCACACCCCAAAACCTTCCCCCTTCAACCTGGCCAGCAGGTCGGCCATGCCGTCGAAAACCTCGAAGCGTTGCCAGCCTTCGGTGGACATGTAGGCGGAGTAGGCCTGCATGGCTTGTTCGACCTGGTCAGGCGACATGCCGAGCGCGCGCATCGATTCCGGCATCGGTGGCCCGGGGATGCGTTTGATGAACTCCTCGTCCGGTTTATCCCAGCCCACGGCCTCTAATCCGAGGAGGAATCCGTGGCGGATGCCGGGGAATGAGTCGATGAGGGTGCCGTCGACGTCGAAAAGCAATGTGGTGTTCACACCTCACCACTGTTCCAAATTTGTAGGCTGGCTGCCATGACTGCTGTGACTGTGCAAGACGTTGTTGATGCCCTCGAGGCTGCCTACCCGCCGGCGTTGGCGGAAAGTTGGGACCAGGTTGGCCTGGTTTGCGGTGATCCGGATGCTGAGGTGACCAAGGTTGCGTTCGCGTTGGATTGCACGCTGGAGGTCGCCGAACGGGCCGTGGCGCAGGGTGCGCAGTTGCTCGTTGTGCACCACCCGTTGCTGCTGCGTGGTGTGCATTCGGTGGCGGCGAATACCCCGAAGGGCAAGGTTATCCACACGTTGCTGGCTGGCGGCTGCGCGCTGTTCGCCGCGCACACGAACGCCGATTCGGCGCGCCCGGGTGTGTCGGACAAACTCGCCGAACTCGTCGGCATCGAACCCGGCCGTCCGATCAAGCCAGTGCTTCTTAACGCCACCGACCGCTGGGGCGTCCACGTCCCGCCAGCGGATGCCGATGCGTTGAAGCGTGCCCTGTTCGAGGCCGGCGCGGGCGAGATTGGCAACTACCGCGAGTGCGCCTTCACCACCGAGGGCACCGGCGAGTTCACCCCGGTCGAGGGCGCGGACCCCACCGACGGCACGGTCGGCGAGCACTACACCGCCCGGGAGCTACGGGTGGAGTTTGTGGCGCCGGCGAGGTTGCGGCGTGGTCTCGTCGATACGCTGCGCGCGCACCATCCGTACGAGGAGCCGGCGTTCGACATCGTGCAGGTGGAGCACACCGCGGATCTGGACAACGCGACGGGCCTCGGGCGCATCGGCACGCTCCCGGAGCCGATGACCCTGCGCGAGTTCACCCAACAGGTGGCCAACGCCCTGCCGGAGACCGCCTGGGGCGTGCGCGCCGCCGGCGATCCGGACCAGATCGTGCAAAAGGTCGCGGTGTCCTCCGGCTCCGGCGACTCGTTCCTTTCGGATGTGTCCAAACTCGGTGTAGACGTGTATGTCACCTCCGATTTGCGCCACCACCCGGTCGACGAGCACCTGCGCGCTGGTGGGCCTGCCGTGATCGATACCGCCCACTGGGCCAGCGAGTTTCCCTGGACCGAGCAGGCAGAGAGTATCGTGGCCCCTCTAGGCGTGGACACCGAGATCCTGCACATCCGCACGGATCCCTGGACCGTGTCCGCGCACCCCGCGAACTAAAGGAGTACTGATGCACCTATCCCAAGACCTGCAACCCGTCCTCCTGGAGCTCGCGCTCGCCGACGCCACCAAGGGCCAGACGCGCGTTCGTCCCGAAGAGCAAGAATTGCAGAAGCTTCTCGACGAACGCACGCGCATGACCGAGGCTTCCGCCTCCGCCCAACTGGCCGTGGATGACATGGAACTGGAAATCCTGCGCATCCAGGAAGACGAGCGGAAACTGAAGAAGCGCGAACTCGACGACAAACGCCAGCTCAGCGCAGAGACCGACCCGGAGCGTCGCAAGGACCTGGAGCACGACCGCTACGCCGCGAAGTCGCGCATCGCGGACCTGCTCTACGAACTCAAGGAAGCCCACAACGAGATCGCTGCGCTGCGCAACAACCGCGACATTCACGCCGCCCGCGTCGATGAACTCAACCGCAAGGTCGAGGCCGCCCAGCGCGCCGTCGATGCGTTGCCGGAAGAAGAAGCGGTGGACACCGACGCGCTGCGTTCCCGCCTGCCGGAGGACGTGCTGAAGGCGTACGACGACATCGGCGCCGCCAAGTTCAACGGCCGCGCCTGCGGCGGCTGCTTCATCCAACTCCCGCCGTCCGAGCGCGCCGAAGTACTCGCCGAGCCGGAGGACACCCTGCCGGCCTGTCCGAACTGCGGCACCCTGCTGGTGCGCGTGAACCCGGCCACCGACGAGGTGTAAATGCAGGTCAAGATGTACTGCGACGGCGGCTCCCGCGGAAACCCGGGGGTCGCCGGATCCGGCTCCGTGGTCTACGACGCCGACGGCGAAACCCTCGGTGAGATCGCGTATGTGGTGGGCAAAAAGTCCACCAACAACGTCGCCGAATACTACGGACTGATCCGCGGGCTGGAGGCGTGCCGCGAGGTCGGCGCCACGCGGGTGGATGTATTCATGGACTCCAAGCTCGTTGTCGAGCAAATGAACGGCCGGTGGAAAATCAAACACCCGGACATGCAACAACTCGCCCGGGAAGCTCGCGACCTCGCCTCCTCCTTTGAGAAGGTCACCTACACCTGGGTTCCGCGCGCCAAGAACAAGAAGGCCGACGAGTTGTCCAACGTGGCCATGGACGCGGCCGCGCGTGGCGACAAGCCGGGGATTGTGAAGGGCACCGGCGTGTGGGGCGGCGGTGGCAAGGCTTCGGCCCAAGAGGAGAAGCCGGCGGAGGGGCCGGTCGTCGAAAAGAAAAAGCGCGATGCCGCTGGCCACTGGGCTGGAAACTCCGAACCGCGAACGCGGTTCATTCTGCTGCGGCACGGGCAGACGCAACACTCGGCTGAGATGCGTTTTTCCGGCGTTTCTAACCCGGACCTCACCGATATCGGCCGTGACCAGGCGAAGCGTGCCGCCGAGGCGCTGCGCACGTTCGGGCGCATCGACGCCATCGTTGCCTCCCCGCAAGCGCGCGCTCAGCAAACCGCGCAGTTCGCCGCCGAGGTGCTTGGCCTTGAAGTTCGTACTGACGAGGGCTTCCGCGAGCTCGACTTCGGCGACTACGAGGGCCTGACCCGCGACGAGGCGATTGCGAAGGGGGAGGAGACGTATGCGACGTGGCAGGAATCGCCAAACAACGCGCCCCCTGCCGGTGAGTCGCTGACAGCCTTCCACCGCCGCGTCACCCGCGCCCGACTGAAAATTCAGGAGCGCTACGAGGGCCAGAACGTGCTGGTGGTGACCCACATGACCCCGATCAAATCCATGGTCCGCCAGGCTCTCGGCGCGAACGCCGAACTGTTCAAGCACCTGTTTTTGGATCTTGCCAGCATCTCTGTCGTGGACTACTTCGGTGAATTCGGTGTGGTTCGCTGTGTCAACGACGTCGCCCACCACCGCGGGTAGAGGAGACTGGGGCTACGGACTGGGGGGCGACCGCGGCGGCCACCAACGCCGCCGCAAAACCACACGAAATGGCGCCGGCAGTCCAACGTTCGGGGGTGTGTTGGGGGTGTGGCGCTATTGACCTGACGCTCAGCTGCAGTTTAGGTTGTTCTGCACATGGTGCAAACGTTTGCACACATCACTAGCACCCAACACGATCCGGACACACACGGAGGGACCCATGGCAGCACGGGCCACGTTGCGCGAGGTTGCGCTCGACGCCGGTGTCTCGCCGTCCACGGTGTCGCGGGCGCTGGCGGGAAACCCGGCGATCTCGAAACAAACGCGGGACCGGGTGTTTCATTCGGCGGCGAAGTTGAATTACGTGCCGAATTTGCAGGCGAGGGGGTTGCGCTCGGCAGCGTCGACCGCGGTGGGGCTAACCATCCCGAGCCTGGTCAATCCGTTCTTCGCGCAGATGGCGGCGTCGATTCAGCAGGCAGCGGACACCGATGGGTTTTCGGTGATGATCGCCACCACCAACGAGGACGCCGGCCAACTCGACGCCGCGTTGCAGACCTTTAGCGGCCAGCAGCTGGCCGGGGCGATCATCGTGCCGTCGATGCACAGCGCGCCGATGGTGCAGTCGCTGCTGGATCGGGGCCAGAAGATTGTGCAGGTGGATCGGGTGCTGCCGGGGCTGGAGGTGCCGTCGGTGATTACGGACGCGCGACCTTCCATCCGCAAGGCCGTCCAGCACCTCAAGGACAACGGGCATACGCAGATCGGCTATATCGCGGGCCCGTCGAGTACGTCGACGGGGCTGCAGCGCCTGGAAGGCTTCCACGACGCGATCCGCGAAACCCCAGAGACGAACGGTCTGATCTTCCGCGGCGGCTACAGCAGCGCGGAGGGCTTCGCGGGTGCCGCGGACCTGCTCAAGCGTGGCGCGTCGGCGATTATCGCGGGGGATTCCATGATGACGGTCGGGGCGCTGCAGTACGTGCTGGACCACAAGATCGGTCTGGGCGAGGACCTCGCGCTGGTTGGGTTTGATGACCAGCCGGCGTTTCAGATGCAGCCCGTTCCGTTGACGGTGATTGAGCAGCATGTGGAGGACGTCGGCAGACGTGCGTGGGAGAAGATCGCCGCGCTGATCCGTGGGGAGCCGACCTCGCAGCACGAGGTGTTGCCCACCACATTGACTATCCGAGAATCCAGCAATTTCAACTTCACTTCAAGGAGGTGCAGCAGATGACCACAGCGGTAAAACCCCTGATCCGGTTGGACGGCATTTCGAAGTCATTCGGGCCGATCAACGTGATTGATAACGTCTCGCTCGCCGTCGAGCCGGGTCGCGTGCTTGCGCTGCTCGGCGAGAACGGCGCGGGTAAATCGACGCTGATCAAGATGATGTCGGGCGTGTATCAGCCCACCTCGGGGCGCATTCTTATCGACGATAAACCGGTCACCCTGCCCGACACCAAGGCCGCAGAAGCGCACGGTATTGCCACGATCCACCAGGAGTTAAACCTGGTGCCGACGCTGTCGGTGGCAGAAAACATCACGCTCGGGCGCACGCCGCGCCGGATGGGGTTGGTGAACTTCAAGGAGATGCGCCGCATCGCCGCTGAAGCCATCGACCGCATCGGCCTGAAGGTGGACCTGGACACGCCGGTCGGCGAGCTCGGTATTGCGCACCAGCAGTTGGTTGAAATCGCGAAGGCGTTGTCGATGGATGCGCGTGTGCTGATTCTCGACGAGCCCACCGCGGCCCTTACCGGCCACGAGGTTGACCAGTTGTTCATGGTGGTCGACGATTTGAAGGCCAACGGGGTGGGCATGGTGTTTATCTCGCACCACCTGGACGAGATCGCCCGTATCGCCGACAGTGTGGCGGTGCTTCGCGACGGCAACTTTGTCGCCGAGGTCCCCGCCACCACCCCAGAGGCGGAACTCGTGCGCTACATGGTCGGCCGCGACATCGAGGACCAGTACCCGAAGGTGGATAAAGAGATCGGCAAACCGCTGCTGACCGTGGAAAACCTCACCACGGAAGGCAAGTTCAAGGATGTCTCCTTCGAGATCCGCGCCGGCGAAGTCGTCGGCCTGGCGGGTCTTGTTGGCGCGGGCCGTACCGAGGTCGTGCGCGCGATCGCGGGTGCGGATCACGTCGATTCCGGCACCGTTTCCATCAACGGCGAGCCACTCCCGTCCGGCTCCGTCGCTCAGGCGATCAAGCGCGGCATCGGCCACGTGCCCGAGGACCGCAAGGCGCAAGGCCTCGTGCTTGGTGCCACGGTGGGGGAGAATATTGGACTGGCCACGTTGCGGTCGTCGTCACGCGCAGGGATCGCGGATGTGGGTGGTCAGCGCAAGCGTGCGGATGACGTCGCCAAGCAATTGCGCGTGCGCATGGCCGGCATCGATCAGGAGATCCGCAACCTGTCCGGCGGCAACCAGCAAAAGGCCGTATTCGGTCGTTGGGTGCTGGCGGGCTCGAACATTTTGCTTCTCGACGAACCCACGCGCGGTGTCGACGTCGGCGCCAAAGTGGAGATCTACAACATCATCAACGACATCACCCAGGCCGGCGGCGCAGTGCTCATGGTGTCCTCGGAACTGCCTGAGGTTATTGGCATGTCGGATCGCATCCTGGTGATGTCCGGCGGCCGCATCGCGGGCGAACTGCCCGCGGGTGCCACCCAGGACGAGATTATGGCGCTGGCGGTGTCCAACGTCGAAGACCACGTCGAACCACTTACAGAAACGCCACTTACAGAAACGCCACTTACAGAAACGGAGGCCCGCGCATGACGGGAACGACTACGGATGAGCGCTTGAGTACTCGCCAGCGCGTCATCAACTGGATCATGAACAACGGCGCGCTCGTCGGCCTGATCGTGCTGTGCATCGCGCTGTTCATCGCCACCCCGCACTTCCTCACGGTGAACAACCTGATCAACGTGGGCGTGCAGGCCGCCACCGTGGCCATCTTGGCGTTCGGCATGACGTTCGTCATCGTCACCTCCGGCATCGACCTGTCGGTCGGCGCGGTAGCGGCGCTGAGCGCCATGGTTTCGGCCCACTTCTTCGTCGAGGCAGGCTGGCCCGGTTGGATCACGCTGATTGCGGGCCTGCTCACCGGTTTCGCGGCAGGTGCGGTCAGCGGTATCGCCACCGCCTACGGCAAACTCCCGGCGTTTATTTCCACCCTGGCCATGATGTCCATTGCCCGCGGCGCGACCTTGGTGATCTCCCAAGGATCGCCGATGGCTACTGCCGACGAAGTGAACTGGCTCGGCTCTAACGCCGGCAAGTTCCCCATCCCGATTCTGATGATGCTGTTGGCCGGCGTGCTGTGCTGGTTCATCCTTTCGCGCACCGTGCTGGGCCGTTCCATGTACGCCATCGGCGGCAACGAGGAGGCCGCGCGCCTATCCGGCATTCCGGTCAAGCGTGTGCTTGTCGCTGTGTACGCACTCAGCGGCCTGTTCGCCGCCCTTGCCGGTTTGGTCATGGCTGGCCGCCTGTCGTCGGCGCAGCCGCAGGCCGGTGTGGGCTACGAACTCGACGCGATTGCCGCCGTGGTCATCGGTGGCGCGTCGCTAGCCGGAGGCACCGGTAAGGCCACCGGCACGCTCGTCGGCGCGATCCTGCTCGCCGTGATCCGCAACGGCCTGAACCTGCTCAACGTCAGCTCGTTTTGGCAGCAGATTGTCATCGGTGTGGTCATCGCCGCTGCCGTTGGCTTCGACGTGCTGCGCAAGAAGACCACCGTATAGACCCCCTTTTCACAACTTCAAGGAGAACCCGAAATGTCTTTCGCTCGTAAGGCCACCGCCATCGTTGCTGCTGCGGCCATGACCCTGTCGCTTTCCGCCTGCAACCGCGACTCCGCCGACGAGGGCGCGGTCACTCTGGCGCTGTCCACCCAGACCAACCCGTTCTTCGTCCAGCTTCGCGACGGCGCCCAGGAGAAAGCCGACGAGCTCGGCATCGCCCTGAACGTCCAGGATGCTTCCGATGACGCTGCGACCCAGATCGACCAGCTCAACAATGCGATCACCTCCGGCACCGACGCCGTGATCGTCAACCCGACCGACTCCGACGCCGTCGTCCCGGCCGTCGAGGCCCTGAACAACGCCAGCATCCCGGTCATCGCCGTGGACCGCTCCTCCAACGGCGGCGACGTCGCCTCCTTCATCTCCTCCGACAACGTCGCTGGTGGCAAGCAGGCAGCCGACGAGCTGGCCAAGGCCATCGGCGAAGAAGGCGAGATCCTCATCCTGCAGGGCATCGCCGGTTCCTCTGCCTCCCGCGACCGCGGCAAGGGCTTCAAGGAGGGCATTGCCAACTACCCGAACATCAAGGTTGTCGGCGAGCAGACCGCTAACTTCGACCGCACCGAAGGCCTGAACGTGGCCACCAACCTGCTGCAGGCGTACCCGAACGTGAAGGCCATCTTCGCGGAGAACGACGAGATGGCTCTCGGCGCTATCGAGGCGCTTGGTGATCGTGCCGGTAAAGATGTGAAGGTCATTGGTTTCGACGGCACCATCGACGGGCTCAAGGCAGTCACCGACGGCCGCATGCACGCCACCATCGCTCAGCAGCCGGGTGAGCTCGGCGCCCGGGCGGTTGAGGAGGCAGCGAAGCTGCTTCGCGACGAAGACGCCACCGCCATCGTCCCGGTCGACGTTGTCACCGTGACCAAGGAAAACGTAGGCGACTTCGAGTAATGCGCAAGACAGGCATTCTCAACGCCCAACTGGCCCGCGCGATCAACGGCCTCGGCCACACCGACACCTTCGCTGTAGCGGACTGCGGCCTGCCCATCCCCGCCGGGGTAGAGGTCGTGGACCTCGCGCTGGTCTTCGGTGTGCCCCGCTTTGCCGATGTCGTCCGGGCGATTCTGGATGAGGTTGTGGTGGAAGGTGCGGTCGTCGCTACGCAAACGCCCGATGAGGTCGCTTTACTTTGCGACGACCCCACCCGCGTCGACCACGAAGACCTCAAACAGGCGCTTGCAGACTGCAATTTTGTAGTCCGCACCGGTGAGACAACCCCGTACGCCAACATCATCTTCCGCAGCGGGGTCCCGTTCTAACCCGGTGTGCTTGTGGCGGTTCCGCTCTCACGCCCTAAAGGCGTATGCTTTAGACCGCGAATGAGCCGGCCGGGCGGCCGCGGCGGCGCGAACCACCTCAGCATTGGGGCAGGCGCACGTCGAGGAAAGTCCGGACTCCACACGGCACGGTGGTTGCTAACAGCAACCCGGAGTGATCCGCGGGAAAGTGCAACAGAGAGTAAACCGCCCCGCCTTGTGCGGGGTAAGGGTGAAAGGGTGCGGTAAGAGCGCACCGGCATGCGTGGCAACACGTGTGGCCAGGTAAACCCCACCGGGAGCAAGGCAAGAACCCCTGCGCGTGCGCAGAGGTCGTCGGATGTGATGAGGCTGCCCGCCCAGTCCGAAGGTAGCTGCTTGAGGCACCCAGCGATGGGTGACCCAGATGGATGGTCGCCACCCCGCTTGCGGGGGACAGAATCCGGCTCATAGGCCGACTCATTCGCCCACTTCGTGGCACGATGGCGTTTTATGAAGCTCTACGCCGCACCCCTGAACTTCCGCGCCATTGCGCGCGAATTCGACGTGCCCACCGACTTTGCGCCATCGTTGCACGCAGAGGCCTCGGAGTTGGTGGACCGTTTCGCAGATGTGCGTATCGACGCCCGCGATATCCCCTTTGTCACCATCGACCCGGCCGGCTCTAAAGATTTGGACCAGGCCGTGTTCGTGGAGCAGCGTGCCGGTGGCGGGTACCGGGTGCGGTATGCGATTGCGGACGTGGCGGCGTTCGTGGACAGTGACTCCGCTGTGCACGAGGAGTCGCTGCAGCGCGGCCAGACGATCTACCTGCCCGACGAGCCGGCACGCCTGCACCCGGAGGAAGTGTCCGAAGGGTCGGCGTCGCTGCTGCCGGACGTGGATAGGCCCGCCGTGCTGTGGACCTTCGACCTCGATGGGGAAGGGGAGGTCGAGTCGGCCCACGTCGAGCGCGCACTCGTCCACTCGGTGGCGCGTTTGGACTACGAGGGCGTGCACGCCTCCCTCACGGATGGCTCGGTGCACCCTTCGATTGCGCTGTTGCCGGAGGTAGGCCGGTTGCGTCAGCAGTCGTCGCTACGCAGGCACGCCATCAACCTGCGCGTGCCGTCCGTGCGCGTGGCTCGCGACGGGGACGCCTACGAACTCGCCATTGAGCCACGCCATCCGATCATGGACTACAACTCGGAGATCTCCCTGCTCACCGGCATGGTCGCAGGACAGATGATGGTGGACGCCGGGGTGGGCTTCCTGCGCACCCTCCAGCCGGCGTCAGCGGAAAGCGAGGCCGAGTTCCGCCGCGAGGCCCGCAACCTGGGCTTCGACGTCACCGGCGACATTGGCGAGTTCTTGGCCGGCGTGGACGCGGACACCCCGCACGGCATGGCCGTCATGCGCGAAGCTCAGAAACTCCTGCGCGGCTCCGGCTACGTCGACCTGTCCAAGGACGCTCCCGAGGTCCACGCCGGGATCGGTGGCTACTACGCCCACGTTACGGCGCCGCTGCGCAGGCTTATCGACCGCTTCGCCACCGAAGTCTGCCTCGCCATCTGCGCCGGCACACCCGTGCCGAAGTGGGTCACCCGCGACGCCGCACGCATGCTGAAAACCATGGGACGCTCCTCCCAGTTGGCCAACACCGTGGAGAAAGCCTGCCTGCATCTGACCGAAGCGACGGTGCTCGAGCCGTGGGTGGGCCACAACTTCGACGGCGTCACGCTCAAATCCGGCGAGGAGCAGTCCCGCGTGTTCATCGTCGACCCGCCAGTGCTCGCACCCTCCGCCGGCGCGCCCGAGGAAGGCGTATCCACGAAGTTCTCACTCGTCCACGCCGACACCGACGCCCGCGAGGTCGGCTTCGCCTGGCCCGCGGACTAGCACTGGTCTAGCGCTGGTCTAGTCCTCGAGGCGGGCGACCTCACCCGGGGTGATCTCCACGACCTCAAGGTCCTTCGCCATGGTGGCGGCGAACGTGTCGGCGTCTTGCACCGGCACGAACGCGATCACCGCGTCGGAGGTGCCCGTGGCAGCCGGGCGGGCGGCGACGGCACCACGCTCGCGCGCCAGGGCGACCAGCGCGTCCGGGGTGGTCAGGTCGTGGGCCTCGGACGGTGAGTTCAGCAGCGTGAACAGCTCGTTGGCGCGCCGGGAGCGCAGCGCCTTGGCGGCGGCGAGGGAGCGAAGCGTTTCGGTTTCGCAGAACTGCACCCACTGGCGGGCGACGTCGGGATCGGGTGCGGTCTCGTCGCCAACGGAGCGGCGTGCCTCGACCCACTGGACGACGCGGTTGGTGGCGTCGGGCAGTTGGCGAAGGGATTCGACGCCGAAGTTGGAGCAGGCGGCGTCGATAAACTCGCGGCGGTTCGCAATCGCCTTAGTCTGCACGTCGTACGGCTTGCCCAATTCCTTGGCCAGGGAGAACACGCGCACGCCGTGGCGGGCGGGGTGGGGCGCTTCGGTCAGTGACCCGTCGGCGTAGTCGAGAACACTTACGCCTGTGCCACCGCCACGCAGGGCCACGGAGTGGCGAGCGCGCAGCACCGCCAGCGATGAGTAGGTGGCTACGGCGTGCGAGCAGATCTCCGCGAGCCGGGTGCGGAAGGGTGCGGTATCGATGTCGCCGTGACCGCCCGCCAACGCCAGCGCGATCGCGGCATCGGCGGCGTACAGCGAGCCAAGACCGGCACCGAGCGGCACGTCGGACTCCACCGTAATGTCCAGGCCTGCAGTGTCGCGGGAGAGAACCTGGCGTTGGATCAGCGACTGCACCAAACCGGTCCAGCGTCGTGCGAGCGGATCTGTGACCTCGTCCTCGTGCAGCGCGGCCAGGGTTGTTTTGGCGGTGAAGTCGCCGAAGGGGCCGCGGGCGGTCAGGGCGATGGTGTCGTCGTCACGCGGGCTCGCCGCCGCAGCCGCACGTAGCGACGCCGTCCCAGCCAACGTCACGCCACCAAAGTGGTCAACGTTCTCGCCGATCAACACCCACGTCGCCGGTGCGGACGCCACATGTCCGTCACCTGGGTGAGCTGCGCGGACGCGCTGGGCGGGGGAAGTTTTGGGGGTTTGAAATGCTGCCATTACACGCTCCTTAACGGCCACCACACTACCAACCGTCTCGGTAGGGTAGGGGCGGTAAAAGCAACGAACATAAAGGAGCAGATCATGGCTGACGAGCAGTACTACTACAACCCGTCTACCGGCGAGGTCACCCAGGGCAAGGAAGCCTCCTGGGATAACCGCATGGGCCCGTACGCCACGCGCGAGGAAGCCGAAAATGCGCTGGCGATTGCGGCGCAGCGCAACAAAGCTGCAGACGCCGCAGACGAAGCCGACGATGACTGGGGCGAGACCCCTTCTTGGGAGAAGTAAGCCCCGTGCCCAGCCGGTCTAGCCGGTGTTACGGCTTGATCTTCTTAAACGCCTTGCGCACTTCGCGCACGGTGTCGTCGTAATCGCGAAGCGACGCCTCGCCGCGGTCGAGTTCGCGCTGGTAGAGCATGCCGTAGGAGAAGGTGTCCTCGCCGCGCTCGCGGGCCTCGTTAGCGAGCCGCTCGATGCGCTCGCGTGAGGTCACCGCGTCCTGGAAGTCACCCAACTGGCTTTGCAGCGCCTTGCATGCCTTAGCCAAACGCCCTGCCTTCAGGCCTGCTTCCTGTGCTGCGACGGCGGAGTAGCGCAACTTCTTGGCAGCCTTGCGCACGTCGTGGACGTAATTCTCGCGCTCGTGCAGCGGCAGGGTGGTGTCGTCGTAGTATTCGGCGACCTTCTTGTGGCGCTTCTTCAACTTCTTGTAGCCGCGCTTGAGGTGGTCGTAAAGGACCTCCTTGGATTGCTTCTTCTCCGACTTGGCACCATCGGCATCCCCAGCGCCGTCACCAACCGCCACTGGCGGCTCCGCCAGCAGGGCATCTACGGCATCCAGCAGCGACATGAACCGCTCGGAGTCCAGCATCTCCACAATGTCGGCGTGGGCGGCCTCGTAGTCGCGGCGCATGTCGTGTTCGATATGGGTGCGCGCGGTGTCGTCGATAAGCCCAGATTCGTCCGAATCCAGCAGGGCGAGAAAACGCTCCTCCACAACCTCCGCATCGCGCGCGACACCGAGCACGCCGGCGGAGAACTTCAGTTCATCCTCGAGTGTTGCTAGTGCTTCGCCTTCGAGGATGCCCTCGAACGTCTCCAGTAGGGAGCGCATCTCGCGGGTGGCCACGCGCAGTTGGTGGACGGAATCGAACTCATCGGCGCGCACGCGCGGTTCCCAACCCACGATCGCATCGCGCTGTTTGCGTAGCGACGACACCACCGCCGCCGCCGGCGTCCCCTCCTCAACTTCGCCTTGGACGTGTGGGGGCAGGGGAGCGGACTTGATCGAATCACCAAGCGCCGTGGCCAACTTCGACGGCGAGGAGGACTTGCGCGCGCCCGCGGAGATCAGGAAAGACCCTGCCTGGGTAATCAGGTCATCGCCCGCCTCGGTGCCCGCAAGGGCGTCGGCGAGTTCGAGCTCCCATTCGCGCCAGGTGGTGCGCTCACCGCCGGGCAGGAGGGACCAGGCGGTGACGTGGTCGTCGCAAAACTCTGCGACAGGGCCTTCTTGGCCTGCAAGCGTGATCTCTACGCGGCGGTTATCCACCTGTGCGATCGGCTCGAGCGGTTCCGTGCGCACAATGGCGCGAACTTGGGACAGGAGGGCTTCGGGCACGGCCGTTGGGTCGTCGAGAGGCATGCGCACCTCCTTGCGCCCACCTTCCTGCGGCAACTTGATGTGCCAGCCGTCATCCGAACCGCCGGTGCGGCGACGCAGCGTGATCTTGGAACGCGTCAGGCGTAGATCCGCAGTGTCGTAGTAGACCGCAGACAGGTTGTGCTCTTGCGTGGACTCAATCGACGTCACCCCCGGCAGTTGAATGAGATCTGGAATGCCGGTGTCCTCATCCACCGCCAACTTGATCTCCACCTCAAGGAAGTTTTGTGGTGCCTGTTCAGCCTGTTCGGACATGGTGCGTGTGTTCTCCTCACCGACGCGGGTTCGACATGTGATCGACGCAGTTTCAGCGCATGTAATGCCTCCGAGTCTAGCGCGCACGCCGATTTGCGCTTGGCCCGTTTTCGAATCGTCGCGACCGCTACAGTTATGTGCCATGAGCGCCCAAACCGACAACGTGCTGCGACTCGTCGAGCAGCAAGACATTGCCTTTATCCGCCTATGGTTCACCGATATTTTCGGCTCGCTGAAAACGGTGATGATGTCGCCTGCGGAACTCGAGAGCGCATTCGAGGAGGGCGTGGGGTTTGACGGGTCCTCCATCGAGGGCTTCTCCCGCGTTTCCGAATCGGACACGTTGCTGCGCCCGGACCCGTCGACGTACCAGCCGTTGCCGTTCGATGAAGATTCCGGCCTGCAGACCGCTCGCATGTTTTGCGACATCACCATGCCCGACGGCGGCCCGCTGTTCGCGGATCCGCGCCAGGTACTACGCCGCCAGATCAACAACGCCCGCGACATGGGCTTTGAGTTTTTGGCCAGCCCCGAGATTGAGTTCTACGTGGTCAAACCCGGCGAGGGCGACCAGCCACCAACACCAGCGGACAAAGGCGGCTACTTCGACCAAGCCAAACGCAACGAGGCGCCGCGCCTGCGACGCATGGCGGTGTCCGCACTCGAGTACATGGGCATTGTCACCGAGTTTTCGCACCATGAGGGCTCGCCGGGCCAGCAGGAGATCGACCTGCGCCACACCGACGCGCTGACCATGGCTGACAACATCCTGACGTTCCGCTACCTGGTCAAAACCGTCGCGGAGATCAACGGCGTGCACGCAACCTTCATGCCCAAGCCATTCGGGGACCTCGAGGGCTCGGCGATGCACACGCACTTCTCCCTGTTCGAAGGCGACACCAACGCGTTCCACGATCCTGACGACGAAATCAGCCTCTCCAAAACCGGCCGTCAGTTCATCGCCGGCATTATCGAGCACGCCAGCGAAATCTCCGCGGTGACCAACCAGTGGGTGAATTCGTACAAGCGCCTCCAGTTCGGCTCCGAGGCACCCACCGCCGCGACCTGGGGCATTTCGAACCGTTCCGCGATGGTGCGCGTGCCCACCTACCGTCTGCACAAAGCGGAGTCGCGCCGGGCGGAGGTGCGCTCGCTGGATTCGGCCTGCAACCCATACCTGGCATACGCAGCCATCCTCGCCGCTGGCCTGAAGGGGATCGAGGAGGGCTACGAGCTCGACGAGCCGGCACGCGACGACGTGTTCGCCCTGACCCGCCGGGAGCGCCGCGCGATGGGCTACCGGGACCTGCCGACCTCTCTCGATCAGGCGTTGCGCCACCTGGAGCGCTCCGAGTTCATGGCGGAAGTGCTTGGCGAGCAGGTCTTCGAATTCTTCCTACGTGCAAAATGGCAGGAGTGGCACGAGTACACCTCGAAGATCACCCCGTGGGAGATCGAAACGGGGATTGATTTGTAGTGAAGCCCGCGAAACTTGGCCTGACCAGCCCGCGCGCCGCCGAGGATTTAGCCGAGCTCGGTTTTGACACCGAGGAGCTCGGCTACACGTTGGCGGGTTCCGCAGATCCGGATCTGGCGCTGAACAACGCCTACCGCCTGCACGGGGCGCTGGATTCGTGGGACGAGCTGCTTGCCGAACTGCGCGTGAACTCGATCTTCCGCACGCGCTTCTTCGCCCTGCTCGGTGGCTCGACCGCGCTGTCGGATCACCTCATTGCCAATCCTGAGCAGTGGCGTTTGCTTTGCGACGACCTCCCGTCCCGCCCCGACATGTTCCGCACCATGCTCGGCGCGGTTGGCGTGGATGCGGACGGGCCGGGCCTGTATAGGGCTGAGGTGGGTGAGGTTGGCGTCGCAAAGCAAAAGCTCCGCACCGCGCATCGCAACCTCGTGATGCGCGTTGCAGCCGCGGACCTGGCCGGCACCTTCGCCGCGGTGAAGGGCTTCGGCGAGGGCGAGCCGATGACGTACGCCTACACCACCGACCGGTTGACGGACTTGGCGGACGCGGCGCTCACGGCGGCACTCGCGGTTGCGGTGCGGGATGTCTACGGCGACGAGGAGGTTGACGCGGACTTGGCCGTCATCGCCATGGGCAAGTGTGGCGCGTGGGAGCTGAACTACATCTCTGATGTGGACGTCGTGTTCGTCGCCGAGCCTGTGACCACCAAGATCACGCGCGTGGCCAGCGAAATGATGCGCATCGGCTCCGCCTGCTTCTTCGACGTGGACGCGAACCTGCGGCCCGAAGGCGCAGCCGGAGCCCTGGTGCGCACCCTGGATTCGCACGTGGCCTATTACAAAAAGTGGGCGCAGACCTGGGAGTTCCAGGCACTGCTCAAAGCCCGCCCGATGACCGGGTCGATGGACCTGGGCCAGGCCTATTCGGATGCGTTGTCGCCGCTGGTGTGGGAGGCGTCCCAGCGCGATTCCTTTGTTGAGGACGTCCAAGCCATGCGCCGCCGCGTGCTGGAAAACGTGCCCGCGGACGTGCGCGACCGTGAACTCAAGCTCGGCCCTGGTGGGCTGCGGGACGTGGAGTTCGCCGTGCAACTGCTCCAACTCGTGCACGGGCGTATCGACGACACCCTGCGCGCCCGCAACACCCTCGAAGCCCTCGCCGACCTGGCCAAGGGCGGGTACGTGGGCCGCGAGGACGCGAAGGTGCTCACCGACGCCTACGAGTTCTTGCGGCTGCTCGAGCACCGTCTCCAACTGCAGCGTTTCAAGCGCACCCATCAACTGCCGGAAGCAGACGACGAGAAACGCAACCGGTGGCTCGCCCGCGCCGCAGGCTTTTCTGCCGGCCCGCGTGGGTCCGCGCCTGATGCGATGAACCGGCACCTCAAGGCCATCCGCCACGAGGTAGCGACACTGCACGAGCGTCTCTTCTACCGCCCGCTGCTGGACGCCGTGGTGGACCTCACCGTCGGCGAAGCAACACTTTCCGCTGCCGGTGTGAAGGACCAGTTGGCGGCGCTTGGCTACCGCCACCCGGCGCGCGCGTTCGACCACCTGACTGCGCTGATCAAAGGCACGTCCCGCAAGGCGAAACTCCAGACGATCCTCTTGCCATCGCTTATGCACTGGCTGGCCGACACCGCCGACCCCGACCAGGGCCTGCTCAACTACCGCAAACTCTCCGAGGCAGCGGTGGATCGCAGTTGGTTTCTGCGCATGCTTCGCGACGAAGGCGTGGCCTCCCAGCGCCTCATGCACATCCTTGGCACCTCCCCGTACACCTCCGACCTGATCATTTCCGCACCTGACGTGGTGAAACTGCTTGGGGATGGCTCCGCAGGACCGCGCCTGCTTGAGGTGGCTCCGGATCAGGTGCATAAGGCGATCATTGCCTCGGCGAAGCGCCACCAAGCCGACCCGGAGAAAGCGGTGTCGGTGGCGCGCTCCCTGCGCCGGGCCGAGTTGGCTCGTATCGCTGCCGCCGACCTGCTAGGCCTGATGGAGGTACGCCAGGTTTGCCTGGAACTGACCTACGTGTGGGACGCGGTGCTCGAAGCAGCGCTGCAGGCAGAGGTGTATTCGACCACTGCCGCCGCTGGTCTCGACGAGGCCCCCGCACGAATCGCCGTGATCGGGATGGGCCGGCTTGGCGGCGCCGAGTTGGGCTACGGCTCTGACGCCGACGTCATGGTGGTCACCGAACCAGCAGACGGCGTCGACGAAACAGAAGCCATCGCTTGGGCCACGAAGGTGCTCGACCAGATCCGTACCCGCCTGTCCAAACCATCCGGCGACCCGCCGCTAGAGGTGGACCTGGGTCTGCGCCCCGAGGGGCGCTCCGGTCCGGTGACGCGCACCATCGCCTCCTACGTGCGCTACTACCGCGAGTGGGGCGAAGTCTGGGAGCGCCAAGCACTCCTTCGCGCCAACGTCGTCGCCGGCGACCGCGAGGTAGGGGAGCGCTTCCTTTCCGCCATCGCCGAGTTCCGCTACCCCGAGGCCGGCGCAACGCCCGCCGATATTCGCGAGATCCGCCGCATCAAAGCCCGCGTGGATAACGAGCGCCTGCCCCGTGGCGCCGACCGGGCCACCCACACCAAACTTGGCCGCGGCGCACTTGCCGATGTGGAGTGGACCGTCCAACTGATCACCATGGCGCACGCGCATCGTCATCACGAACTGCGCACCCCGTCCACACTTGACGCACTGGACTTCCTCGTGGAGCTCGACGACCCCGAGGTGCTTTCCGCCGACAAGGCGCGAACCCTGCGCACCGCGTGGCTCACCGCGACCCGCGCCCGCAACGCTATTGTGCTCGTCTCCGGCAAGCGTGAGGACCAGCTCCCCGCACCGGGCCCGCAACTGGCCCAGGTCGCTGGCTCTGCCGGATACGACCCCGACGACCAGCAAGAGTTTCTCGAGGACTACCTGCGCATCACCCGGCGCGCCCACCGCGTGGTTGAGGAAGTGTTCTGGGGCGAAAAGCAGTCCTTGGAATTCGACTAGGCGCGGCGGTTGCGGAATCAATAAGCTCTGTGGGCATGGCAGTGAACATGACTATCGACCTTGACAACGCAACCTTCGCCGACCTCGTCGCACTCGTCGACGCCGCCCGCGTCGCCGGCATCGACCCGTCCGCAAAGCTCGAACTCGACGACACGACGCTTAACGTCACCGTCGAGCCGAGCCCGCGCCGGGCATCCACACCGGAGCAGCCGAAGGAGCGCTCGGTGGCACCGCTTGGCGACGCCGCAATCCGCTCCGTCGTGGACATCCTCACCGGCCGCCAGGAGCCCCCGCGCCACTAGCACCCCGGCACCGCCGCAGCACCCCGCCGGTGCGCGCTCACGCGCCACCGCCCCCGGCGCCCCGGCACCGCTAACGCGCCACCGCCCCTCCAACGTTCATATGCAGGGCTCGATATGCGTAAGTCCTGGTCACGGCTTTGGAGATACCTTTCAGGCCGTTTTCCCGATTTTGCGCTGACCTGCAGTTACGCATATCGAGCCCTGCATATGAACGAATCGAGGCCCCACGACCGCACCAAAGTGCGGCTTTCCGGGCCTGCCGACGCTGAACGTAAATGCCCATTCCGACCAAGGGCATACACCGATCACGTAGACTGCCCGGCGTGGACTTCATTTCGACGCGCGACGCAACTGCCAAGGCCCGTTCCTTCACTGACATCCTGCTCACAGGCTTAAGCCCGGACGGCGGGCTGTTTATGCCGGCGGTGTACCCGACACTTTCGCCGGCGCTTCTCGACGAGTGGCGCACCCTTTTGGCCAACGACGGCTACGCCGCACTTGCCGCAGAGGTATTGAAGTTGTTCGTCGATGACATCCCGGCAGCGGACCTTGAGGCGATTGCCAAGCGTGCGTACCGCACCCCGGTGTTCGCGGACGAGGAGATCGTGCCGGTTACGCGTCTGAACGACGGCCTGCACATCGCGCACCTCTCCGAAGGTCCGACCGCTGCGTTTAAGGACATGGCGATGCAGCTGCTCGGCGAGCTCTTCGAGTACGAACTCGGGCGCCGCGGCGAGGAGATCAATATTCTGGGCGCGACCTCGGGCGATACCGGCTCGTCGGCCGAGTACGCCATGCGTGGCCGCGACAACATCCGCGTGTTCATGCTCACCCCGGCCGGGCGTATGACCCCGTTCCAGCAGGCCCAGATGTTCGGCCTGGACGACCCGAACATTTTCAACATCGCGCTCGACGGCGTTTTCGACGATTGCCAGGACGTGGTCAAGGAAGTCAGCGCGGACGCGGAGTTTAAGTCGAAGTACTCGATCGGCGCGGTCAACTCCATTAACTTCGCGCGTTTGCTTGCGCAGGTGGTGTACTACATCGCCACATACCTCAAGACGACGAAGACGAACGAGGAGCAGGTTTCGATCTGCGTGCCTACCGGTAACTTCGGCAACGTGTGCGCAGGCCATATTGCCAAGCAGATGGGGCTGCCGCTTGATCGCCTGATCGTGGCGACGAACGAGAACAACGTCCTGCACGAGTTCTTCACCACCGGTGATTACCGTCCGCGTTCCGCAGCCGACACGTACGCCACGTCGTCGCCATCGATGGATATTTCCAAGGCGTCGAACTTTGAGCGCATGATCTTCGACGCGCTGGACCGCGACGCGGACACCACCCGCGAGCTCTTCGGCACCAAGGTCAAAGAGGGTGGCTTCACGCTGGACACCGACACGCTTGAGCGCATCACCGACAAGTACGGTTTCGGCTCAGGCACCTCGACGCATGCGGACCGCATTGCCACGATCAAGCGCATCAAGGACGAGTACGGCGTGGTTATTGACCCGCACACCGCCGACGGCGTGTTCGTGGCGCAGCAGCTGGCAGACAGCGTAGAAACTCCCATTGTTGTGCTGGAGACTGCGCTGCCGGTGAAATTCGCGGATACCATTGTGGAGGCAATTGGCGAGCTTCCGGAGGTGCCGGAGCGCTTCGCCGCGATTATGGACGCCGAGCGCCATGTTGTGGATCTGCCGAATGACGCCGAGCAGGTCAAGGCATTCATCGCCGACGCAATCGAGCGCACGGACGTCTAGGAAAGGATCCCCACCGATGGCACAAGAGCAGTTCGCAGGCCCTGAGCAGTACACGGAGTTCGATCCGGAGAAGTTCCTGCGCGACATCAAGATTCAGGCCGAGGAAGCCGCCAAGGGTGACAAGTTTTTTCTTGACGACGACACCGACGCCGAAGACTCCGACGCCGACAAGTAAGGCTCGCGCTTGACCTTCCCTGAACATCAGGCAGGCGGCGACAACCTGGCGAGGCGCTACCAGCCGGAGGATGGCCAGCAGTGGCGGTTCCCGGACATGCCCGGCGTGCCCGGCATGCCCGCGCAGCCTGTTCTGTCTGCGCCGCCCACGCAGCGGCGTACGGGTTTGCGGACCGGTGGGTGGATTACGGTGATCGTCGCAACGCTTGCTGCTGTTGCGATGGTCGTGTGGCTCGGGCTGACCACGAGCCAATTCCCAACTCCCACGGTGGAGGAGCGCCACGCGCTTGAGCGTGTGCAAACGCCGGATGAGGCCCCGCCTGCACCGGTGGAGGAGAGCAACGTGCTCGTGCCTGCGTTCGCGCCGTGGGCGCCGGGTACGCGCATTCAGTCCACGGACCATTACCCGGAGCCGGGTGAGCACTTCACCGCTCAGTCGTGCACTGCAGCGTTCTCGTTTACTGGCGCTGACGGCCGAGCCTATGCCGTGACTGCGGGCCACTGCGGGCGTGCGGGTGACCTTGTGTGGCCGACGAATGCGGAGACCGCCTTCGACTACGCGCACGAGGTAGGCAAGTTCATCTATTCCGGCATGTACGGCGACGCGAATGAGGAAACGAGAGGTATCGATGTCGGCATCATCGAGATCACCGATGCCGAGCGGTTCATGGATGTCGTCGGTGCTCCGATCGCAACCGGTATCGCCAAGGACCTGCACGATCTCGACCGCGTGTGCAAAACCGGCGCGACCACCGGCTATACCTGCGGCAAGTTTGAGGCGACCCAGCGTGTGCAGATCGTGAACCTTGACGACGACGCCGAGGCCCAAACCCACGGCGACATCGCCTCCGTCTGCGCCGCTTCGGGCGACTCGGGCGGGCCGGTGTTCACCGAGATCAACGGCCGAGCGACGGTCATCGGAGTGGTCTCAGGCACAGAGGCTGGCCGTGCAGGGGAGGAGTGTTTCGAAGGCATGGAGGATCCGCTGCTGATGAGCTACTCCAACATCAACCAGGTGATGGCCGTGATCAACCACGTCGTGCCTGACGCAGATCTCGTGCCCCAGCGCTGGTAATGAGCGCTGGTAGTTAGCGCTCGAGGCCCCACTTCTCGTTGAACGCCTCACCGGCGGGGAACGTCTTGGTGGACCTGCCGTCCTTCTTGTCGTTGTCCACCACGATGACCTCGTCGTCGTAGTAGCCGAAGAACGCGATGCGGTCGATCTCGTCGGGGCGGTCGAGTTGCTTCCACTGCCGCTCGAGTTGCTTCGCGTCGTAGCCGGTTGCTTCCGCGTCGGTCCAGATCAGTCTGATTTCGTGGAAGTTGTTCTGGGCGGGGTAGACGGCGAAGGACGCGGAGTCAGCGCCTTGGGCCACCGCGAAATCGAAGGTGTTTTGGATGGTGGTAGCGGGTATCGTCGCAAAGCAAAAGCCCCAGAAGTTCACCCGCATGCCGTCTGGGGTGGTCAGCTCGAGCGTGTCTAGGCAGTTCTGCTCGAGCAGGCGTGAGACGTGGCCGGCGAACTCGGTGGAATCGCTCATGACGTACTCGGCGAGATCGCCACGCGCCATCACACCAGTGTTGGTTTTGCCCACCTGCAGGTTCTGGATCAGGTGGGGGCGCACACTCGCCGCCACATTGGCAGGATCGGCCGGGGCCGGGTTAAAGGGGCGCACCGGTTGTGGCAGGGACGCCTCGGTGCGTTCCGCGTCTGCGGTGTAGCGCAGCCCGAACACGGCCCCCACCACCGCGGCGACGACGAGTGCGCCGTAGACCGTGACAAACACCGGCGTGGGCACGCGCTGCAGGAAGGTGCGCGTGGGCTGTTCGGGTTCGGTCACGGAAGTGCTCATATCGGAAGGGATTGTACACTCGTACCCATGCCTATCCCGGAGTTCATTGTGGAGACCCGTAAAAAGATTGGCACCGACCTGATGTGGGTGCCAAGCGTGTGCGCGGTGGTGTTGCGCGACTCGGCCGACACCTCCGACTGGGCGGTGCCGGACGTGCTGCTCGTGCGCCGCGCCGACAATGGGAACTGGACCCCGGTGACCGGCATCGCGGACCCGAGCGAGGAGCCTCACATGGCCGCGGTGCGCGAGGTGCTCGAGGAGACTGGTGTGGAGGTCGAGCCGGCGGCAATCCTCGGCGTCGGGGCGGTTGGCCCGGTCACGCACGACAACGGGGATAAGGCGACGTACATGTCGGTGCAGATTCGTTGCGAGGCTACAGACCCCACCGCCGTGCCCATCGTCGGTGACGACGAGTCGGTCGAGGTCGGCTGGTTCCCGATTTCCAACATGCCGGTGACCGACCCGAAGTGGCGCCTGACCATCGCCGATGCCGCAGCGCAGCGCCGCCACCCAGGCAGCTTTACCCCGCGCATGGGGCTGAAGAAGCGGTGAGATTCGGCGTCGACGTCTCCGAATACCAACGAGGCTTCGACTTCACCGGCTTCGACTTCGCCATCATCCGCACCACGGACGGCACCTACCGCGACCCGTGTTTTGAGCAATTGCTTCTCGACGCCACCACCGCCGGCTGCGACACCTCCACCTACCACTTTCTCCGCGCCCCCTCAGAGGGCACGACGATCGAGCAGCAGGTGGAGGTGGCGTGTGAGGTGCTCGTCGATACGCAATTGCCCATGTGGCTCGACGTGGAGTCACCCGCGGGGCTTACGCTTGACGACGTCCACACCGCTGTAGAGTGCTTCACCCAAGCTGGCGTGGAAGTGGCCGGGGTTTACACCAACGCCTGGTACTGGCGCCGGCACATGGGGCTGGCCAGCCCTGCACAGTTTGGGGAATTGTGGCTCGCGCACTGGGGCGACAACACCGTGGCGGACCCGGCGCAGTTGGGGAAGTGGCCGCGCCCGCTCGGGTTCCCGGAGCCCGCGGTGTGGCAGTTCACCTCCCGCGGGCGCGTTGGCGGGATCGAGGTCGACCTCAACGTGGCGCGCTAGGCCGCCATCTGGGGCGCAGCCTTCGAGGTCTGGGGCGTCTGCGTCGACTGCGAGTTGTTGTCCCGGCGACCTTCGATAACCCAACTGATGAACCTGCTCGAGCACACCGTCCAGTGGGCGAGCAGCAGGAACGGAATTGCCAACGCAACGGCGTCCAGCCAGTGCGACCCGTTGACCAAGGCAACCTGGTGGCCACCCATGCTCACCGTGCCCGGCGGGAAGGTGCACGACCACCAGGCGGGGGAGTACTGCGCCCAGCGTGCGACGTTGGGGTAGAAGGTGACCATGGCGTAGATGGCCAGCGGGATGGACAACATAAGCGCCACGTAGCCGTAGTGGACCGAGAAGTAGCCGGGGTAGAGGATCTGCAACGCGGTAGTGGATTGGCCGATCACGCCGAGCGGCACCCATGCGGTCGCAGAGTTCGGGCCCGACAGATCAACCTCACCGTGCCAGGCAGCCCAGTAGACGCGCATGAACACCGGCACTGCGGTCAGCAGCGACATGAAGAAAAACACTGTGCCCATGACGTGGTAAATCTGCCCGTAGTCGCGGGCCAGCCAGCCGGCCACAGACGCGGAGATCATCGGGCCGACAAGCGGCAGCCCCCACGTAAACCGTGGTTTTCCTTCGAATCGCGTGAGTTGGATCGCCCAGGTCAAGGTGGTGACGGGCGCGCCGATCCAAAAGCCGACCAGGCGGTACACCGGCACATCCGTCAACCCAGACAGTGCGGCGCCGAGCGCGAGGATTCCGATGAAGAACATCGACCATTCCGCCATTGAGGTGCGTTTGAAGCTCGGCTGGCGGTATGTGACAAAGCCAACCACTAATACAACGAGGATTGCGGAGGCGATCGCTGCGAAGATGCTCGCGCCAAGCATCATGTTCTTTTCGACGAGCAGTCGCGACACGATCGACGTACCCATGAGGCTGCCGCCCCATGCGGGGCCGGCCGGAGGAAGTTGGCGGAGCTTGTTCATCACCCCATGTATGGTAATCCCTTTTGTTGTACCTGGCCATTCGGCAGTTCGGGATACTCATCCTCTGGCACGCGCAGGATGTCGGCGACGCTACCGATGTTATGTGAAGCTATGTGGTTTGTGTGGAGTTGTGTACTTTGTGTGGAGTTGTGTGGTTTGGGTGTTTTCCCACGTCAAACGGATACGATCCAAATCGCTACCGCCACTCTGGACACTAAAGTGCAGCGGCGCCGAAGAGCGAACCCACCGCAAAAGTCATCGCTAGGCCGAGTGTTCCACCGACGACGATGCGCAGAACCGGGCGGAGCACCGGGGAATCGCCAAGCTTTGCCGACAGTGCGCCGGTGAGTGCAAGCGCAACGAGCGTCACAGCGAAGATCGACACAATGCGGACGGACTCCGGCGCCAGTATCGCGGTCACAAATGGCAGCACCGCACCCAAGATGAACGACAGGAACGACGCGATACCGGCTGACCATGGATTGACCTGCTGGTGCTCCGCAAAGCCCATGGAGCGCTCCGAGTCGCGTTGCGACGACACCGAGACGTATTCGCCAAGCGCCATCGACACAGCACCACCAACGACGGCGGCCAAACCGGACATGGCAATCGTCGTCTGGTTCGCGGTCGCGCCCGCTACACCCACGACGACAGCCGCCGTGGAGACAATGCCGTCGTTCGCGCCAAGGACGGCCGCGCGGAGGCGGTTGAGCCGCTCGCTGGTGCCGGGCTCAACGTGCTGCATCGGGTGCAGGTCGTGCACCACCGGGCAGTCGGCGGAGCAGTCATTGGGGCGTGCCATCAGATCAGTCATAGCGCCCACTATGAACCCATTGTTTTGCCTGCGCAAGCATGTATAGCCTGACCTTCCGCAGGTCAGGCTATACAAAGTTATCTAAGGCTTAGCGGAGAACGAGGCTATTTCAGCCACCATCGAGCCGCTGTTTTGCCTCTGATCTAGCAGTCGAAATACATCTCGAATTCCTGCGGCGTTGGGCGTAAGCGCACCGGGGTGATCTCGTTGTCGTACTTCAGCTTGATGTAGGTCTCGATCAAGTCTTCGGTGAACACGTCGCCCTCGGTGAGGAAGTCATGGTCAGCCTCAAGCGCCTGCAGGGCAGCCTCAAGCGAGGTCGGTGCCTGCGGGATGTCCTTGGCCTCTTCTGGTGGCAGTTCGTAGAGGTCCTTGTCCACCGGGGCGTGCGGCTCGATGCGGTTCTTGATGCCGTGGATACCTGCCATGAGCATGGCTGCGAAGCCGAGGTAAGGGTTGCCCGACGGGTCCGGTGCGCGGAACTCGATGCGCTTCGCCTTCGGGTTCGCACCCGTGATCGGGATGCGGATGGCAGCGGAACGGTTGCGCTGGGAGTACACCAGGTTGATCGGGGCCTCGAAGCCCGGCACCAGGCGGTGGTAGGAGTTCAGCGTCGGGTTGGTGAAGGCGAGTACGGCACCTGCGTGCTCGAGCAGGCCGCCGATGTACCAGCGGGCGATGTCGGACAGGCCACCGTAGCCGGACTCGTCGTAAAACAGCGGCTCGCCGTCCTTCCACAGCGACTGGTGGGCGTGCATGCCCGAGCCGTTGTCACCAGCGAGCGGCTTCGGCATGAACGTGACGGTCTTACCGAACTGGGTGGCAGTGTTCTTCACGATGTACTTGAAGTCCTGCAGATCATCCGCCGCATGCAGCAGGGTGTTGAAGCGGTAGTTGATCTCCTGCTGGCCGCCGTTGCCCACCTCGCGGTGGAAACGCTCGATCTCAAAACCGGATTCAGCCAGGTTGCGCACCATCGCGTCGCGCACCTCGACGGTCTTGTCGTGCGGCGGGACGGGGAAGTAGCCACCCTTCACACGGTTCTTGTAGCCCAGGTTCGGGCCGCCATCGACATCAGCCTCGGCACCACGGTTCCACCAGCCTTCTTCCGCGTCGATCTCGTAGAACGCAGTATGGGCGTCCACCTCGTAGCGGATGGAGTCAAACAGGTAGAACTCGGCCTCGGCGCCGATCGAGCAGGTGTCTGCGATGCCGGTGGAGCGCAGGTACTCCTCGGCCTTCTTGGCTACGTTGCGCGGGTCGCGCGAGAACGGTTCGTGGGTGAACGGGTCGTTGACAAAAAACTTCACGTTTAGCGTCTTCGAGCCACGGAACTGGTCGAGCTTCGCGGTGGCCAGGTCCGGCATGAGCGTCATGTCGGACTCTTCGATCGTGGTGAAGCCGCGGATGGAGGAGCCGTCGAAAGCGAGGCCCTCTTCCATCACGTCTTCGTCGAACATGGAGGCCGGGATGGAGAAGTGGTGTTCGATGCCGGGCACGTCGGTGAAGCGCACGTCAACGAATTCCACCCCCTCGTCGACAATGAACTTTTTAACGTCTTCGATGTTGTCGAAGGACACGGGCGGTACTCCTCGTCGGTCGGCTGTCATAAGCGGTTACAAGTGTAGACCTGTACACCGCTAGGCTCATAGAGTATGGCTGCTAATCGACGACCTGACTGGCGCAACGGCCCAGAAATCCCTAATCAATTCAACGGCGAGGACCATCTGCCGTCCTATCCGGGGGAGTTCCTCGGCATGCCGGAGAAAGGTGCCGGCTCGCAAGCATCGGTGGCGCGACGCATGGGCGGGGTGCTCATCGACTGGACAATCTGCGCGATCGCCGCATCCCTGATCACCCAGAACACCTCAGCGTTGGGGGACAAGTACACGCTGACCTACCTGCTGTGGATCGTGCTGGGAATCCTGGGAGGCTGGTTGTTCGCCCGCACCCCAGGTATGGCTGCGCTCGGCATGGGGGTGGCGCGTGTAGACGAAGAAGCGCCGGTGGGACTGTGGCGCGCAGCGTTGCGCACCGTCCTCACCGGCTTCGTGTTGCCCGCAGCGCTTGTCGACGCCGACGGGCGCGGCATGCATGACCGCGCCACCACCACAACAGTGATCCGTTCCAGGTAGCGAGCGGATCACAGGGGGGATTCGGGGGTTACTTTCCGCCCTTGCGCTCTTGCATACGGCGCATCTTGCGGTTCATACCCGCCATGTTCTGTGCCTGCTTTGGCAGTGGACCACCCGGCAGGCCCGGCATCTGGCCGTTGCGTGCGCGTGAATCCATTGCGTCCAACTTCGCTGCGAGGTTGTATACCTCGTTCTTCTGGTAGTTCTTCGGCAGCTTCAGCAGGTGCTTCTGCAGATCGCGAGTGCGCACCTGGTCTTCGCCTTCACCGACATACACCTCGTAGATCGGTACACCAGCCAGCAGACGGTCGACGCGCTTGTGCTCCTTGGACATCAGGGTCTTCAAACGGTTCGGGTTACCCTCGCCGACCAGGACCACACCCGGGTTGCCCACTACGCGGTGGACGGTGTCCATGGAAGTATTCGCCTGCACGCCGGTCTTAGTCAGCCACACGATGCCCATCGTGTTGCGCATGTTCTCCAGTGTCCAGCCGGCAGCGCCTGGGGTGTCGCCGACCTCTTCGTACATGGAGCGCTCCAGGCGACGGGAGAAGACAAACATTGCCAGCACGGCACCCAGAACGAGGCCGAAGACGAGCCAGAGCCACTTCATGCCCCACCACAGGCCGAGGAGGAAGAATAGCAACCCGACGCCGAGCACACAGGCCAGCATGATCGGGATAAGCGCCTTGTCGCGCTTGCGCTGAATATTAAACGCCTGGACGATTTGCCCGCGCGTTGCCTTGCTCTTCGCGCGCTTCGCCGCGCGCTGTTCCTGTTTCGCAGCCTTTGCGGCTGCCTTGTCCTGCGTCTTAGCCATGGCCAATACTGTATGCCACAGCTAAGACGCGGGCCAAAGACCCCTAGTGGGTCTCTACAGGGTGGTCCTCAGACGCGCCGTACTTCTTCAGCAGCGACGAGGCTTCCTGCGCGGTCTCACCCTGAGACGTTTCCGCGAGGTGCTTCAGGTTCTCCGGCAGTTCGAGCCCACGGTGCTTCATTGCTTCCACGTAGAGCTTGCCTGCACGGTAGGAGGAGCGGACCAGCGGACCGGACATGACAGCGCCGAAGCCCATCTCGTAAGCAGCGTCGCGGTACTCGATGAACTCTTCCGGCTTCACCCAACGATCGATCGGGTGGTACGTCGGGCCTGGGCGCAAGTACTGCGTAATGGTAATGATGTCGCAGCCGGCATCAACGAGGTCGTTGAGTGCCTCCAGGACCTCTTCACGGGTCTCACCCATGCCGAGGATGAGGTTGGACTTGGTGATCAAACCGAAGTCACGTGCCTGGCGGATAACGTCCAGAGATCGCTCGTAACGGAATGCCGGACGGATGCGCTTGAAGATGCGCGGGACAGTCTCCAGGTTGTGGGCGAAGACCTCAGGGCGTGCTTCGAACACTTCCTGGAGCAGATCCGGCTTGCCGGAGAAGTCCGGAGTAAGGTTTTCCACGCCGGTGTTTGGGTTAAGTTCGTGGATCTTGCGGACGACCTCTGCGTATAGCCAAGCACCCTCGTCTTCGAGGTCGTCGCGGGTCACACCGGTGATGGTGGAGTAGTTCAGGTTGAGGCTCTTGACCTCTTCTGCCACGCGACGCGGTTCGTCGCGGTCCAACGGATCCGGTTTGCCGGAGGCGATGTCACAGAAATCGCAACGGCGCGAGCAACGCGATCCGCCGATGAGGAACGTTGCCTCACGCGATTCCCAGCACTCGTGAATATTGGGGCAGCCGGCTTCCTGGCACACGGTGTGCAGCCCCGCTCCCTTGACCTTTTGCTTCATGTCCTCGTATTCGGGACCGGTCTTTACAGAGTTGCGGATCCAGCGTGGTTTCTTCTCAATTGGTGTCTGCGAGTTGCGCGCCTCAACGCGCAGCAGCTTGCGTCCTTCTGGTGCTACAGTCACGCCCCCTACCGTACATGTTTTGTCAAACCCTTCGACGGGTCCGGCCGAGTGGCAAACGTATGGTCCGCTACCACCAGTTCACCAGCCAAAGCTCGCTTGAGTTCGTGCACGACAGGGCCAGCCATATCGGCAGGCGTGATGTCGCGTCCGAGTTCGAGCGACATGGTGGTCACGTCGGCGTCGTCGATACCGCAGGCGACGATGTGTTCGTAGTGTTCGAGCGTGTTATCGCAGTTCAGACTCAGCCCATGCATGGTCACCCCGCGGGTGATGCGGATGCCAAGTGCTGCGATCTTGCGCTCACGTGTCGAGGCCTCAGGGGAGGCCGCCTTGGTTTCAGCGGGTACCCAGACGCCCGAGCGGCCGTCGATACGCCCTGCGGTGGTCACCCCGGCTGCCCGCACGGTCTGAATGAGGGCTTCTTCGAGGCGGCGCACATAATCGACGACGTCTACCGGCTCGGCCAACTTAATAATCGGGTACACCACGAGTTGGCCTTCGCCGTGCCAGGTGATGCGACCGCCACGGTCCACCGTCACAACCGGGACGGGGTAGGAAGCATCCGGCATATCCTCCGGCTGGGTGCGCTTGCCGGCAGTGAATGTGGAGGGGTGCTCCAACACCAGGATGGTGTCGCCCACCTCATCCTTGGCGCGCTGCGCGGCAATCTCGGCCTGAAGATCCCAGGCCTGCTGATAATCCACGAGCCCCAGATCGCGCACGTCAATGGGCGAGTCTGAGGCTCGGATGGACTTCTCGGCGGGGAAAAACGGGTCACGTGGCGCAGTCATGCGCCCAACCCTAGTCCCCGGCAGAGATGTGTACTACACGCCGTTAGCGGCGCCGTACTCGTCGGCGGTCATGAGCGGGCCGACCTCTTCGACCTCAACCTCGTAGAGCCAGCCTTCGCCGTACGGGTCGTTGTTGATGGCCTCATACGCGCCGTCGATGTCCTCGTTGACAGCGGTGACCGTGCCGGTGACCGGGGAGTACAGATCAGAGACCGACTTGGTGGACTCGATCTCACCGCAGGTTTCGCCTGCGGTGACGGTGTCGCCGACCTGCGGCAGTTCCGCGAACACAACCTCACCGAGGCGGTCAGCAGCGACGTGGGTGATGCCCACGCGTACGGTCTGGCCAACGGCGGTGTCCGGGGTGGCGTTGATCCACTCGTGGTCCTCGGAGTAGTAGAAATCCTGCTTCAGAGCCATAGTTATGCGTCCTCTCGGGTGTAAAACGGGGTTGCTGCAATAGTAAACGGGTAACGGCGTCCGCGGATATCAACTTCCACTTCGGTGCCCACTTCCGTGTGTGCCGGATCCACATGTGCGAGTGCCACCGGGTATCCCAGCGTCGGCGACGGCTGGCCAGAGGTGACCACGCCGATCTTGTCCTCAGTACCCGCCAGGTACACCTCGGCGCCCTGACGTGCGGCACGGCGCTGCTCAGACGTCAGACCAGCGATAACGACGCTTGGTTCACGACCAGTGAGCGCCTGCTTACCGACGAAGTCCGCCTCCTTCTTTGCAAACGCACGGCCCATCCCGGCCTCCACCGGGGTGATGTCGGTGGTCAATTCGTTGCCGTAGAGCGGCATGGATGCCTCGAGACGCAGCGAGTCACGTGCAGCCAGACCGCACGGGGTACCGGAGCCGATGACGGCGTCCCACACGGCAACGGTGTCCTCGGCCGCGCAGAACAGTTCGAAGCCGTCCTCACCGGTGTAACCGGTGCGAGCGACAAACACGTCGATTGTCGCTTGGTTCGAGCGAAGCGAGAACCAAGCGCCGGAGTAGTACTCAAGCGCGCCAGCATCGCCGTCCAGCAGCGGGTTGAGCACCTCGAGCGAGCGCGGACCCTGGACAGCAACCAGGCCGGTGGCTTCGGAGTCGTTGCGCAGCTCGACGTCGAAGTCCCCCTTGCGTGCCTCGAACGCCGCCCATACGGCTGCGGTGTTGCCAGCATTGGGCACAACCATGAAGTGGTCGTCGTCGAAGCGGTAGGTGATCAAGTCGTCGAGGATGCCGCCGTGTTCATCGACAATCATCGAATACTTCGCCTTGCCCACCTTCAGGATGGACATGCTGGAGATCAACGCGTAGTCCAAAAACGCTGCAGCATCCGGGCCCTTGACGTCAATTTCGCCCATGTGGGACAGGTCGAAAATGCCAACGTCGTTGCGCACCGCGCGGTGCTCTTCCAACTCGGAGGCGTACTTCAGCGGCATGGTCCAGCCACCGAAGTCGGTGAAGGAGGCGTTGAGCGCCTCGTGCTTAGCAAACAGGGGAGTCTGTGGCATGGGTGTTCTCCTTACTCCTAGTTGTCGGTGCCGTCAGTGTCGTCAGTGATGTCGAATGCTTCCGGCGGCGGGCATGCGCACTGGAGGTTGCGGTCGCCGAATGCTTCGTCAACACGACGCACTGGCGGGAAGTACTTCTGGTGGACGAGACGATCCACCGGGTAGGCGGCCTGCTCACGGGTGAACTCGTACGGCCACTCGTCACGGGCCACGCTGTGCGCGGTGTACGGCGCGTTGTGGACCACGGAGTTTTCGTACTCGATCTTGCCGTCGATGATCTCCTGGATCTCCGCACGGATGGAGCGCATTGCCTCGATGAAGCGGTCGATCTCAGCCAGGTCCTCGGACTCGGTCGGCTCCACCATGAGCGTGCCCGCAACCGGGAATGCCAGGGTAGGGGCGTGGAAGCCGTAGTCCACCAGACGCTTGGCCACATCGGCGGCGGTCACACCGGACTGATCGGTGAGTTCGCGCAGATCCAGGATGCACTCGTGGCCGACAAGCCCGTTGTTGCCGGTGTAGAGGACCGGGAAGGAGTCGTTGAGTTCCTTCGCAATGCAGTTCGCGTTCAGCACCGCGTGCGCCGTGGCACTGCGCAGTCCTGCCGCACCGGACATGGCGATGTACGACCAGGAAATCGGCAGCACACCAGCCGAGCCAAACAGGGTGGAGGCCACCGGCACGCCAGCCGAGCCGTCGATCTCCGCAGCGGCCTGCTCCAGCGGCACGTTCGGGTTGGACGGCAAGAACGGGATGAGGTGCTCGGCCACACCGATCGGGCCAACACCCGGGCCACCGCCACCGTGCGGGATGGTGAACGTCTTGTGCAGGTTCAGGTGAGACACGTCGCCGCCGAAGTCACCCGGGCGGGCGATGCCGGTCAGGGCGTTCATGTTCGCGCCGTCGATGTAGACCTGGCCGCCAGCCGCATGCACCTTGTCACAGACCACGCGCACGTCTTCCTCGTACACGCCGTGCGTGGAGGGGTAGGTGAGCATGATGGCTGCGACGTGGCCTTCGTGCTTGGCCAGCTTCTCGTCCAAGTCGTTGATGTCGATGGAACCATCGGCAGCAGTCTTGACGACGACCACCCGCAGGTTCGCCAGCGTCGCCGACGCCGCGTTCGTACCGTGCGCCGACGCCGGAATCAGGCAGATGTCGCGCTCGGTGTCGCCGTTGGCCACGTGGTAGCGACGGATCGCCAACAGACCGGCCAACTCGCCGTTCGCACCCGAGTTCGGCTGGACGGACACCTCGGCGTAGCCGGTGATTTCGACCAGCCAGGAGCGGATTTCGTCGATAAGTTCGCGCCAGCCCTCGGTGTACTCATCCGGAGTGTAAGGGTGCACGTTGGCAAAACCAGGCCAGGTAATCGCCTCAAGGCCCGCGGTCGGGTTGAGCTTCATCGTGCAGGAACCCAGCGGGATCATCGTGCGGTCCAGCGCCAGGTCCTTGTCGCCGAGTTCGCGGATGTAGCGCATCATCTGGGTCTCAGAGTGGATGCGGTTAAACGTCTCGTGGGTGAGGAACTCGGTCTTGCGCACAAGTGCCGCAGGGATACGAGACTCGCCGGTCGCAGCCTCCGCGCCGAAGCCGGCCAGCAGCGCCGAAACATCCGCATCCGTGGTGTCCTCGCCGAAGGACACGCCGACAGTCTTGTCGTCGATCGCGCGAACGAGGTAGCCTGCCTGCGCAAACTTATCGACGACACCACGCGCCCCCTCAACTTCCACCGCAACAGTGTCGAAGAACTCGGCGTGCTTGACCTTCACGCCAGCCTTCTCAAGAGCGGCAGCAGAATCCGTCGCGCGCTGGTGGATCGTGCCGGCGATCTCCGTCAGCCCGTCCGGGCCGTGGTAGACCGCGTACATCGACGCGGTGACCGCAAGCAGTGCCTGAGCGGTACAGATGTTGGACGTCGCACGCTCACGACGAATGTGCTGCTCACGCGTCTGCAACGCCAGGCGGTATGCGGGGTAGCCCTCCGCATCCTTGGACACGCCAACGAGGCGGCCTGGCATCTGACGCTGCAACTTCTCACGCACAGCCATGTAGGCGGCGTGCGGGCCACCGTAGAACAGCGGCACACCAAGACGCTGCGTGGTGCCGATTGCGATATCCGCACCGAACTCACCAGGGGACTCCAACAGCGTCAGCGCAAGAATGTCCGCGTCAACCGCAACCAGGCCACCACGCTCGTGGATCGCCTCGATCACCGGACGCGGATCCGCAACGTCGCCCTCGGTACCCGGGTAGGCAAACACCGCGCCCACCAGGTCCTCGCCGACAACACCCTCGGTGAGGTCAACAACCTCAACCTCAAGATCAATCGCACGGGCGCGCTCTGCAGCCACGTTGATCACCTGCGGATGCAAACGAGCATCCAACAGCACACGGCGACCCTTCTTCACCACACGAGCCATCAGGCCAACTGCTTCCGCGGCGGCTGAGGCTTCGTCGAGAAGCGAAGCGTTCGCAATATCCAAACCAGTCAGATCCTGCACCATGGTCTGGAAATTCAGCAGCGCCTCCAGGCGCCCCTGAGAGATTTCCGGCTGATACGGGGTATACGCGGTATACCAGCCAGCATCCTCCACCACACCACGACGAATCACCGGTGGCGTGAGAGTCGAGTTAAAGCCCTGGCCATAGAACGCGCGCAAGACCTTGTTCTTGCCAGCCAACTCACGCAGTCGAGCCTGAGCCTCGTATTCCGTAAGCGCATCCGGCAGATCAAGCGGCTGCTCAGCCAGGATCCCGCCTGGCACCGCTGCAGCAATCAGCGCATCGATACTTTCGTAACCCAGCGCGTCCAGCAATTGCTGCTGTTCATCCTGGTTTGGGCCAATATGACGGGAAATGTAATCCAACTGAAGGCTCCTTATCTCGGGGCGTACGAGCACGCCCAAGCATAGCGGGCAAACACGTCCGTGACACCCACCAATAAGACAAAGCGGTCTACCAGGGTTTTAGAACTCCCTCACGTCCGCTGCACCAAACAACCACGTCACCGCAATCGCGCCGGGATCCGGCACGTCCTTTGCGCTTTCTCCCAGGTAGGAGGCCCGGCCCTTCTTCGCCTGCATACCGCGGGTGGACTTTGCGCCCTCGACGGCAGCTGCAAATACGTGCTCAAGAACGTCCTCCACAGTGGCAGCGCCATCGAGCGATTCGGTGGCCTTTGCGGCGGGCACGAGCGCGTCGATAAGCGTGTTGTCGCCCTCCTTCGCACCGCCAAGTTCGGTGATGGCCGCCACACCGTCTCGCAGGCCCTCAGCCAGTGCTGTTCCGAATGCCTGGCCGTCCGCTTCCCGCGAATCCACATTGGCGCGCTCAAACACGTCAGCCATCTCGCGGAAGAACGTGCCCAGCACCGCCCCCGACGTACCACCCGCGCGAACCAACATCCGATGGGCGAAGAAGTTCAGCACCTCGGAATCATTGCCCCGAATCGGGGTAGTCATATCACCGAAGGCCGCCTCCATGTTCTGGCCGAAGTCGCCGTCGCCTGCCTCGCGGTCTAGCGCCGTCAGGTCGTCGTAGGCAGCTGCGAGGCGATCCACAAAGGCCGAAAGCCACACGTTTTCCCCACCGTTATCGGGCTGTTGCTCGTCATCCGTCATGGTGGCGTCCGCATACTGCGGGTCGCGGACCAAATCAGGCCAGGCTGGTGCCTGGGTTTCCGCGTCGAGCAGGCTGATGAGCTCGTCGTCGAGTGCTGTCACCGTCAGCGAAATACCAGCCATGTTCAGCGACGTCACCAACGACCCACGCATGCCGCGACGCACCGTCACACCACGGTCCGACAACTGCTTGAGGGCCTCGCCGAACACCAGGTCTAACTCCAGCTCGCTCGTGCCACCCAAACCGTTCACAAACAGCATGGCGTCATCCACCTCAACGCCGTTGTCCTTGAGCGAGGCCAGCACCGCATCGAGGAGCTCCTCAACCAACGCCTTTGCCGACGGCTTCGACCCCGCCTGATCACGACGCTCCACACCCGGCTCACCGTGAATACCAACACCGACCTCAATCTGCCCCTCGTCGAGGTCGAACGTCGCGCGGTCACTCGTCGGGGAGTGACCAGGCTGCAGCGCCACCGCCATGCTTCGCGACTGATCCGCCGCCCGCTGCGCAACCTCCGCAACGGCGCCGAGGTCGTCGCCACGCGCCGCAGCAGCACCCGCAATCTTCTCGACGATCACCGTCGCCCCCGTACCCCGCCTCCCCGGCGAGTCATCGTTGTCGATCTCGGTTGCCACATCGTCAGCCACCAACACCTGCCTTACTTCAGCCTCGGCATGGTTTCCCGCCACGGTGAAGTTCATGACGTCGCCCGTGTAGTTCTTCACCACATGCACAACACCACGGCCACGATCTGCCCACTCCGTTGCCGCGCCAATCTGCACCGCGTTCGGGGACGTAAACAGCAGCCCCGGGCAAGCCGCGTCCAGCATCCCCTCGCCGACGAACCCGGCGTGCATCGGCTCGTGGCCCGACCCGCCGCCGGAGATGACGGCGACGCGGGCGGGGGAGTCGTCGTCACGCAAAAGCCCCACGAACCCCTCGTTGTGCCACTCCGCAAAAGGATGCGCGGCCACAAGGCCGCCGAGTGCCTCGCGCATGAAATGTTCAGTGTTGTTGCGGAAAGATTTGAATGTGCCTGTCATGCGCGCCAGTGTAAACATAAAAAGAAGGCCCGGCACTGACATAAATCAGTGCCGGGCTTTCGCCTGCTAGAGGTTAGATATCGAGGTCAGCCTCGAAGTCACCCTCCTCGATGCGGTCCTTGATGGTCGTGACGAAACGACCAGCGTCCGCACCGTCGATCAGCTGGTGATCGTAGGTGAACGGCAGGTAGCACATCTGACGGATCGCGATGGAGTCAATGCCATCCTCGGTCACGATGACCGGGCGCTTCTCAATCGCAGCCGTACCCAGAATGCCAGCCTGCGGCGGGGGCAGCACCGGAGTATCCAGCAGCGCACCCTCGGAACCAATGTTGGTCACCGTGAAGGTTGCGCCAGACAGGTCGTCCGGACGCAGCTTCTTGTTGCGTGCGCGCTCGGCCAGGTCGGTGATCGCCTTCGCAATCTCCGCAAGGTTCTTCTTCTGCGCCTGCTTGATCACCGGCACCAGCAGACCCATCGGGGTATCAACAGCGATACCGATGCTGACGTCCTCGTGGTAGGTGATCTCCTTCGCATCCGCGTCGTAGGAAGCGTTCACGTTCGGGTGGGACACAAGCGCCTCTGCCGTGGCCTTGATGAAGAAGGCCAGGTACGTGATGTTTGCGCCATGCTTCTCGACGAACGCCGGCTTCACCTTCTTGCGCAGCTCCGCCACACGGGTGACGTCGACTTCCTGCACGTGGGTGAGCTGAGCAGTGGTCTGCAGCGACTCGACCATCTTCGCAGCGGTGATCTCGCGGATGCGGTTCACACGCTGGGTGGTGCCGATGAGCTCTGCCTTCGCCGGATCCACAGACTTGGTGGACCAGTTCGCACGCTCGCCCTTCGGCTGCTGTGTCTGCTCCTTCGTCGAAGACGCAGCGGTGGTGCCCTCAGCCTTACCGCCCTCAGCGGCAGCCAGGACATCCTGCTTACGGATGCGGCCACCAACACCAGTGCCCTCAACCGTGTTCAGATCAACGCCGTGCTTCTCAGCCAGCTTGCGCACCAGCGGGGTGACGTACGGGACGTTGTCGCCGTTGTTGACCTTCGCCGAAGCGTTCTTGGAGTCGGTGGAAGCAGCCTTCGGAGCCTCCTGCTTCGGCTCTTCCTTCGGCTCCGGCTTCTTCTCTTCAGCCTTCTCCTCGGCCTTTTCTTCAGCCTCTTCGACCTCGTCCTCGGCCTCGTCGGCGGAGTCGTCGGAAGCAGCAGCGGCGTCAGCGTCGCCGATGACCACGATGACGTCGCCCACCTCAACGGTATCGTCCTCTTCAGCGAGGATCTCGATGATCGTGCCAGCAACCGGGGACGGGATTTCGGTGTCGA
>NZ_KV787039.1:40040-267828 GCF_001806995.1 Corynebacterium sp. HMSC11D10
AGCAGCCTTCTTCTCTTCCTTCGGCTCCTCAGCCGGTTCCTCGGCCTTCGGCTCTTCCTTGGCGTCGGCGGAGTCGTCGCCGGCCGGGGTTTCGCCCTCGTCGCCAATAATCGCGATGACGTCGCCGATCTCGACGGTGTCGTCCTCCTCAGCCTTGATCTCCAGGATCACACCAGCGACAGGGGAGGGGATCTCGGTGTCGACCTTGTCAGTGGAGACCTCGAGCAGCGGCTCGTCGACCTCAACCTCGTCGCCGACTTCCTTCAGCCAGGTGGTGATGGTGCCTTCGGTGACGGACTCGCCGAGCTCCGGCATCTCAACCTTGGTGCCCTCACCAGAGGACTTCTTCGGAGCAGCCTTCTTCTCTTCCTTCGGCTCCTCAGCCTTAGCCGGTGCTTCTTCTTCGGCCTCGGCTTCGTCTTCGTTGGAGTCGTCGGAGGAAGCAGCAGCGTCAGCGTCACCGATGCGGGCAATGACGTCGCCGACCTCAACGGTGTCGTCTTCCTGCGCCAGGACCTCGATCAGGGTGCCAGCAACCGGGGACGGGATTTCGGTGTCGACCTTGTCAGTGGAGACCTCGAGCAGCGGCTCGTCGACCTCAACCGTGTCGCCGACTTCCTTCAGCCACGTAGTGATCGTGCCTTCGGTGACTGACTCGCCCAGCTCGGGCATCTCAACAGAGTGCGCCATGTTTAAAGTCTCCTCATTGAAACGTTGGAAGCTATACGGCACAAAGCGTACCTGCATCCACACACGTTCGTTGCCCAAGGGGTGACCTAATTGCTTAGACAGGCCCGTATGATGTGGGGCGTGTTCAACCTGTTCGGCAAAGGCAAGAAGTCCACGACGTTCAAACCGCCACGAGCACCGGGCGAGACAATCCGCCCCGACGACGCGCAATACTTGCGCGATTGGGTCGCCGGCCGTGCGTTCGTGGAAGGCTTTGTCGAGCCAGAAACCATGGTCAACGAGATGTCCGTTGTTCTTGTCGACGAGCACGGCAACTACACCCGACGCCGCATCGGCGGCCCCAAGGGCATCGACGCCGTCTCCAAAATGCTGGGCATCTTGCTTTACGACGTCGAAGAGACCGGTTATCCCGACCGCATGCGCAAGAAAATGGAGCAAGAACGCATTCTGCGCAAGCGTGAGGAACAAAAAGAACGCCGCGCCCGGTTCGAGCGCGGCGAAAACCCGTACAGCTAGACGGCTTCTCCGCCGTCCCGTGCCTGCTACGCTGCCCCCGCCCGACCCATACGGCTATGCGGTGGCCCGCACCCCATACCCGCACATGGTGAGGATGCACTGGTGAAGATGCCTGGTTTTACGCATCTTCACCAGTGCATCCTCACCATCTAGGTCTTGGTGGCTTGAGCCAAGCAAAACTATGCCGCTGCATAGTCCTGCCGGCTGGAGACCGGCTCGAGACCAGGGGAGACTATGCAGCGGCATAGTGGCGGGGCGCTGTCACGGCGCTGCCGAAGCGCCACAGAGCGCTACCAAAGCGTCACAGCGCTACAGCCCCTACTTCGCAGCCAGGCGGTTGAGTGCCTCGAGGATTGTGCGGACCGGGGCGCCGGTTGCGCGCTTCGGGGTGTAGCCCCAGGCGCCGCCGCCGTTCCAGGCCGGACCGGCGATGTCGATGTGAGCCCACTCGACGTTCTCCGGCACGAAGCGGGAGAGGTAGAGGCCGGCGAAGAGCATGCCGCCGGTGCGGGCGTTGTGGGTGTTGCGGATGTCAGCGATGGGGGACTTCAGCTCGTCTTCCTGCTCCTCGAGAAGCGGCATAGCCCAAGCCTGCTCACCGACGGCACGGCCTGTCTCGGCGATGAGGTCGCGCAGGTCGTCGGACCCCATCACGCCGGAGGTGCGGTTGCCCAGGGCGACCAGCTGTGCGCCGGTGAGGGTTGCGGTTTCGATGAGGTAATCGGGGTTGTCCTCGCAGGCGCGGGCGATGGCGTCGGCAAGGACGAGGCGGCCTTCGGCGTCGGTGTTGATGACCTCGCTGGTGATGCCGCCGTAGTGGGTGATCACGTCGCCCGGGCGGGTGGCGGTGCCGGAGGGCATGTTCTCGGCCAGGGGCAGCCAGGCGTCGATACGCACTGGCAGCTCAAGGCGGGCGGCAGCGGCGATGACGCCGAGCTGTGCTGCGGAGCCGCCCATGTCGGAGATCATGTCCTCCATGCCGGAGCCCGGCTTCAGCGAGATGCCACCAGTGTCGAAGGTGATGCCCTTGCCCACAAGCGCGACCTTCTTCGTCGCCCCGGACGGCGCCCACGTCAGGTGGACCAGGCGCGGGGTACGTGCGGAGCCGCGACCGACGGAGAGGATGCCGCCGAAGCCTTGATCTTCAAGCGCCTTGTCGTCGAGCACCTCGATGTCCAGGCCGGCCGCCGAAGCAACCTCGCCCATGACAGCGGCGTAGGACTCGGGGTAGAGGAAGTTTGACGGGGTGTTGACCAGGTCGCGGGCCAGGTTGACCGACTCGGCGACGATGACGGCCTGCTCGAACGCCTTCTCGTCTGCGCCGACCACGGTGACTTCGGTGGTCTGGGGGAGTTCGGCGTCGGTGTTGTCGTCGTCAAGCGTGTTGGCGGTGGACTTCAGACCGTTGTAAACGTAGCCGCCGAGCAGGAGGCCCTCGACGACCGGCTGGACGCCGAACTCGGCGGAGATAGCTGCCTTTTCCACCCCATTGAGGGTGCGGGTGGCGGCGCCGACGGCGCGGCGCACGGCTTCGTCGTCAATGTCGTTCGCGTCGCCGAGGCCGTACGCGATGACCAGCGTGCCGTCGACGACAACGCGGGTGACCTCGTTAGCCGTACCCTTCGCGCCGACCGCAACGAGGGCTTCAAGCAGGCCCTTCGGGGCAAGTTGGGTGACCGGAAGTTCGACTCCGTCATCGCCCTGTGCGACCGGAACCAGCAGCACAGCGCCCTCAGGGGCGGCAGAACCGGCAACCGCGCGCACCGTCGTACCGCGGGCAGGAAGTGTGACATCGAACGACATAAACAACACCTTTCTGACAATTGAACAGGATTGCCTCCCGAGGGTACATAGCCACGGAGTAACGTGGGCCACATGTCTAACCTCGAATTCGCAGTTACCCCGTCAGACCACCCCGCAACTGATGCTGAGCGTGAAAAGATCCTCGCTAACCCGGCGTTCGGCCAGGAGTTCACCGACCACATGGTCTCCATCGATTGGACCGAAGACAAAGGCTGGCACAACGCCCAGGTGCGGGCGTACGAACCGATCGCGCTCGACCCGGCCGCCAACGTCTTCCACTACGGCCAGGCGATCTTCGAGGGCCTGAAGGCGTACCGCCACACCGATGGGCGCATCACCGCGTTCCGTCCGGAGCAAAACGCTGAGCGTATGCGCAGCTCCGCGCGTCGTATGGCAATGCCGGAACTGCCGGATGAGGACTTCTTGGAAGCCGTGCGCCAGTTGGTCACCATCGACCAGAAGTGGGTACCCGAAGCTGGCGGCGAGGCGTCGCTGTACCTGCGTCCATTCATGATCGGCACGGAGAAGACCCTGGGTGTGAAGCCGTCCTCGTCGTACTCCTTCTACATCATCGCCTCCCCGGCAGGCGCCTACTTCAAGGGTGGCGTCAAGCCGGTCAGCGTGTGGATCTCCGAGGACTACGTCCGTGCAGCACCTGGTGGCACCGGCGATGCGAAGTTCGCCGGCAACTACGCGGCGTCCCTGCTTGCGCAGCAGCAGGCTGCGGACAAGGGCTGCGACCAGGTTGTGTGGCTGGACGCGATCGAGCGCAAGTACATCGAGGAAATGGGTGGCATGAACCTCATGTTCGTCGAGGGCTCCGGCAAGGACGCGAAGATCATCACCCCGTCCCTGTCCGGTTCGCTCCTGCCGGGCATTACGCGTAAGTCGCTGCTGCAGGTCGCAGAAGACTTGGGTTACACCAGCGAGGAGCGCAAGATCACCGTCGAGCAGTGGCGTGCTGGTGCCGAGGACGGCACCATCTCCGAGACCATGGCGTGCGGCACCGCAGCTGTGATCACCCCGGTTGGCCGCGTGCTCAGCAACGAGGGCGAGTTCACGGTGAATAACAACGAGGCCGGCGAGATCACCCTGGCAATGCGCGAGCGTCTGCGCGGCATCCAGACCGGCGAGGTCGAGGACACCCACGGTTGGAACCTCACGCTCGTCGAGGGCTAGTCGCTTATCGACGATCCCCCGGCGAGCACCTCGCCAACCATCTCCGCCGCCAGGTTTAACTGCGGCAACGCGGCCAGGGCCCCAGCGCCCTGGCCCGTTTTCATATCCAGGTGTTGCAACGGTCGAAGCCCGAGCGCTTCGAAGCAGCCAGCCTGCGCCGGCTCGTTCGCCTCCTGCGCTGCCATGAGCCAGTCTTTGGTGTCGGGTGCGAGGCGTTCGGCGACGTAGGCGGCGACGGCGGGGTAGACGCCGTCGATAAGCAACGGCGTGCGGCGCGCGGCGGCCTGGGCGATGAAGCCGACCAGGCAGGCGAAGTCCGGGCCGGTGAGTTCCGCGCAGACACGTTCGGTGTCGTCGCGGAACCCGCGCACGCGGAACATCGCGTCGCGAATAGCGGCGACCTTGATCTTCCAGACCTCATCGTTGATGCCGGAGCCACGCCCGATCGCCTTTGCGGGCTCAGTGCGCGTAAACGTGCCGTACACCGCCGCGGCGACGGTGGTGTTGCCAACGCCGATGTCTCCGGGGATCAGCAGGTCAGCACCGCCGTCGATTTCACTATCGGCGATCTCTGCACCCGCAGCCAACGCCGCATCCCACACGTCTTGCGACACGGCGGGTTCCACGTCGATGGCGCCGGTGGGGGTGTCCAGGTAGTCGTCGATAAGCCTGATGCTCGCCCCCGCAACCCGCGCCGTCGTGGAGGCAGGGCCGACACCGGCGCGCAGCTGCTCAACCTGAGCGGCGCCGGCATCCGATGTCCACGCGGACAGACCGCGCGCGGCAATGCCGTGATTGCCTGCGACAATCACCGCACGCGGGCGCAGAAACGGAGTCGGCACGTCGCGGCCCTGCACGGACGCCACCCACGCACCGATCGCCCCCAGCCTTCCAAGGGCAACTCCACTCGTGCCACCTGCCAACGCATCCGCCACCGCACGGGCATGCGCGCGTTTCGGCGGCTCAACCGGGGGAAACTGCATGGGCTATACCTTCGCGCCCAACGCCACCCGCGGCTTGGGGGAGCGCCAGTTACGCGGCTGAGTAGCGCGGGAGAACGCGTACATACCCAGGCTGAAACCAGTGTTCGCCTCTGGGAACTTTGCACGGACCGCACGGTTGGCGCGGATGCCGATGATGATGCCCTCGATGAAGATGGTGACGATAAACAACAGGCTCACCAAAGACAATGCCGCCGCGACGCGAGGCAGCCACGTGCCGATCAACATCACGATTAGCAGCACCAGCGCCATAGGCATGACGTAGTTGTTGAAGAAGCGCTGCGAGTCCACCCAGTCACGGATGAAGCGACGCTCCTCGCCCTTGTCGCGCTCCATGAGGTAGCGCTCGTCGCCCGAGTCGATCTTGGCCTGCATCTCGCGGTTGCGGGCCCGATTCTCCTCGCGCACCTGCTTCTTGTGCGCCTTCCACTCCTCTTTGGTCATGGACTTCTTCAGCTCTTTTTCACGCTGACGAATCTGCGCCGGGGTGGCCGCATTCGGGTCGCGCACAACACCGCGCTTGATCTCCTGATCAAGTCGCTTCGGCGTCGGCTTGCCCTTCGGCGGGGTGTAGCCCTTCGGAAGCTTCTGCTCTGCGGCCTCTGGGGTGTCTGCCGCGGGCGTGGTGTCGGTCTGAGGCAGTTCGGCCTTGGTCGAACCAGCCTTATCTGTCTGCTCGGATTTTTGCCAGGGTAGTTTCACGCCACCTAGGCTACAAGGCCACCGCGACATTCCTGTAACCAGTGGGAATAGACTGCGGGGGAGAACCGTTACACCGGCTATGAAGGGGCGCGCGTAGCATGGGCGCCACTCGAACGCGTAGCACGAAGGAGTACCCAATGACTGCACCTACTTCCGCAACTGGCGTGAACCTCACCGAGGCAGCGGCGGCGAAGGCGAAGGCCCTGCTTGATCAGGAGGGCCGCAACGACCTGTCCCTGCGCATCGCTGTTCAGCCTGGTGGCTGCGCTGGTCTGCGCTACCAGCTCTACTTCGACGACCGCGACCTGGACGGCGACAAGGCCGATGAGGTTGGTGGCGTGCGTCTTGTCGTGGACAAGATGAGCGTGCCGTACCTCACGGGTGCGACGATCGATTTCGCGGACACCATCGAGCAGCAGGGCTTCACCATCGATAACCCGAACGCAGGTTCCGCTTGCGCTTGTGGCGATAGCTTCAACTAAGCCACTGCTTATCGACGAATCTCCGTACCGGCCATCACGCCAGTACGGGGATTTTTCTGTGCTGTAGTGCCGCTACGAACAGTTGTGTTCGTCCCGGAGCCACTGCAGCGCCTGTTCCTGGCCACCTTGAACATCGGGTTCGATCGGGTCTTCCGCAAACGTTTCGCCGGTGCGGGCCTTATCCTTCGCGATGGTCAGCATTAGGCTGCTGCCGTCCGGGAAGTCGTAGACGGTGTTCGCCGAGGCGTATCCGGCGGTGGGGGTGCCGAAACTACGCGACTGATCCAGGCCGCGGAAGGCCAGCATAGTGGCTTCGCCGGACGAGGCGGTGAGGTCGTCGACAAGCACTGCGACTGGCACGCCGTCCCATTTGCCGCCGGAGGTTTCTACGGGGCTGCCGCCACCGCTGACAGCGTTGCCGCTTACCGTCACCGGCGACGAACCGCCTGCCGAGACGAACTCGAGCACCGTGCCGTCGGGCAGCACAGGGGACAGGCCGGCGACCATCGGGCCCATGTCGCCGCCGTCGTTGCCGCGCAGATCCACAACCACGCCACAGGCGCCGTTGTCGCGCGCTTGCACTAGGCCGGATGTGAGCGTGTCGGCGTAGGACTGGATATCGTCGTGGCGGCTGACGCCCGGCACCGTTGCCCACGCTACGTTCCCGTTGCGTTCGACGGCCGCACGTGTGGATTCCATCTCGGCGTATTCCTGCTCGACGTTCGGGTCGATAAGTTTCGAGTGCTTGCCGCCAGCAGCCTGGACCGCGTCGTTGAGCGCCGGACGGATCTCGTCGAGCGAATCCGCCTGTTTCGCGGCCTCGCGTGCCTTGTCACTAGCCTCGGCAAACTCGGGGGAGTCCGCGTAAATGCCCTGTTCTGCCAGGTCGAGCACCGTCGCGGCGTAGCGCTTCGGCGTATCGGTACCCATGAACTTGGCGGTGCCGGTGAACATGGCAGTCATGGTCGGCCCGTACACATAGGCGGCGGCGCCGGCGGCGATCAACAGGACGCCGAACACCGCGGCGATGGTGGTGAGTACTTTCTTTGCAGTTGACATACACCACATTCAACCGGCGAACGGGCAGCCCGACAATACAGACGGCTGCCCAACTGGGGTAGTGCTGGCACTACCTACAGCTCGACCGGGTAATCCTTGTGCTCGATCTGGGGATCGATGCGGTTTTCCACGAAAATGCCGTGCCAGACCATGAACGCCAGCACCGTCCAGAGACGACGCGAGTGGTCGGACACACCATCGCGGTGCTCCTTGAGCATCTCCAGGACTTGGTCCTTGGCGAAAATGTCGTCGGTCTGCGACTCGCGGATCGTGTCTTGCGCCCAGCCGAAGAGTTCGTCGCCCGCCAGCCAGTGGCGCATCGGCACCGGGAAGCCCAACTTCTTGCGGTGCAGCACGTGCGGCGGGACGATCTGCTCCATCGCCTTGCGCAGCGCGTACTTCGTGGTGCCGTTGGCAATCTTCTGGTCGTACGGGATCGTCTGCGCGACCTCGAAGACTTCCTTGTCCAGGAACGGAACGCGCAGCTCCAGGGAGTTCGCCATGTTCATCTTGTCGGCCTTGACCAGAATGTCGCCGCGCATCCAGGTGAACAGGTCCAGGTTCTGCATACGTGCCACCGGATCCATCTCGGTCGACGTTGCATAAATCGGTGCGGTGACCTCGCGGTGGTCCCACTCGCGCTTCGCCCACGGTAGCACACGCTGGAGTTGTTCGAAGTTAAACGAGCGAGCGTTGCCGTAGTAACGGTCCTCCATCGGGGTAGTGCCGCGCTCAAGCAGGCTCTTGCCCTTCATGTCCTCCGGCAACACGCGGCTGAGGCGGTTCAGCCCCTTGTTCAGTGCGCTCGGCAGTTTCTCAAACGGTGCCAGCGACAGCGGTTCCTTGTAGATGGTGTAGCCACCGAACAGCTCATCCGCGCCCTCACCGGACAGCACAACCTTGACGTGCTTGCGTGCCTCCTGCGCGACGAAAAACAGCGGCACCAGTGAAGGGTCAGCCACCGGATCGTCGAGGTACCACATGATCTTCGGAATCGCGTCGGCGTACTCCTCCGGGGAGACAATCTTCACGATGTGCTCCACACCAATCGCCGCAGCAGACTCTGCAGCGACGTCCACCTCGGAATAGCCCTCCCGCTCAAAACCAGTGGTGAAGGTCAACAGGTTCGGATTGTGACGCTTCGCCAGCGCCGCGATCGCCGTGGAGTCGATTCCGCCAGACAAGAAGGAACCAACCGTCACGTCAGCGCGCATATGCTTTTCGACGGAATCCTCCAACGCCCGGGCAATCCTGTCGTACAGGTCCTGCTCCTTGCCCTTTGGCACAGGCTGGGAATTGAAGTGTGGCTTGAAGTAGCGGTCCGAGTGGACCTCGCCACCAGGCTTGATAGTCACGGTGCAGCCCGACTCCACGCGACGGATCTCGCGGTGCAGGCTCTCCGGCTCCGGGACGTATTGCAGATCCACGTAGTGCTCGATTGCACGGCGATCAAGGTCGAGGCCTAGACCCATCTCGTCTGCCATCTCCAGGATGGACTTCTTTTCGGAGGCGAAAACGGTGCCCTTGTCGGTCGTCGCATAGAACAGTGGCTTGATGCCAAACTGGTCGCGCGCTGCGAACATCGTCTTGGTCTCGGTGTCCCAAATAGCGAAGGCGAACATGCCGCGCAGATGCTCAACCACGTTGGCGCCCCAGTGGTGGAAACCGACCACGATCGGTTCGCCATCACCTGCGGTGTTGAAGGTGTATCCGGCCTTGGTGAGTTCCTCGCGCAACTCCACGTAGTTGTAAATCTCGCCGTTAAACGTCAGGGCGTAACGTTCGGGGTTTTCTGCCGGCCCCCAGCGCAGTGGCTGGTGGGAGTGCTCGATGTCGATGATCGCCAGGCGGTTAAAGCCGAAAACAGCGTCATCGTCGTTCCATGTTCCCGCAGCGTCAGGGCCGCGGTGATACATGCAGGAAAGCGAGCGACCGACCGCGTCGGTAAACACTGGGGCATCGCCGCGGGCAGTCAACAGTGCAACAAGACCGCACATCGTTGTGAAACCTCTCCTATATATAAGGTGCGCCGCCTCGAACCGTGCGGCACCGTCATGACGCATTCCACAATAGGGTTTTCAACGGCGAACTCGTGAACCGAACGCGTCGCGGAGTGTCCACCTTTTGCGGTGCCCCATAAGGGGGCCAACTAATGGTTGAGGGGTCAAAGCGAAGATTTCGACTGATCTTCGCAACGCCTTGCTTATGAACTTAATGCCCAGCACTGCGGGTTAATTTGCGGGGGAGAGGTGGTTTTGTTCGGAGGGGCGATCGTCGAAAAGCGTGAGGCTCGACAAGATTCCGTAGCGACGATCTGTTTGAACTATTCTGGCTCCGTAGGAATGTTCTGCCATCGGCATGTGCATTCGATGGTTCTAGTGTGGACAGGAAGGCAAACACACGTGGAAAAGGAAGTTAAGCGCGGATTCGCCAAGAAGGCTGCCGTCGCCGGTTCGCTGCTCCTCGGAAGCTTTGCGCTGACGGGCTGTGATGTAGCTCCGCCGGAGTCAGTCGCGCGCATCCTCGACATGGGCTGGCCGGACCCGGTCACCCCTGAAGGTACCCAGATGTACAACTTCTGGGTTTGGGTCTGGGTAGCAGCCTGGACAATCGGCATCATTATGTGGGGTCTGTTCCTCTGGTCCATCGTTCGGTGGAACCACAAGGCCCGCGAAAAGCAGGGTGCCGGCGAGTTCCCGAAGCAGCTGCAGTACAACGTGCCGCTCGAGCTCGGTCTGACGATCCTCCCGATCGTCATCGTTATGGTCCTGTTCTTCTTCACGGTTCAGGCACAGACCCGCACGACCGCCCTGGATAAGGATCCGAAGGTTACCGTTGACGTCACCGGCTACCAGTGGAACTGGAAGTTCGGCTACGCAGAGGTTGCAGGCGATCTGACTGCAGACGGTCGCGACTACGACGGTCTTGACGCTGAGCGCCAGGCTCTTGCAGAGGCAACGAAGTACGACGACGAGGACATGCACAACGCGAACCCGATCCACGGCACCTCGATGGGCGACCTGTCCTACCTCAACTTCAACGAGATCGAGACCGTTGGCTCCACCGAGGAAGTTCCGGTCCTGGTTCTGCCGACCGACACCCCGATCGCGTTCCGTCTCGCATCTGGCGACGTGAACCACGCATTCTGGGTTCCGGAGTTCCTCTTCAAGCGCGACGTCTACGCGCACCCGGAGTCGAACCAGCAGCAGCGTGAGTTCCAGATTGAGCGCATCGACAAGGAAGGTGCATTCGTCGGCCGCTGTGCTGAGATGTGCGGTACCTACCACGCAATGATGAACTTCGAGATCCGTGCAGTCACGCCCGAGAAGTTCCAGCAGTACATCGAATTCCGTCGCCAGAACCCGGAGGCACCGAACTCCGAGGCACTGCGCTCCATCGGTGAAGCACCGTACGCAACCAGCACCCGTCCGTTTGTGTCCGAGCGCGAGGGTTCTCGTGACGGCGTCAACACTGTCGATCCGAACGCGACCGTTTAAGAAAGAGAGAACGTAGCCATGGGAACCGGTTCAAAAGTTTTCTACGCCATTGGCACATTTCTTGCCCTGATGGCAGTGTTCTACATCCTCGCAACGGCGTGGATCGGCGAAGATGCATACCTCTTCGGTGTTGAGTGGATCGGCGCAGTGGGCCTCGTGCTTGCTACCGCACTCTGCTTCATGCTCGGCGGTTACCTCCACATTGCGGAGTCCCGCTCTGACGTCCTCCCGGAAGACTGGGAAGAGGCAGAGATTGAAGACGGCGCTGGCGTGCTGGGCTTCTTCTCGCCGGGCTCGATCTGGCCGTTTACGATGTCTGCATCGATTCTGTTCCTCGGTCTCGGCATTGCCTTCTGGCAGTTCTGGCTGATCGCCTTTGGTGCGGTCATGCTGATCTGGGCTACCGCCCAGCTGAACCTGCAGTACGGCATTCCGCGCGAGAAGCACTAACGCAGAAAGAGTGGGTCGCGGCCTTCCCGGCCCACGACAATGCCCCTTCCGGGTTATCGGAAGGGGCATTTTTGTTGTTAAAGAGATTTCAATCAATCGAAAGTTTAGGCACGAAGCGGGGGTGTGCCACAATGTGATGTCGGGCACACTTGGGAACTATCTGGAACTCCAGTCCGACTCCTATTTGCTCGAGTAATTGGGGGAACTATCCTGCGGGGAAGCCGGCGACTTTGGGTGGCGGCGCAATGACCTGCGTTGATGTGCGTCGGATAGACGCTATAAAAAGTTCCCGATCTTCTAAAAATTATTTTTGCAACCAAAATGTTTTTAAATGCTGCTGGTTGGCCCCTGTCTCACAGGGAAATCGTGGGGGTGAATGAGATGAATATCAGGAAGAAATAGGGGATAATCGCATGCGTGACGACCGCAACTACTAACCCAAATATGGCGACTCCGCAGAATCGTCTTCCGGCGCTGAACCGGCCGAACATGGTCAGCGTTGGCACGATCGCGTTCCTCGCCCAAGAGCTCATGTTCTTTGCCGGCTTGTTCGCGATGTACTTCACATCGCGTGCAAACGGCCTCGCCGCAGGTGACTGGAGCAACCAGACGGACCACCTCAACGTCCTTTTCGGCGGAATCATTACCGTCGTGCTGATTGGTTCCTCTTTCACCTCTCAGTTCGGCGTGTTCGCTGCAGAACGAGGTGACGTATACGGCTTGCGCAAGTGGTTCACCGTAACCGTTGTGCTTGGCGTCATCTTCCTCGGTCTGGTGGCATTCGAATGGACCGAGATGGTCATGCACGGCGTGACCCCGCAGTCCAGCGTTTATGGATCGGTGTTCTACATCATCACCGGTTTCCACATGGCGCACGTGACTGCAGGCATCATCGCGTTCATCGTTGTGCTGATGCGAGTAGCCAAGTCGAAGTTCACCCCGGCACAGGCAACTGCTGCCATGGTGGTTTCGTACTACTGGCACTTCGTCGACGCCATTTGGATCGGCGTGTTCATCACCCTGTACCTCGTCCAGTAGCCGTGCCCTGGGTATAACCCGGGCTGCAGACGTGTTCTGAAAACTCGTTAATAAGGAACAAAATGGAAAACTCACCCAACAAGAAGCGTCGCGCACGCAAGGCGCAGCGCACCTTCGCAGGTGCTGCTGCGTTGACGCTGGGCTTGTCCGGCGCGGGTCTTCTCGCATCGGCGTTGGCCCCTAATGCACAGGTGGCCACCGCCCAGCGTGACGACCAGGCCCTTATCCAGGAGGGTAAGGAAATCTACGACGTCGCTTGCATCACCTGCCACGGTGCGAACCTGCAGGGCGTTGCCGACCGTGGTCCGTCTCTGATCGGTACCGGCGAAGGCGCCGTGTACTTCCAGGTCAACTCTGGCCGTATGCCGATGATGTCGAACGACGCGCAGGCTGAGCGTAAGAAGCCGCGCTACACGGAGAACCAGGCTCTCGCCTTGGCTGCATATGTCGCAGCCAACGGTGGTGGCCCGGAGCTCGTGTACAACCCGGACGGCACCCTGGCTAAGGAAGAGCTGCGCGGCAAGAACTACGACGGCAAGGTTCAGGAAGCAGACGTCGCACGTGGCGGCGAACTCTTCCGTTTGAACTGCGCCTCCTGCCATAACTTCACCGGTCGTGGTGGCGCATTGTCTTCTGGTAAGTACGCCCCGGTGCTCGACCCTGCGAACGAGCAGGAGATCTACCAGGCGATGCTCACTGGTCCGCAGAACATGCCGAAGTTCTCTGACCGTCAGCTCAGCGCTGATGAGAAGAAGGACATCATTGCCTTCATTAAGTCGACAAAGGAGACCCCGTCCCCGGGTGGCTGGTCCCTCGGTGGCCTCGGCCCGGTTTCTGAAGGTATTGCGATGTGGATGATCGGCATCTCGCTGGTCGCCGCTGGTGCTATGTGGATTGGATCCCGCTCATGAGTGATGTGAAGAAGAATTACACGAAGGAAGAGCTTGACCGCATGAGCAATGCGGAGCTCGCTGCTCTTGGCACGGAGCTTGACGACGTAACGGTTGCGTACCGTAAGGAGCGCTTCCCGGTCGAGGGTGACCCTCGCGAGAAGTCCTCTGAGCGTGGCATCAAGATTTGGTTGGCCATCTCGGTTCTCGCCGCGATTGCTTTCCTCGGTGTTTACCTGTTCTGGCCGTGGGAGCCGAAGTTCCACGGCGACGAAGGTCTCTGGATCTACACCTTCTACACGCCACTGCTTGGACTGACTGCAGGCCTGGCCTTCCTCGGCCTGGGTGTTGCAATCATCCAGTACGTGAAGAAGTTTGTCCCTGAAGAGATCGCTGTACAGCGTCGCCACGACGGCCCGTCCAGCGAACTGGATCGTCGCACTACGACCGCACTGCTGAACGATGCTTGGGAGACCTCGACGCTTGGTCGTCGCAAGGCGCTCAAGGGTCTGCTCGGCACCGCTGGTGTCCTCGCCGGTCTGATGGTCATCGCTCCGCTTGGCGGCATGATCAAGAACCCGTGGAAGGTCCGCCACGAGCTGAACTACTTCGGCGACGGCACCCTGTGGACCCACGGCTGGACCGTCCAGGATCAAGGCGTGAAGGTTTACCTCGGCCGCGACACCGGTGCGATTGCAGAACTTCACAAGGGTGAGGTCGGCTCGCACTACACCACCGCCGGCGTGTCCCGCCTGGTGCGTATGCGTCCGGAGGACCTTGCCGCCGCTGCGATGGAGACCGTGTTCCCGCTCTACCCAGAGGACGTCAATGACGGCAAGGAATACGACCCGAAGCGCGATGTGTACGAGAACCACATGCACTCCATCCATGGTCCGCGCAACGCTGTCATGCTGATCCGTCTGCGTTCTGAGGACGCGAAGCGCGTTATCGAACGTGAGGGTCAGGAAGACTTCCACTACGGCGATTACTACGCCTACTCCAAGATTTGCACGCACATTGGTTGCCCGACCTCGCTGTACGAGGCTCAGACCAACCGCATCCTGTGCCCGTGCCACCAGTCGCAGTTCGATGCGTTGCAGCACGGTAAGCCGATCTTCGGTCCCGCCGCTCGTGCACTGCCGCAGCTTCCTGTGACGGTTGACGAAGACGGTTACCTCATCGCCAACGGGAACTTCATTGAGCCCGTCGGCCCGGCATTCTGGGAGCGTCAGTCCTAATGAGTACGAAACTTCAGCAAGCCGCAAACAATGCGGATTCCCGCTTTACCGTTGCGGGCGTCCTGCGCCCGCAGCTCAACAAGGTCTTCCCGACGCACTGGTCCTTCATGCTCGGCGAGATGGCGCTCTACAGCTTCATCATCCTGCTGCTGACCGGTATCTACCTGGCCTTGTTCTTCGACCCGTCGATCACCAAGGTGATCTACGACGGTGCATACCTGCCGCTCAACGGCGTCGAAATGTCCCGTGCATACGCAACCGCGCTTGACATTTCCTTTGACGTCCGCGGTGGCCTGTTTGTTCGTCAGATGCACCACTGGGCTGCACTGATGTTCATGATGGCCATGTTCGCCCACATGATGCGTGTCTTCTTCACCGGTGCGTTCCGTCGCCCGCGTGAGGCAAACTGGCTCATCGGTGTAACCCTTGTCCTCCTCGGCATGATTGAGGGCTTCATGGGCTACTCCCTGCCGGACGATCTGCTCTCCGGTGTTGGTCTGCGCATTATGTCCGCGATCATCCTGGGCCTGCCGATCATCGGCACCTGGATGCATTGGGCTATCTTCGGCGGCGACTTCCCGTCCGATCTGATGCTGGACCGCTTCTACATCCTGCACGTGCTGATCCTGCCGGGCATCATCCTGGCGCTGATCGCAGCTCACCTGCTGCTCGTGTGGTTCCAGAAGCACACCCAGTTCCCGGGACCGGGTCGCACCGAGAACAACGTTGTTGGTGTCCGCATCATGCCGGTGTTTGCAACGCACGCAATCGGCTACATGATGATCGTGTTCGCAGTGCTGGCTGCAATGGCTGGTCTGACCACCATCAACGGTATTTGGAACATCGGCCCGTACAACCCGTCGCAGGTGTCTGCTGGTTCGCAGCCTGACGTCTACATGCTGTGGACTGATGGTGCCGCCCGTGTCATGCCGGCTTGGGAGCTCTACATCGGTAGCTACACCATCCCGGGTGCATTCTGGGTCGCACTGCTCTGTGGTCTGATGGTTGCGCTGCTCATCGCCTACCCCTTTATCGAGAAGAAGGTCACCGGCGACGACGCACACCACAACTTGCTGCAGCGTCCGCGTGACGTTCCGGTACGTACCGGCATCGGCGTGATGGGTCTGACCTTCTTCCTGCTGATGACCATCTCCGGTGGTAACGACCACGTTGCTCACTTCTTCCAGATCTCGCTGAACGCGATGACCTGGGTGGGACGTATCGGCATCATTGTTCTGCCGCCGCTGGCATTCTTCATCACCTACCGTCTGTGCATCGGCCTGCAGCGCTCCGACCGCGCTGTGCTGGAGCACGGTATCGAGACCGGCATCATCAAGCGTTTGCCGAACGGTGCCTTCATCGAGATCCACCAGCCGCTTGGCCCAGTGGACGAGAATGGTCACCCGGTTCCGCTCGAGTACGCAGGTGCTCGTGTGCCGAAGCAGATGAACCAGCTTGGCTTCGCTGACTCTGAGACCATCGGTAAGTTCTCGCCCGCCGAGATCGGCGTGTCTGAGCGTGTACGCGATGCAGAGAAGCAGAAGCACGAGGAGGCTGTCGAGACGCTGCGTGCTCTCGAGGCCAACAAGGATCGCGACGACCGCGACGTATCGCCTCGCTAGCATGTAAGTAGTTGCGTGAATCGCCCCGCACCACACTGTGGTGCGGGGCGGTTTTCTTTGTAACAATGAGGTTAACAAGCAAGTGTGAGTAAGATCACACAATCCGTTTTAATTGGGTTGTCTTTAACTTTGCGGAGATCAACTTGCTTCTTGGTTTGGCGGATAAATGCGCAGCGTATGGCCGTGTTTTGGGGATATTGGACCGTTCTTAGTTTTCATTTAGAAACGGAGGCTTCGACGCAGCTTTGCGTCAAATCTTTTGATAACGGAACTGTAACGGCGTGTTGGCTGGACACTCTTGTTGCCGTTTCGTAACCTGTTCGAGACATTGCGACAACAGCCGTTGGAAGCATGGATCGAAAACAACATATGAGCCGTAACTCTGAAGTGGAGATCGGAAAAGCCGATCGAAGCCGAAGGGGACCGGGGAACCAGAGTGGAGTACTTGCTCCCGTGGGGCGTAGGTCGTTCGGACCGAGGGTCATTTCTCAACACCCCGCCCGACAGCTAACCCGGTTGGCGAAGAGAAGATATGGAGAAAATCTAAAGTGGCAAAGCACCGTCGCCAGACCAACACCGCAGCCCGCGCAGCAGCGGCCACCACCGCGCTCGCAGCAGGCGCTGCGCTCATCGCGCCGGCCGCCGCCTCCGCAGCAGAGGTCCGCGTCCCCAACTCGCCGATCGCAGTACAGGTCCCGGGTATTGAGACCATTCCAGGCGTAGCGGCAATCCCGGGCATTGACGCCTGGATCCCGTCGCTGAAGGGCGCAGCCGCTACGGGCGACGCTCAGGCTGCTATCGCTCGCGTGAAGGCTCTGCCGGGCGTGAACAACGTTCCGGGCTTCAGCGCCTTCATCGCGAACGTCGAGAAGCAGGTTCTGCCGGCTCAGGCCGCAACCAACTACTCGGCACCGGCCGCTGCGCCGCAGCCGGCTCCGGCCCCGCAGCCGTCCTTCGCTGAGCGCGTCGTGTCCATCGCGCAGTCCAAGGTTGGTTCCCCGTACGTTTACGGTGCAGCTGGCCCGAACGCATTCGACTGCTCCGGTTTCACCTCCTGGGTTTACGCTCAGGCTGGCAAGTCCATCCCGCGTACCTCCCAGGCTCAGGCTGCTGCTGGCCAGCAGGTTGCGCTGAGCAACATCCAGCCGGGTGACATCGTTGTTTACTACGGTGGTGCATCCCACGTTGGCATCTACGTTGGCAACGGCCAGATCATCGATGCGCTGAACTCCGGTATCCCGGTGGGCTACCGCGATCTGCACCTCATGCCGATCCACTCTGTGGTTCGCTTCTAACGGCACGTTTTCAAGCCCCGACTCTGTGTTTGGAGTTGGGGCTTTCGTGCGTTTTGGGGACCTTGACACCTCGTGCGTCACACCAGTGCTCTTGATTCACAATATGCTGTGTGGCCATGTTTTTTGCTTGGACGGTGGGACCGATGTCGCTATAGTTTTTGTGTTCTCACAAGTATTGCGAAAAGGTTTTGGTCGTGGGTAAGCACTCTTTTCAGTCTCGTCGTCCTTCTGCTCAGAAGACCGCAGTGTCCGCGCTCGTCGGCGTCATCCTCGCCGGCGGCGTCGCGGCCCCTGTGAAGGCCGATGATGTCGATGCTCTCATCGATGAGATGGAGCAGATCTCCCACGACGCCACTGCGAAGTCGGAAGAAATTAAGGGACTCGAAGAGAAAATCGCCGATTCAGAGCGCAAGGTTGAGGAAGCCAATGGCCGCGCTGCAGAGGCGAAACAGGAACTTGCCGCTATTCAGGAGGTAAGTAACGAGCATCGCAGGAATGTCGGTGACATTGCGCAGTCCCGTTACCGTATCCCGAAATCTGAAGCGATCCTGACCACCCTGGATTCGGGCAACCCGCAAGAGGCGATCGACCGTTCTGCTTATTTGGCGGCGCTCACTCGCAAGTCTCAACGCGCGTTGACCGAGTTGGATGATGCCAACCGGATGGCGGCAGAGAAGTCCAACTCGGCCAATATTGCGGTGGCTGAGGCACGCCATGCGCGCAATGAGCTGGAGATCCAGCGTAAGAAGCTGGAGCGTGAACGTGAAGAGTTGGATGACAAGGTTCGTGACATCGAACACCGCGTAGACAACTTGAGCGAGGCCGATCGCCTGCGCTGGATCAATAAGGACAACCCGATTAGCGGCGCGTCGCTTCCGGGCGTGGACTCCGGAATCGTTGGTGCGGCGTTGGCTCAGGTGGGTAAGCCATATGGCTGGGGCTCCGCTGGGCCGGATGCGTTCGATTGCTCTGGTCTGATGGTGTGGGCGTATGGGCAGAACGGCATTAGCATTCCGCGTACCTCCCAAGCGCAGCTTGCGGGTGGCACGCCGGTGTCACTGGATGCGTTGCAGCCGGGTGACATCATTGGTTACTACCCGGGTGTGACTCACGTGGGTATGTACATCGGTAACGGCATGGTCGTTCACTCGTCTGACTACGGCATTCCGATCCAGGTAGTGCCGGCGAACTCCATGCCGATTCAGGGGGCTGTGCGCTACTAGCGCGATTATGACCACGTTGTTGGTAACGAATGATTTCCCGCCCACTGTCGGCGGGATTCAGTCGTACTTACGGGATTACGTCGACGAGCTCGTCAAGCGCGAAGGCCCGGAATCAATCATCGTGCTCGCCTCCGTCCAGGAAGCAGATGCTGCGCGCGAGTGGGACGCCGAGCAGAGTTTCGCGGTGATTCGTTGGCCTCGCAACATCATGTTGCCTACCCCGGGGCTTGCTCGGGAGATGGCTCGAATTATCAGAACGCACAGCATCGACACTGTGTGGTTCGGTGCGGCTGCACCGTTGGCAATTCTCGGTGCCCAGGCGAAACGTGCTGGAGCAAAACGTGTGGTGGCTACTACCCACGGCCACGAGGTTGGCTGGGCGATGATTCCTGTGGCCCGTCAGGTGTTGCGCCGGATTGGTCGTAGCGCGGATGTGGTGACGTACATTTCGCGGTTCACGATAGAGCGCTTGCAGGCGGTGTTCGGCGATGACGTCGACTATGTTGCGCTGCCGTCGGGGGTGGACACGGATTTCTTCGCGCCAGCGAGCGCGCACAAGCGGGATGAAACGCGGTGCTGGCTCGGCGTGGGTGATGCGCCACTTGTGGTGTGTTCGTCGCGGTTGGTCCCGCGCAAGGGACAGGATGTGTTGATCCGTGCGTTGCCGGAGATTCGTCGATACGCGCCGAATGCGAGATTGGTGATTGTGGGGGAGGGGCCGTACGAGCAGCGGCTGCGCAAGCTCGCCGCGTCTTCGCCGGGCGTGGAATTCACGGGCCGGGTGTCGCGCGAGCGGTTGCGCGACATTGTGGCTGCCGCCGATGTGTTTGCCATGCTCGCGCGGACGCGGTGGGGTGGTCTTGATGTGGAAGGTCTGGGGATTGTGTATCTCGAGGCGCAGGCGTGTGGGGGTGCGGTAGTCGCTGGCGATTCCGGTGGTGCGCCGGAGACGGTGGTGCCGGAAAGTGGTGTCGTCGTCAATGGTCGCGATGTGAATGAGGTCGCGCGGTCCATTGGGCAATTGCTTTGCGACGACCACCGCACCGCCATGGGCACCGCCGGGCGCAAGCATGTACAACGGGAGTTTTCGTGGGGCACTCTGGGGGAGCGCCTGCGCGACGTGTTGGCGGGTTAGGGCTGACCGCTGTCAGGGGCATAAACTGTCCGGCTATGACTTCACAACGAGGAGACCAGGCGCTGACAGTCGGCTTTGACATTGGCGGGACGAACGCTCGTGCATCTGTGGTCGCGCCGGATGGGTCGATCCTCGACACGGTGAGTACGCGGACCCCGCAGGACGCTGACGGGCTGACCCGCACGATCGTGCAGATGGTCGAGCAGCTCCAGGACAAACACGAGATCGGGGCAGTTGGCGCTGCCGTTGCGGGCTTCCTCGACCCGGAGTGTGAAATCGTGCGTTTTGCGCCCCATTTGCCGTGGCGTGATGATCAGCCGGTGCGCAAAGATTTGGAGAATGCGCTGGGGCTGCCGGTCCGGCTCGAGCACGATGCGAATGCGGCAGCTTGGGGTGAGTATCGGTTCGGTGCCGCTCGTGACACAGAGACGTGGGTGTTTTTCGCCGTCGGCACAGGGATCGGCGCAACGCTGATGCACCGTGGCGAGATCTACCGTGGTGCGTTCGGCACCGCGCCTGAGTTTGGCCACATCACGGTGGTGCCGGGAGGTCGGGTGTGCTCGTGTGGCAAGCAGGGCTGTCTTGAGCGATACGCTTCTGGCACCTCGCTGGTCGATTGTGCGATCGAGATTGCCAGCAGGGGAGGGTATCGAGGTTCCGATTTGTACCGGGAGGTCGTCGAAAAGCGAGCAAGCGGGCACGACATTATGGCCGCAGCACGCGCAGGCGATGGGCTGGGTGTGGCGGCTCTGGAGAGTTTCTCCATCTGGCTGGGACGAGGCCTGGCAATGGTGTCCGACATTTTGGATCCATCGCTGATCGTCCTCGGCGGTGGTGTGAGCGAAGACGCTGATCTTTTCCTTGACGCTGCCAAAGCGTCCATGGCGTCGAACATCGTCGGCGCTGGATACCGTCCGCTGCCGGAGATCCTCTGTGCTGAGCTCGGAGCGAAGGCGGGTATGATTGGCGTTGCTGATTTGGCCCGCCAGCTGCGATAAAAAGGGGAGAAACAATGGCAAACAAGTGGTATTCCCTGTTCAAGGCTATTTTCGGGCCGCCGCTGTTGGTGTGGAACCGCCCGCGCATTTACGGTGTGGAGAACATCCCGGACGAAGGTCCGGCCCTGTTGGTTTCTAACCATCAGGCTGTGCTGGATTCCTTTTACTTGCCGTTGATGGTTCGCCGACAGCTGAAGTTCCCGGCCAAAATGGAGTACTTCACTGGCACGGGGCTCAGTGGACGTTTGCAGCGGTTTTTCTTCACCGCCGTAGGCCAAGTTCCCATTGACCGAAGCTCCGACACCGCCGGGGACGTCTTGCTGGAAACGGTGAAGAAGATTTTCGACGACGGCGAGCTCTTCGGCATTTATGCCGAGGGAACCCGTTCGCCGGATGGGCGTGTGTACAAGGGGCGCACTGGCATGGCGCGCATTGCTATGCCAACCGGCGTGCCTGTGATTTTGGTCGGCATGATTGGATCTGGTCGCGCGAACCCGATCGGCACCAAGCTCATCAGGCCGGTCAAGGTGCAGATCAAGATTTCGGAGCCGATTGATCCGCGAGCTTGGGCGGTTGAAAATGGCTACGACCCTGACTCGCGCGAGGCCGTGCGTCCCTTTACGGACTACTGCATGCATCGCATTGCAGAGATGATCGGTGAGGAATACGTGGATGTCTACGCGACCGATGTGAAGAAGTCCCTCGAGCAGACGGGGAAGTACCCCGAAGGTGCTGAACCGAAAACTGGGCCGAAAGGTGTGCAGTAATGAATAAACCACTTGTTACCCGAATCGCGTTGGTATGCGTCGTTGTTGTGATGTTCCTGATTGCGTCTGAGCAGGGCTGGTACCCGAAACTGTCGGGCCCGCTTGCTGTCGTTGCGGTGGCTGCAGTGATGTTTTGGCCGAGGCGTGTTGAGGGTGAGAAGGGCCCTTCGCGGCGCGAGGTGTTGGGGGATATTCGATCGGAGCAACGGAAGTAGTTCGACGCAGTGAGATTCTTCTACGACACCGAATTCATTGAGGACGGCGAAACCATCGAGCTGGTGTCCATCGGCATTGTTGCTGAGGATGGCCGCGAATACTATGCGGTGTCCGATGAGTTCGACCCAGCACGCGCCAACGCTTGGGTCAAAGCGCACGTGTTGTCGAAGCTCCCTCCGAAGAACCAACCAGTGTGGAAGTCGCTGGAGCGCATCCGTAACGAGGTCTATGAGTTTCTCACCTCGGGTGACACCAGGCCAGAACTGTGGGCTTGGGTTGGCGCCTATGACCACGTGGTGCTCGCGCAACTATGGGGTGACATGTCCGGTCTGCCGCGTTCGCTGCCGCGCTACACCTGCGAGCTGAAGCAGTATTGGCAGATGGCAGGCAAGCCGCGCCTGCCACGGGTGCCGGAGGGCAACCACGATGCTCTCGTTGATGCGCGCCATAATCTGCGGAAGTTTCGTGTATGTGCGGAGCATTTGCCGTTGAACCGCGACGGCACCGTATCCAAAATGTGAGACGATAAAACCGCCTTGTGAGAAGTTGCAGGCTGTACCGCCTGTACTGGGGCAGTAATCCGTGCTAAATATAGAACGGTGAGCTGGACTATTGATATCCCCAAAGAGGTACTGCCCGATCTGCCGCCGCTGCCGGGAGATTTAAACGCGCAGTTTGAAGATGTTATTTCCCGCGATGCGAAGCAGCAGCCGTCGTGGGACCCTGCCCAGGCTGAGTATGTTCGCAAGATTTTGGAGTCCGTCCCGCCGGTCGTGCTCGCGCCCGAGGTTGAAGGGCTCAAGTCGCATCTAGCGGACGTCGCCAACGGCAAGGCGTTCATGCTGCAGGGTGGCGATTGTGCTGAGACGTTCGAGTCCAACACCGAGCCACACATCCGTGCCAACGTGCAGACCCTGCTGCAGATGGCTGCGGTGTTGACCTACGGTGCGTCGATGCCGGTGGTCAAACTTGCTCGTATTGCTGGCCAGTACGCGAAGCCGCGCTCGTCTGATCTTGATGAGAATGGTTTGCCGAATTACCGCGGTGACATCGTCAATGGTGTGGATCCGACCGAGGAGTCTCGTCGCCACGATCCGGCCCGCATGGTGCGTGCGTACGCGAACTCGTCGGCGGCGATGAACTTGGTGCGTGCCCTGACGGCGTCCGGTACTGCGGACCTGCACAACATCAATAACTGGAACCGAGAGTTCGTGACTAACTCGCCTGCGGGTGCGCGTTACGAAGCACTTGCTCGCGAGATTTCGCGTTCGCTTGCGTTCATGGATGCTTGTGGCGTCAGTGACACGAACTTGCGCACGTCCAGCGTGTACGCATCCCACGAGGCGCTGTTGGTGGATTACGAACGTGCGATGCTGCGTTTGGCCACGGATTCGAAGGGTGAGACGAAGCTTTACGATCTGTCCGCCCACCAGCTCTGGATCGGTGAGCGCACCCGCGGTATCGACGATTTCCACGTCAACTTCGCCGCGATGATCAGCAACCCGATCGGTATCAAGTTGGGCCCGACCACCACTCCAGAAGAGGCTGTCGCTTACGCAGATAGGCTTGATCCGAACCGCGAGCCGGGTCGTTTGACCATGGTGATCCGCATGGGGCAGGACCGGATCCGCGAAGTACTGCCTGGCATTGTCAAGGCGGTTGAGGCCTCCGGCCACAAGGTCATTTGGCAGTCGGACCCGATGCACGGCAATACGTTCACGTCGAGCAATGGCTACAAGACGCGTCACTTTGACAAGATCATCGACGAAGTTCAGGGCTTCTTCGAGGTCCACCGCGAACTCGGCAGCCACCCGGGTGGTATTCACATCGAGCTCACGGGTGAAGACGTCACTGAGTGCCTCGGCGGTGCGCAGGACATCACTGATGTGGATCTGCCGGGCCGTTACGAGTCCGCTTGCGACCCGCGTCTGAACACCGAGCAGGCACTCGAGCTGTCGTTCCTCGTTGCAGAGATGCTGCGCTACTAAGACAGCGCTACTCGGCCAGCGCTACCGCGGGATGACGATCTCCGGGATGTCGCCATACATCCCGGAGCCGAACCACCACGCGCCCAGACCAACCGCAGCTACCACGGCGATTGCAACAGCGGTGTAGAGCACGACACCGATCAGAGAGCGGTTAGTTACCGGCTTGACAGCGGGGCGCTTTGCCGGATTGGGAGCGGCAGGCCGGGGTGCACGTGGTGGCACGGGTGCGGGCACGGGGGCGGCTGCAGGCGGAACGGGGGCCGGAACCGGAGCCGGAGACGCCTGTGCAGCGGGCCATTGGCTGCGTGACGGCAGTTCTGGGGACGCCTGCTTAGTTGGCCTCGCAACTGCAGGGGCGACTCGCGTTGGCGCCTCGTCATCGGGGAAGAGGCGTCGCTGTGCGGCGTTGTTGACCAGTCCGAAGTTAGTCGGGTGTGCTGCGGCTCGCGTGGCTGCGGCATTGCGCGGGGCAGGCACGGTGTAATCCGGCAGTGCAAGTTCGGCTGCTACGTCGTCGAGTGCGGCGAGGAATTCTCCCGCATCGCGGAAGCGCGCTTCGGGGGTGCGGGCGGTTGCGGTGGCGACGAGCTCGTCGAAAAGCATTGGCACCCCGGCAATGAGTGAGGACGGCGCGGGCACATCTCCATGGAGGCGTGCGTACGCGTGCGCGATGGGGGTGTCGCCGTGAAATGGCGTGCGGCCGGTGAGGAGTTCGAACAACACGATGCCGGCGGAGTACACATCCGACGCGGCTGTGATAGGGCTGCCGTCGACTTGTTCGGGGGAGAGGTAGGCGACGGTGCCCACGATTTGGTCGGTCGAATGTGTGTTTTCGGCGGCTGCGCGCACGAGGCCGAAGTCGGAGAGTTTGACGCGGCTGGAGGCGTCGATAAGCACGTTGTCCGGCTTAATATCGCGGTGCACCATGCCTTTCTCATGCGCGACAGAAAGTCCCGTGAGCATGCCGCGCATCACCTCCGCGGCTGCGTGGGGAGGCATCGGACCACGCTCGGCGAGCAATTCGCGCAGCGTGCCGCCGGTGATGAGTTCCATGATGAGAAACACGTTGTTGCCGGACGCGGAGAAGTCGTACACGTTGACCAAGTTAGGGTGGCTGAGCTGCGCCATCGCGCGGGCTTCGCGCCGGAAGCGGTCGCGAAACACAGCGTCGTGGACGTATTGCTCGTGCATGACTTTCGCAGCGACTTCCCGGCCCAGGCGGGAATCGATGCAGCGATACACCGTGGCCATGCCACCACGGGCGATGGCGCGGTCCACGACGTAGCGTTCGTCGAGAGTTGTGCCTGGAGCGAGTGTTGCCATGTACCCCAGGGTAGAATCGTGCGCCGTGAGCACACAAACGAATCTCGAGCAATTGCTTAGCGACGAAACCTTGCTGGCCTTTCCCGACGCCGCCGAAGCGTTGGGCGTTCCGGTCACTCGTGTGCACGACTATGTCGGTGCCCGCAAACTTGTCATGTACATCCGGGATGGTAAAAAATTCATCCCGGCTGGGCTGATCGGTGAGGATGGGTTGTCGAAGTTCGTCTCAGGCGCGATCACCGTGCTTGCCGATGGCGGCTACAACGACGAGGAGATCCTCACATTCCTCTACACCGAAGAGGATTCGCTGCCGGGGCGCCCGATTGACGCCTTGCATGGTCAGAAAGCGCGCGAGGTTATTCGTCGTGCGCAAGCGATGGCGTTCTAAACACCCAGCGAGTCGCTACCACGGCGACGATGAAGGCTGCGGCGAGGAACCACACGTCGTAGAGCCTGTGGTTGCCGCTGCCTGTAAACGCGAGTGCCACGACGATGGATGCGCCGGTGGTAATTCTAGCTACCCAGGCCGGTGCCCGGAACGTGCCCACGAGCGCCAAGATGGAGGCGTAGTACCACGGCAGCGTTACCGCGTTGGTGACAAACGCTGCCGTATACGCCACGGTGGTGCCCGCCAGCATCCGCGGCGCGTAGGCCTTGCCGCGCGCCGGGCGGAACCACCACCACGTGATCACGAGCGCGAGGAGCATTGCGAAGCTGAACACCGTGCGGGTGGCTGCAAGCGTTGTGTTGTAGCTGAAGTCGTCGTTGACCAACTGCACGAGCGGGGTAATCAGTTCTGCGGCGAACGTCGGACCGGCCAGCGGATTGATCACCTTCGAGTTACCGGTGATTTCCTCGAGCCAACCCCACGTTGAGCCGCAGACCCACGTCACCACCTGGATGACGGCGACCGAGACCGCCAGCGCCCAGGCTCCAGAGACGGCAAGCGCGGCGAGGTGGTGGGGCACATCGTGGACGCGGGCGCGACGCGTGACCATCAGCCACACCACAAACGGCAACGCGAACGCAGCCGTGGCCTTGAGCGACACCGCGCATGCGATGAGCACGATTCCGGGGGTGCACCACGTGTGTCGCATGCACAGGTACAGGCCCGCGCACACCAGGCCGACCATGACCGCCTCGTTGTGCATGCCGCCAATCAGGTGCAACAGCATGACAGGGTTGGCTACACCTACCCACAGTGCAAACCCGGGGCTAGCACCTGCGAGGCGCGCGATGCGCGGTACCGACCAGACAATGAGCGCGAAACCTGCCAGCGCGATCAGCCGGTAGGCAACGACGCCAAACGCGACGTGGTCGCCGACAATCGTGGTCACCGCTTTGCCAATGCCCAAGTGCAGTGGCCCGTACGGCGTTGTGGTGTTGCGCCAGTCGTGGGAGACCTCCCACAAATACGGGCCGGGGTTGATAGCGGCGCCTTCGGAGTAGGGGTCGAAGCCGTCGCGAAGCATTGCCCCCTGCATGAGGTAGGAGTACACGTCGCGCGACATGATTGGTGCGCTCAAGGCGAGTGGAGCGGCCCACGACCACACCGCACGGAGCACGGTCTGCTCGCCTGGGCGGGTGCGCCACAGCCACAGCCAGGCAAACACGAGAAGACCAGTGCCCGCCATCAGGAGGCCGTCCATCATGCCGCGGCCGTGGCCGTACGTGAGGAACTCAAGGCCTATCGAGCGCATGAGGCCGTCACGGTAACGCGTCGCTCCGGCACCAAAGGAACCGATCGCGATGAGAACGGCTGCGACAACGCCGAGGGGGATCGGCCGGATTTTACCGGCCATCACATACGCCGGTCTGTGGCCTTGTGGGCCAACTCGGACAGTGCCTGGCGAGCCTCAGCAGTAATACCGGCGGTATCCAGGTGAGCAATGCCGGACGCGGTGAGACGGTTAATGCGCTCTTCGACCGCATCCTCCGCACCACTTTGGCGGATGAGATCGGCGAGGCGCTGAAGCACCTTTGGGTCGGTGGCGGTACCTACACCGGCGCGGAGCTCGTCGGCATCGTTGGCGTCGAGAAGCTCAAGCGCCGTCGCGTAAAGGACAGTGCGCTTTCCTTCGCGCAGGTCATCGCCCGCGGGTTTTCCGGTGATTGCTGGGTCGCCGAAGACACCGAGGAGGTCGTCGCGAAGCTGGAATGCGATGCCAATATCGCGTCCGTAACCACGGAATGCCGCAATGGTCTCATCGTCGGCACCAGCAATAGTCGCACCAAGATGAAGCGGACGCTCGATCGTGTACGCGGCGGTCTTAAACCGGTTCACCCGATCCGCCATGTCCGCAGACTCGCTGCCACGGCTTTCCAACGAAATATCAAGGATCTGCCCACCGATGACTTCCGTGCGCATGCCCACCCACGGTTCCGCGGCGCGTTGCAGCGCCTCCAACGAAACACCGGAGTAGCGCCACATATCTTCCGCCCAGACTAAGGCGAGATCGCCGAGCAAAATCGCGGTGTTCACGCCAAACGTCGCAGCGTCGCCCAGCCAATGGTTTTCGAGGTGCTGGGCCTCCACACTGCGGTGCACCGTGGGGTTTCCGCGACGGGTATCGGAGGCGTCCACGATGTCGTCGTGGACCAGCGCACACGCCTGGATGAACTCAAGCGCACTCATCGCGCGCAAGACCGCGTTTGGGTCCTCGCCGCTAGTTTCCAAACCACCGGCGCCGACAAAACCGGCCCAGCCGTACAGCGGACGCACTCGCTTGCCACCACCCAGTGTGAACGCGCGCAAGTGCGCGACTGCTTCCGAGACAGGCTCACCGATCGCGGAAATTGCCGGCCCGTGTTCGTCGAAAAACTGCTCCAAATGCTTTTCGACGACACCAGGCACCGCACTTAAGTTCCCAATCCCCAATTCGTGTGTAGCCACGCTGCTCCTCACCGTCGTCTACAAAAATCTCTCTGGAACGTACCCTAGTCAGCCTCGCCGACATGAGGTGTGCCCGCCATGTCGAGTGCGAGAATCGCAAACGGGCGAGGGTCGCTTCCGTAATAAAAATTGCGAGCAACGTCCTGGAACCCAAACTTGCGGTAAAGCCCAAATGCGTTATTAGCTTCGCCGTCTACCTCGGGAGTAGATAGGACAGCCCAACGAGCTGATGTCGATGCGAGCAGTTCCCTGAGCATCGCCGCACCAATGCCGCGGCCCTGGTGCCTCGGATCCACATGCACTTCGGCGATTTCGAAGTAGTTGGCCAGTAGCGCACGGTCGTCGTCAGAAAGCATGCCGTCTAGACGTTGCTGAGTGAGTGCTTTGACGAGTTGTTGGTCCCACCAGCGCTCCCGCGCGCCGAGAAAACCGTAGGCCACTCCGATGACGCTGTTGTCCGAGATTGCGGCCACGGCGGAAAAGCCTGGCCAGGTGACCTCTCCACGCCACACGCGTAAACGCTGCGCGCGCATGGTTTGGGGGTACCCCATAGCTTCCATGTAGATGTCCACCAACCGTGGCACGAGGAAAGAAAACTCCGCCTTGGTCAGCCTTTGGATCTCAATGTGCACCCCACTATCGAACCACTTATGTGCCTGTTGCGGGGCTTGACCACACATCCTCGTTCGAACAGTCGAACAAACGTGCTAATTTTTGGTTGTGGTGTCGTGGGTGACTTCTAAGGTCATGGGCAATCAAGAGGCGACATGCACTGGTAACAGCGAAAGGGGAAAGTGTCATGGGAAGCGTAGTTTCAGCCACAACGGGCAGGGCGTACGGGGATATGGGGGCGCCGCGAAAGTTTGACTCGTTCATCTTCTCTGCGGAGGCACTGCTTGCACAGGCGCATGCTGACTTTGCGGCAAGGCGCTACGACCTTGCGATGGAAAACGCATACCGGGCTGCACTGCGCATCGCTGGCGCATGCAACGCTCGCAGCATTGTGCTCCGGAAGCGGAAGCGGCTGCCAACTAATGCGTGGGACAAGCTCGCGCTCACCGGGGAAAGTGGCCAGCACTGGGCGACGGTATTTTCTGCATACTCGGCGCGCCGGGCGAGGGTGGCGTCTGGGATCGACGACAACCCGTCGCCGGTCGTGGTCTCAAGCCTTATCGGTTCGGCTGAGGACTTTCTCCTGGACACCACTGGGGGTGATGCGCCAATGGCGGCGTAATAAGGCGCGGGAACAATGTGGGTACGATGTTCGTTGTATCCATACATTGTTCATTCATAGCTGGGATCTGGAGAGAAAGTAGTGTCTCTTTCTGAGCAGGAAATGCGCGCACTGCGCGAGATCGAGCAGTCGCTCCTTGCGGACGACCCGAAGTTCGGTTCCTCGGTCGCTCCGTCCTCTGAGTATGGTGCTTCGCGCCCGTCGGGCCGGCTGACTATGCGTAGCCTCGCCCTCATTGTGCTGGGCCTTGTCCTTCTTCTTGGGGGAGTGGCGCTGGCGTCGTGGAGTCTGTGGACTGTGGTGTTGAGCATCGTCGGCTTCGGTGTGATGTTCTATGGGGGGATCATGGCGCTCCGTACCCCGGCTGCCGCTGGTGTTTCGCTGCAGCGAGCGCAGGCTCAGTCCAAGTCGCGCTCGCCGCGCAGTGTTAGCCTGGAGGAGAGCTTCCGTCGACGGTTTGAGGATCGTCAGTAGCTTTTAGCTTTCCCTTCGCCCTCCCGGTCTCTTCGGGAGGGCGATTTTTTATCCCCACTTCGCCCCACATTCCCCACTTTGCCCCACCCGTTGGTTTGATCCGGCCATTTTGCCTGTTAAAGGACGTTCGGAGCGGGTTGCGTCTCGTGTGCCTGTAGGTGATTGATGGGGTTGTAGTGGGGGATGTGGCGGTAAGTGGGGGACATTGGCGGGTAATTGCCCCACGGGGATTGTGGCCGTTGACCTGCGTGTTCTTCTTGTTGTGGGAACTAAGTTGCTCAGAGTGTGGCGTTTGTGGGGGGAAGTGGGTTAAAGTGGGGCACAGCGGAGCACCGTGGTGCGCATCTTGACTACGTGCGTAATGCGGAGCGAAGCCGAGAAAACTGCAAATGCCAATCTCTGAAGGTGAAGGAAGGTAGGTCGCCGGATGTTTCTGGGAACCTACACTCCCAAGCTCGACGACAAAGGGCGCCTGACGCTGCCTGCGAAGTTCCGTGAGGACTTGGCAGACGGCCTGATGGTGACCAAAGGGCAGGACCACTCCCTCGCGGTGTACCCGCGGGACGAGTTTGCTGCACGCGCCCGCAAGGCCGCTGCAGCATCAAGGACGAACCCGAAGGCGCGCGCGTTTATCCGCAATCTGGCTGCCAGTGCGGATGAGCAAACGCTCGATGGGTCCGGACGTATCACCCTGTCGCCGGCACACCGTGAGTACGCAGGCCTTTCCAAGGAATGCGTAGTTATCGGTTCTGTGGATTTTCTCGAGATCTGGGATCTTGAATCCTGGAATAAGTATCAAGAAGAGACTGAAGCCGCGTTCTCCGCGGCGGATGACGACGACATTCTCTCCGGTCTGCTGTAGGACTGACTACCCAACAGCGGGCAACCAATTCGGAGAGTGTGTACGGACTCTGTCCGGGGCGTGAAGCATTCTGGTGTACTTCCCCGACATCAGAACAGCCGGCCCGGACAGGGCTCTACATACTCCCCGGCTTAGAAGGAGCCGACGACTAACTGACCGCGAGGGGTGAGCCCGGATGGTGTACCGCACACACGCTGCAGACCCTCATGGGCATGTGCCGGTCATGCGCGACCGCATGGCCGAACTCCTGGCCCCAGCTGTAGAGGCGTTCGGCGCCAACGCCGTCATTGTCGATGGAACTCTTGGCGCTGGTGGCCACACCGAATACTTTCTCAACGTATTTCCGCAAGCGCGCGTGATCGGTGTGGATCGCGACCCGAATGCGCTGCAGCAGGCGACTGAGCGCCTGGCTCAGTTCGGTGAGCGTTTCACTCCGGTGCAATGCCGGTTCGACTACATCGGCGACGAGATCGCATCGGGGGAGGGCGAGACCTTCGACCTTGTGAGGCAGCACGGTGTGGCTGGTGCGCTGTTCGACCTCGGTGTTTCATCGATGCAGTTGGATCAGGAGGAGCGTGGCTTTTCCTACCGCGGTGACGCACCGCTGGATATGCGCATGGATCCGACCACCGGCATCACTGCGGCCGAGGTACTTAACACGTACTCGCACGGAGACCTGGCGAGGATTCTGAAGTCCTACGGCGATGAACGTTTCGCAGGCAAGATTGCGTCGGCTGTGCTGAAGGAGCGCGAGCGTGCGCCGTTTGACCGTGCGGACCGGCTCGTGGAACTGCTGTACAGCACCATCCCGGCCGCCACGCGACGTACTGGCGGTCACCCGGCGAAGCGCACCTTCCAGGCGCTGCGGATTGAGGTCAACCGCGAGCTTGAGGCTGTCGAGCGAGTGGTTCCGGTGATTACGGATTTGCTCGGCGTCGGCGGGCGAGCAGTGTTCATGAGTTACCAGTCGCTCGAGGACAAGATCGTCAAATCTGCCTTCGCTGAACTGACAGCTTCAAAGACGCCGGCGGGACTTCCGATGGATCTGCCGGGCACCGAGCCAACGTTCAAACTCATCACCCGCGGGGCGGAAAAGGCTCCGCAGGAAGAGATTGAGCGCAACTCGCGTGCAGCACCGGTGAGGGTGCGCGGCGTCGAGAAGCTTAAGCACTCAACGACAACCACATAACCCACAACAAACCACGTACAACACACAACCATCTGAGGACGGACACCATGGCAGCACGAGACACACGAGGTGGCTCCCGCGCGATGACGCTGACGCGCGATGGCAGTGCCCGCACCAGCCGTACAAGCGCTCCGGCACGTCGTCGCACGATGCCGGGTGTGAAGCCGCATGTGCCGCACTCCCGAGGGCGGGGGCGCCTCGGCTCGCAGCAGGTTGTGTCTGTGCGTGGGCGTCGGGTTGGCACGGTCGCGGCGCCGTCGCGTTTTTCCGCAGTGTCCGCACTTGCGGTGCCTCTGCTGGTGATCGGTATTGCTATAGCGATGCTGCTGTCCGGCGTGGCCACGACACAAACCTTCACCATCCAGCAGCTGCAGTCGAAGGAGCGTGAACTTGCCAACGAGGTCGAGTCGCTCAACCGTGACTTAGAGGATCGTCGTTCTGCTGCGGAGATCGCACAGCGCGCTGCAGGCGCAGGCATGGTGGTCGCTGGAGAACCTGGCCTAGTGGAGGTCATGGAAGATGGTCGTGCTGAAGAGCGCCGGCCTTTCAACCCAGAAAAGGTTGCCAAGATTGTCGACGTTAACGGCGAAGCGTTGCGTCAGGGCCGTGCAAGCAGTGATGACCGTGCAACCCGCGAGCTGGCGGATGCGCTGACTCAGGTTCCAGGTGGCAATCAAGCTCCGCCTCGTCCGCAGCAAGCACCGCAGGTTGCCAACGTGGCGCCGTATCAGGCAAATGTGCCCGCCGGCGAATAGACGTTAACGGTGGGGGTTGTGCCGCAGGCGTGTGGCGCAACCTCGTTTCGCATTTGTGCGGGGCATGATAAACGAGTCAATGAGCAGTTTTGGTAGGTGAGGAGGGCACGTGACATCCACGGGCACACCCCGGAAGCGTCCGGCGCCACGGAAGAGTCAGCGTCACATCACCAACCACCGTGTATTCCTTTTGACGCTTGTGTTCCTCAGCGTCGCAGCCTTGCTGATCGCACGCCTGTTTTGGGTCCAAGTGATCATCGGCGGCGAGTTGCGTGAAGTTGCCAAGGTGCAACGCCAGCGCGAGTATGTTGAGCCAGCACGTCGCGGTGAGATCGTGGACCGTGACGGCAAGCAGTTGGCGTACACGATGCAGGCAAGGTCGTTGACGGTCTCGCCGAAGCAGTTGCGTGAGGAACTGCGACAGCAGCAAGAGCTGCAGATGCGTATCGACGGCGTCCCCAAGGCAGATATCGACGCGCAGCTCGACGCCCGCGTTGAAGACGTGCTGCGCACAATGGCGAATGAGATCCCCGACATGATCGGTGGCGAAACTGATCCACAGCCTACGGGTACAGACACAGAGCAGTTGCGCACTGTGGGCAGTGTCAGTGCCAAGGAGATTTTGGACAAGCTCCACGCCGACACGTCGTACGAAGTTTTAGTGCGCAACGTTGACCCGGATGTCGCTGCGAAGGTGGCGGCGAAGTTCCACGGTGTGGCTGCTGACCAGCAGGACATCCGCCAGTACCCGAACGGTGCTGTGGGGGAGAACATCATTGGCAAGGTTTCCATGGACGGGCACGGTCAGTTCGGCCTTGAGGCCTCTAGCGATGCGGTGCTTACCGGTATCGACGGCCGCTCGACCGAGGACGTCTCGGGAGGTGGGCAGTCCATTCCGGGCTCCCTGCGCGATGTGGTGCCAGCGGTACCTGGTGCGCGCATTGAGCTCACGGTGGACCTCGACCTGCAGACGTATGTGCAGCAAGTGCTTGAGCAGGCAAAGGCAAACTCTTTGGCAAAGTCGGCTGAGGCTGTCGTCCTTGACGCTCACACGGGTGAGGTGTTGGCGATGGCAAATACAGACACCATCAACCCGAACGGGGATATTGAAAAGCAGATCAAGCAGGGTAAGGATTTTGAAAACCCAGCGATCTCGCACCCGTTCGAGCCAGGCTCGGTGGCAAAGGTCATCGCTGCAGCGGCTTCAATCGATCAGGGGGTGACTGACCCGTTCGAGGTGCACCAGGTGCCGGGCTCGATCGACATGGCCGGTGTGACAGTGAGCGACGCCTGGCAGCACGATGTTCTGCCGTACACCACCGCAGGCATCTTCGGTAAGTCCTCCAACGTGGGCACATTGCAGTTGGCGCAGCGCCTCGGCGAGGAGCGTTACTGGGATTACCTCAACCGTTTCGGTGTCGGTGCTCCGACCGGCATTGAGTTGCCCAATGAGTCGCCGGGTCTGCTGCCGGTGCTTGAACAGTGGTCGGGCGGTACCTTTGCCAACCTGCCAATCGGTCAGGGCATGAGCTGGACTGCGCTGCAGATGGCGAGTGTGTACCAGGCGTTGGCCAACGACGGCGAGCGCATCCAGCCACGCATCATCGAGCGCATCGTCGGACCGGACGGGCAAGATATCCCGCAGGATGAGCCGCAGCGCAACCAAGTGGTGAGCAAGGAGGCGGCGCGTACAACGGTGGATATGTTCCGTGCCGCATTCCAAGAAGACCCGACCGGCAACCAGTCGGGTACTGCACAAGGAAATGCGCTGGAGGGCTACCAGTTCTCTGGCAAGACAGGTACTGCACAGAAGGTGAACCCGGAAACGGGCGCATACTCACAGAGCCAGTATTGGATTACGTTTGCGGGTATTGCCCCGGCGAACGATCCGAGATTTGTTGTGGCGGTCATGCTGGACGAGCCGCAGCGCGGTGTACTCGACGGCGGTGCCGGTGGCCAGTCTGCGGCGCCGGTGTTCCGTCAGATTGCGAGCTGGATGTTGGATAAGGAAAATATCCCGCCGAGCCCGCCCGCGGAACCGTTTGTTCTGCAAGCCCAGTAACGGCCCTGAAAGGAAGGAATTATCATGTCCTCAGCGCCCACGCTGACATCCCTCGCTGAGATTGCGGGGGCACGCATCGTCAATGCGCCGCAGGCACCGTTTGAGGTGTCGTTTATTGGTCTTGATTCCCAAAACGTGGAGCCCGGTGGCTTGTTTGCTGCGCTGCCTGGCACGCGGGTGCATGGCGCGTCGTACGCGTTCGATTCGGCCGCAGGTGCGATTCTGACTGACGAAGAAGGTCTTGCGATCATCCAGCAGACGTCGGATCGCCGGCCGGTGTTGGTCGTCGATAATGTGCGCGCGATTCTTGGCCATGTTGCCGCGGAGGTGTACGGGCATCCGTCGAAGGATTTCACACTGCTGGGCGTGACTGGCACGTCGGGCAAGACCACCACGACGTACATGCTGGAGCGTGGACTGACACAGGCTGGTTGCAAGGTCGGCCTGATTGGTACGACGGGCACGAAGATCATGGGCCGCGATGTGGCCACCGAGTTGACCACGCCTGAGGCGCCGACGTTGCAGGCACTGTTTGCCCGTATGCGCGACGAGGGCGTTACGCATGTGGTGATGGAGGTGTCCTCCCACGCGCTCATGCTTGGGCGCGTCACGGGTGCCCAGTTCGACGTCGCTGGTTTTACCAATCTGTCGCAGGATCACCTTGATTTCCACCCGACGATGGAGGACTACTTCGAGGCGAAAGCCTTGTTCTTTGACCCGTCGAGCGACCTCCACGCGAAGCGCAGCGTGATCTGTGTCGACGATTCTTGGGGTCAGAAGATGGCCGCGCGCGCGGAGCACCCGGTGACGGTGGCAACCCGTGGTGAGCATGCAGATGTCACTGCGGAGCTATTGCGTATCGACGACACCGGAACCCAGCACATTCGACTTCACACTCCAGAGCGTCAGGTGGAGTTTGCTCTGCCGATGCCGGGTGCGTTTAACGTCGCCAATGCCGCCCTTGCCACCACGCTTGCGGCGCAGGTTGGTGTCGATGTAGCAGCGTTTGTCGCAGGCCTAGAGCAGGCGGCGGTGCCGGGGCGCATGGAGCGAATTGATGAAGGCCAGGATTTTGTAGCTGTTGTGGATTACGCCCACAAGCCGGCCGCTGTCGCAGCAGTGCTTCAGACGCTGCGTGGACAGGTCGATGGCCGGATTGGTGTGGCGATCGGCGCTGGTGGTGACAGAGATTCCTCGAAACGCCCGCTCATGGGAGCGGAAGCAGCGAAGGGCGCAGACTTTGTTGTGGTGACTGATGACAACCCGCGCACCGAAGACCCGGCAGCGATCCGCGCAGCGGTGCTGCAAGGCGCACGCGACGCAGAAACGGCAGACGAGATCATCGAGGCAGGCTCCCGCGCGAGGGCGATCGACGCGCTCGTCGAGTGGGCAAAGCCCGGCGATGCCATCATTGTCGTGGGTAAAGGCCACGAGGTTGGACAGATCATCGGCGACACCAAGCACCATTTTGATGACCGCGAAGAGATGCGGCGCGCACTTCGCGCCCGCCGAGAGAAGAGGAACGCATGATTGCACTGACGCTTCGCCAGATCGCGGAGATCACCGGAGGACACTTGAGCCCGGAGGCTGATCCGGACAACTCGGTGACCGGGTTTGTGGAGTTCGATTCCCGCAAGATCGGTCCAGGGGGGTTGTTTGTCGCGTTTCCGGGCGCGAACGTGGATGGCCACGATTTTGTGGGTAAGGCGGCTGCGGCGGGTGCCACGGCGTCGTTGACCACGAGGGAGGTCGGTCGGCCGGCTGTGGTCGTCGAGAAGCGACCGCCCAGTGCCGACGACAACTCGGACCTGGCGGTCAACGATCCAACTGGCTCCGCAGCAGGCGTTGTGGATGGGATGTCAAAGTTGGCCACCTATGTGGCCCGCGAACTGACGGAGAACCACGGGTTGCGGATCATCGGCGTGACTGGTTCTGCCGGCAAGACCTCGACGAAGGACCTGATCGCGGCGGTCCTGCAGCGTGCGGGCGAGACGGTGGCTCCTCCGGGGTCGTTTAATAACGAGATCGGCCACCCGTACACGGTGCTGCGCTGCACGGAGGAGACGAAGTTCCTGGTCGCGGAGATGTCGGCGCGCGGTATCGGGCATATTGCGCATTTGGCCACGATTGCACCACCGCAGATCGGTGTGGTGCTTAACGTGGGTTCGGCGCACCTGGGGGAGTTCGGCTCCCGCGAGAACATCGCGCAGGCCAAGGGCGAACTCGTTGAGGCGCTGCCTGCCGATGGCATCGCGGTGCTCAACGCCGACGACGACCTGGTCAACGCGATGGCTCCGCGGACGAAGGCACGCGTGGTGCGCTTTTCCGCCAACGGCAATACGGCAGCGGATTACTACGCCACCGATGTGGAACTGGATGCGGTGGCGCGTGCGTCGTTTATCATGCACACCCCGAAGGGTGATCCGCAGCGCGTAACTCTCAACGTGTTCGGTGCCCACCAGGTGGGCAATGCGCTGGCTGCAGCTGCAGTCGGCATTGAATCGGGCATGGATGCCGCAACTGTCGCGCAGGCGTTGTCTGATGCGCACTCCGTGTCGGTCAACCGCATGGACGTCAACACCCGCGCCGATGGCGTGACCGTGATCAACGATGCCTACAACGCCAACCCTGAATCGATGCGGGCTGCCATTGCCGCGTTGGGTTACACCGCCGCGGCGCGCCCAGGTGTGCGCTCTCTTGCGGTGCTGGGGGAGATGGGCGAACTTGGCGCCGGTGCGGAACACGAGCACGCGGCGCTTGCCGATGAGTTGGCGCGCTACAGCGTCACCGACCTCATCACTGTCGGGAATAATGCGTCGATGGAAGCGCTGGCCGAGCGTGCTGAGCAATTCGGCATCCGCACCAGCAGCGTCGCCGATGCTGCCGAAGCCAGCGAGGTAGTGCGCGAACTGTTGGCTATGCCGCCAGCGGGTATCGACGACTGGCAGTCGCGCACCGACCGCGATGTCGTGCTGGTAAAAGCATCAAACGTTGCGCGACTGTGGGCAGTGGCCGAGGCGCTACTGCAAGGGCATACGCTTAGATAGTTCAACATGAATAACGAAACAGCAGCGAGGTAACACTTCATGGTTCAAGTCATTTGCGCCGGGATTCTTAGTTTCCTGGTCTCGATTTTTGTGACCCCGCTGCTCATTAGATATTTCCATCGCCGCGAGATGGGGCAGGAGATCCGCGAGGACGGCCCGAAGTCGCACGCCCGCAAGCGTGGCACGCCAACAATGGGCGGCATCGCTATTTTGTTAGCAATCGCGCTTGGCTACGTCGGCGGCAGTCTCTCAGCGTTGGCTACGGGCCACACGGCGTTTACTGCCTCGGGCCTGATCGTGCTGGGGCTTACGCTGTCGCTCGGCCTCGTAGGTTTTGCCGATGATGGCATTAAGTTGTTCATGCACCGCAACCTTGGCCTCAATAAGACAGCGAAGCTTGTGGCGCAGTTTGTCATTTCGATCGCCTTCGGGCTGCTTATCTTGCAGTTCCCGGACGAGAACGGTCTGACACCTGGCTCGACGTTCTTGTCGTTCGTGCGCGACATCGACACGATCAACCTCGCCATCGGCGGGGGTGTGGTGGGCACCATCATCTTCCTGGTGTTCATCTACATCCTGCTGGCCGCGTGGTCGAATGCAGTGAACCTGACTGACGGTCTCGACGGGTTGGCCGCTGGTACGACGGCACTTGTGATGGCTGCCTACTCGGGCATTACGTTCTGGCAGTTCCGTAACTCTTGTGACGCTGTCGCGACCGCTGGCTGTTACTCGGTGCGCGACCCGTTGGACCTGGCTATCCTCGCGGCGGCCGGTTTTGGCGCCTGCGTGGGTTTCCTGTGGTGGAACGCCGCACCCGCGAAGATCTTTATGGGGGATACTGGCTCGCTGGCACTCGGTGGCCTTGTTGCGGGCCTGTCGGTTGCTTCGCGCACCGAGTTGCTGATGGTTGTCATCGGCGCGTTGTTCGTCCTGGAGGCCGCCTCCGTGGTGATTCAGGTTGCGTCCTTCAAGACCACCGGCAAGCGTGTGTTCCGCATGGCGCCGTTCCACCACCACTTTGAAAACGGCGGCTGGCCAGAGACTGCCGTAGTGGTGCGTTTCTGGATCATCTCCGGGATGTCGGTCATGCTTGGCCTCGCCGCGTTTTATGGTGAGTGGCTCTCGCTGAACGGAGCGGGCCTGTGACGCTGCCAGATCATGTTTTAGTCGCCGGTGCTGGTGTTTCTGGTCTCGGCGCAGCGCACTTGCTGACGAAGGCGGGTGCGAATTGCACGGTTGTCGACGACAACCCGGATGGGCGCGCAGCCGCTACCGCAAAAGGCTTCGCGGTGTGTTCCAGCGCTGAAGCGCGCGAGCGCTTCGCTGACACTGGCCTTGTGGTCACCTCGCCCGGGTGGCGACCTGATACGCCGTTGCTTGTCGACGCCACCGCCGCCGGCATCGACGTCATCGGCGATGTTGAACTGTGCTTCCGCCTTGACCGCGCCGGCGTGTTTGGCGCACCGCGGACGTGGCTCGTCGTCACGGGCACCAACGGCAAAACCACGACTACGGGCATGCTGGCGGCGATGATGACCGAAGTCGGCGCCGACTCCGGCCGTATCGCACGTGCCTGCGGCAACATCGGCACCGCGGTCGGAGAGGTGCTGCTTCTCGACGAACACGTCGATGTCCTCGTTGCCGAACTGTCCAGCTTCCAGCTGCACTGGTCCTCCGAGCTCGTGCCGGATGCTGGCGTGCTGCTGAACCTGGCTGAAGACCACATTGACTGGCACGGCTCGTTTGCGGAATACGCCGCGTCGAAGGCGAAGGTATTGCAAGCAACGCATGCGGTTGCAGGTATCGACGATGCGGAGGTTCGTCGTTTAGCTGAGCAGACTGGTCGCGACGACATCATCGGGTTCACACTTCAAGAGCCTGGCGACAACCAGGTCGGTGTTTCGGGCGGCAGGATCGTGGCCAAACTCGGCGGCGAAACTATCGACGTTGCAAGTGCCGACGGCATCGAGCCCGCCGGAGCCGCCGGTCTGCTTGACGCACTCGCGGCCGCTGCGGTGGCGTTGACCCAGGGGGCGAAGCCGCATCACATCCAGCGGGCGCTGGAGAAGTACCGCGTGGCCGGTCACCGTGGGGCGGTGGTGCACTCCGGCGGCGGTGTGGATTGGGTGGATAACTCCAAGGCCACGAACCCGCACGCGGCGGATTCTGCGCTCACCGGTGCGGGCACGGTGGTGTGGGTTGCGGGAGGACAGCTCAAAGGCGCTGCCGTCGACGGTGTCGTCAAAGCACACGCTGATCAGTTCCGCGCCGTTGCTCTGCTCGGTGTGGATCGTGAGCTCATCCGCGCGTCTGTCAACGCGGCCGCCCCGGACGTTCCGGTGTTTGTCTCTGACTCCACGGATCCGGAACAAGCCATGGATGAGGTTGTTGCGTGGGCGGCGACCCAGGCGCAGCCGGGCGATACGGTGCTGTTGGCGCCGGCGGCTGCGAGCTTGGATATGTTTTCGGGTATGTCAGCGCGTGGCGACGCCTTCGCAGCGGCAGCGATGCGACACTGGAGCCCGGATAACAAGTAAGCTCAACTTCACGTTGAGACTTCTCGAATGAAAGGGCAGCTGCATGGCGGTGCAACAGGGGACAACGCGGCGTGCCCCGCGATCGACCGAGCCAACCTCAAAATTGGCACTTAAGGTGCGCAAATTCGAGGAGTTTCTGGATTCCCGGCCGCTCATCGACTACACCATGATCCGCAGCATTGTCCTGGTGCTTGCAGGTCTTGGTGTGGTGATGGTGATGTCGTCGTCAATGGCGACGTCGTTCGCAGATTCCGAGAGCGTCTGGGGCGTGGCCATCCGCCAAACCGTCATGGTCATCGGTGGCCTGATCGCGTTTTGGGTGGCGCTGAAAACGCCGCCTGAGCGGCTGCGCAGCTTCTCCGCTGTCCTGATGGCCGCTTCCGTTATTTTGCTGATCTTGGTGCTCACGCCCTTGGGCACCGGCCGCGAAGAGGTAGGTTCCCAGTCGTGGATTGTGCTGGGCCCGCTGCGCCTGCAGCCATCGGAGGTGGCCCGTGTGGCTATCGCGATGTGGGGCGCGAAGGTGCTCGAACACAGAAATCCGCAACGTTTGTTCCAGGCCAACAACGGTTTCCTCGCGTTCTTTATCGTGGCTGCAATCTGTGTCGCGCTGATTGCCGCACAGGGCGACATGGGTATGGCTTTGTCGTTCGCGGTTGTGGTCGCCTTCATCCTGATCTTCGCGGGTGTGCCAAAGAAGGCAATCGTTTACCTGGGAATTGGTGGCGCGTTCTCACTGATTGTGGCGTTCTTGTCCGGAGGTTTCCGCTCTGCGCGTTTCCACGTGTACTTCGACGCACTGCGCGGCCACTTCGATGACACGCAAGGTATTGCGTTCCAGTCCCACCAAGGCTTTTTGTCGCTCGCAGACGGTCACATTTTCGGTGTCGGTCTTGGCCAGTCCCGCGCGAAGTGGTTCTACCTGCCTGAGGCACGCAACGACTTTATTTTCGCGATCATCGGCGAAGAGCTCGGCTTGTGGGGCGGCACCTTGGTTATTTCCCTGTTCGCCTTGCTCGGCTTTTTCGGTTTCCGTACCGCTCGGCGTGCGCAGTCGCAGTACCAGACGCTGATGGCGGCGGCGCTGACGGCAGCGGTTGTTTCGCAGGCGTTTGTCAACATCGGCTACGTCATCGGTCTGCTGCCGGTGACCGGCATTCAGCTGCCGATGCTCTCTGCTGGCGGTACCTCGGCTGTGATCACCCTGGGGGCGATGGGTGTGTTGGCAAACGTGGCTCGCCACGAGCCGGATGCGATTTCCGCGATGCAGAACTACGGCCGCCCAGTGTTCGACCGCATGCTTGGCGTCCAGGAGCCCCGTCCGATCACACAGCAACGCCAGCCTCGCCAGCACCCACGTGAGCAGGTACAGCGCAATCACCGCCCGACGGCGCCGGTGCGTCAAGCCACTGGTGGGCCGCGCCGCGTGCGTAGATAGCAGGAGGATTACATGAGTGAACTCAACGTCGTCTTGGCAGGCGGCGGCACCGCAGGCCATATTGAGCCAGCGCTTGCCGTGGGGGAGGTGTTGCGCGATCAGTTTGGCGCGAACGTCGTTGCGTTAGGCACCGAGCGTGGTTTGGAAACCACAATCGTTCCCGCCCGCGGGTTCGAGCTGGCGTTGATTGACCCGGTTCCCATCCCGCGCAAGAAGCCGTGGAAGCTGGCCACGGTGCCGGCGAAGTTGCTTCGTTCCGTGAATCAGGCGAAGCAAGCGATGAAATCTTCGGGTGCTCAGGTGGTGCTCGGTACCGGAGGGTATGTGTCGGCGCCGGCATACTTGGCGGCGAAGTCGCTGCGGCTGCCGTTTTTCGTGCTGGAAACAAACGCGCTTGCGGGGATGGCGAACAAGCTTGGGGTCAAGCTCGGTGGCGTTGGCCTGAATGCGGTGGCGAACTCGGGGATGGCCGGCGACGTCGTCGGCATTCCGGTGCGTCCCGGTGTCGGGGTCGACCCGGATGGGGCAAAGCGTGAGCGTGGCCTACGCACGTGGGGGCTGGATCCGGAGAAGACGACTGTCCTCGTCACTGGTGGTTCCCAGGGTGCGGTGAGCATCAACACGGCGCTCGCCGATGCAGTGGAGCGCATCACCGCTGCCGGCCACCAGGTGCTGCACGCCTACGGGCGCAAGAACGACGCACCTGCACCCCACGATGGCTATACGGCTGTGCCGTACATCGACGACATGGAGGCGGCCTATGCGGTCGCAGATGTGGTGGTGTGCCGCTCGGGGGCGATGACGGTTGCGGAGAACTCTGCGGCCGGTGTGCCTGCGATTTACATCCCGCTGCCGCACGGTAACGGTGAGCAGGGGTTGAACTCTGCACACTTGGTGGCCACAGGGGCGGCATTGCGTATCGACGACGCGGAGCTGACCGGCGACGTACTCGTCGAGAAGCTGCTGCCTTTGTTGAATAACGACGACGTGCGCGCCGAGATGCGCCACGCTATTGCTCAATCCGGTGCCGGCAATGTTGCCGAGGACCTCGCGCGCCGCATTGCTGATGCGGCTGGAAAGGAAAACTGATGACGGATCTCTCACGCGTGCACCTCATTGGCATCGGCGGTGCTGGCATGTCGGGCGTGGCGCATATCTTGTTGGACCGAGGCGCAACCGTGACTGGCTCTGACGCGAAGGACTCTCGTCCGGTTCGCGCACTGAAGGCCAAGGGCGCGAAGGTGGCGCTTGGCCACGACGAGGCCCACCTGGAGCTCTCTGGTGAGCTTCCCACCGCGGTGGTGACGAGCTTTGCTGCTATCCCGCAGGACAACCCCGAACTCGTCCGCGCCAAGCGGGAGGGTGTTCCGCTGCTGCGCCGCTCGGACCTGCTGGCCGAGTTGATGGAGGGCCGTACTCAGCTGTTGCTCGCTGGCACGCACGGCAAGACTTCGACGACGTCGATGGCGGTCGTGGCGTTGCAAGCAGCAGGGAAAGACCCGTCGTTCGCGATCGGCGGGCAACTCAACCGTGCTGGCACGAACGCTCATCACGGCCAGGGCGAGGTTTTTGTCGCGGAGGCCGACGAGTCGGACGCGTCGCTGTTGCGTTACTCCCCAGATGTCGCCGTGATTACGAACATTGAGCCGGATCACCTGGACTTCTACGGCACGCGTGAGGCGTATTTCAAGGTGTTCGATGATTTTGCGGACATTGCGAAGAACATCGTGGTGTGCCTAGATGACGAACACGCCGCAGCTTGCGGTGAGCGCGCAATCGAGCGTGGTCTGACGGTTTACGGATACGGCACTGAAGAAGCCGCAAAGCGCCACCCGAGCATGCCGGCAGCGGCGGTGATTACCGAAGAGCGTCAGGAAGGTGAGCACACCGCCGTCGGGGTGCGTCTGCGCACGCCTGATGTCTCCGGCGAGGTCACCTACAGTTTGGCCATCCCGGGCCGCCACATGGTGCTTAACTCTGCAGCGGCCTTGCTTGGCGGGGTGCTGGTCGGAGCGAATCCGGAGAAGCTTGCCCAGGGGCTCAGCGAGTTCACTGGCGTGCGCCGTCGCTTCGAGTACAAGGGCAGCGTCGGCGAGACCCGCGTATACGACGACTACGCCCACCACCCGACCGAGGTGGAGGCGGTGCTTACCGCGGCCCGCGACAAAGTGGAAGCAGAAGGCAACGGTGCGCGTGTGGTCGTGTGCTTCCAGCCACACCTGTACTCGCGCACCCAGGAGTTCTCCAGCGAGTTTGCTAAGGCATTGTCGCTGGCAGACGAGTGCGTGCTGTTAGATATCTACGGTGCCCGTGAAACCCCGGTTGAGGGTGTGACCTCGCGCATTATTAGCGACGAAATGACCATCCCGGTGCACCTTGAACCGGACTTCTCTGCTGCTCCTGCAACCGTTGCGTCCGTGACCGAGCCGGGTGACTTGGTGCTCACGATGGGGGCGGGCAGTGTGACCATGCTGGCAGACGAGATCCTGGATGCGTTGGCGGGCAAGTAATGTCCACGAAAGTTCCCATGCCTGACTCAACTGAGGAGCAGCCGAAGCACCGGAAGATCCCGTACGGTGCGATCGCAGCAACGGTGGCCATTGTTGTGGCTGTGTGCGCGGCCGTGCCGTTCACGCCGCTGATGAGCGTGAACGATATTGCCGTCGAGGGGTCCGTGAACCTGCCCGAGGAGGAAGTACGCAACCTCACCGGGATTGATTACGGCACGCCGATAGGCAAGGTGAAGCCGCGCCGAGCCGCCGAGAATGTTGCCGCAAACCCCTGGGTGGATTCCGCAACAGTGTCGCGCGCGTGGCCGAACGGTGTCAGTGTGGAGATCACAGAGCATGATCCGGTGGCGTGGGTGGACATTGATGGCCAGCCGCACCTGATCGACCGGGAGGGCCGCGATTTCATCGTTGCGGCGCCGCCCGCAGGCGCTGTGGAGATCCAGGGGGTGGCCCAGGAGCGGTTTGCGCAGGCGGTGGAGGTGGCGTCGTCGATTAGCGATGTTGCCCGGCCTCGCGTCCGCGCGCTCAAAGCCAACGGTGACTACACCTACACGCTCGTGCTTGACGACGACCGCGTAGTCCAGTGGGGAGCTGCAACCGACAATGCGAATAAGGCGCTGGCGCTCGAAACCGTGCTCCAGTTGGAAGGCCACGAGTTCAATATTTCTAACCCCGAGTTGGTGACCTCGCGCTAAAACCCCAGGTCACAACCCTAAAGTACAGGTTTAGGGTTGTGACACGCCGGGGGAGAACACAAAAAATGCTTCGCTTTCAAACATGATGGGACGCAACTGAACACCCGAGTTTTGAAAGGCGAGACTTACGCTATGACTTCTCCCGCCAACTACCTCGCCATGATCCGCGTCGTCGGTGTCGGCGGGGGCGGCGTCAACGCTGTGAACCGAATGATTGAGGAGGGGTTGAAGGGCGTCGAATTCGTCGCCATCAACACTGACTCGCAGGCGCTGCTGTTTACCGATGCCGACACCAAGCTCGACATTGGTCGAGAAGCCACCCGTGGGCTGGGCGCAGGCGCGAACCCCGAGGTTGGCCGCACTTCCGCCGAGGACCACAAGCAGGAGATTGAGGAGTCCCTGAAGGGCTCCGACATGGTCTTCGTTACCGCAGGCGAAGGCGGCGGCACCGGTACTGGTGCGGCCCCGGTCGTCGCAGGTATTGCAAAGAAGATGGGCGCACTGACTATTGGTGTTGTGACCCGCCCGTTCACCTTTGAGGGCAAGCGCCGTACCCGCCAGGCGCTGGCTGGCATTGAGAACCTGAAGGAAGTTTGCGACACCGTCATCGTGATCCCGAACGACCGCCTCCTGCAGCTAGGAGACGCGGAGCTCTCCATGATGGAAGCGTTCCGCGCGGCTGACGAGGTGCTCTACAACGGTGTTCAGGGTATTACCAATCTGATCACCATCCCGGGCATGATCAACGTCGACTTTGCGGACGTGCGCTCCGTTATGGCTGACGCTGGCTCCGCGCTCATGGGCGTCGGCTCTGCGCGCGGCGAGAACCGTGTGATGACCGCGACCGAGCAGGCCATCAACTCCCCGCTGCTGGAGACCACCATGGAGGGCGCCAAGGGCGTGCTCATCTCCGTTGCTGGTGGCTCCGACCTCGGCCTGATGGAAGTTAACAACGCTGCTTCCATCGTGGAGGAGAAGGCCGACGACGATGCGAACATCATCTTCGGCACGATTATCGACGACAACCTGGGCGACGAGGTCCGAGTGACCATCATCGCCACCGGCTTCGACGAGAAGGCCAACGCCCGCCCTGCCGAGGACGCCCCGCAGGCAAGCGTCGTCGCTCCAGCCGAGGAGCTCGAGTCCCAGCCGGAGAAGCCGGCCGAGCCACGCACTGAGACCCGGACCGAGACCCGCACCGAGCAGCCGTCGGAGAGCTACCAGGCTCGTCACCGCTACGAGCCAAACCGTGGCCTGTTTACGGACCGTGAGGACTCCCGTCCGCGCCGCGACGAGGAGTTCGGCGGCGGCTTCGACGACTTGGATGTGCCTGATTTCATGCGCTAGTTAGACTGGCTGGCATGCCAGATCTTTCCAACCGCCCCGTCCGCATGGTGTTTACATCCCGTGCTGGCGGGGTTTCGCGTTCTCCGTACGATGCGTTCAACCTGGGAACGCATGTTGGCGACGACCCAGCCGACGTCGCCGCGAACCGTCAGCGTCTCGCCGACATCTTGGGCCTTCCCGCCAAGCGTTTCGTGTGGATGGAACAACTCCACACCAACACCGTCACCGTGGTCGACGGGCCTGCGGATGAGCCGGTTGCGGCCACTGACGCGATCGTGACTCGCGAGAAAAACCTCGCACTGTGCGTGCTGGTTGCGGACTGCACCCCCGTGCTGCTGTCCGACCACAGCGCAGGTGTGATCGCCGCAGCCCACGCGGGCCGTATGGGAGCGCGCAACGGCATTGTGCGCCGCACCGTCGAGGAGATGGTGGCGCTTGGCGCAGCCCCGGAGCGTATCCAGGTGCTGCTCGGGCCGGCGGCGGCAGGTGAGTCCTATGAGGTGCCTGCCGAGATGGCTGCGGACGTCGAAAAGCATTTGCCCGGCTCGCGCACAACCACCAAGCAGGGGACCGCGGGCATCGACGTCCGTGCCGGGCTTGTGCACCAACTGATGAGCATGGGCGTGACCCACATCGACGCAGATCCGCGCGATACCATCACCGATACCGATTTCTTCTCTCATCGCCGCGAGGGCGTCACCGGACGTCAAGCCGGCGTGATTTGGATGCCAGATGCATAACCTCGAAAAAGTAACCCAGCAGATTCACGACGCCGAGCGCGCCGCCGGCCGCCCGGAAGGCAGCGTGCAACTCTTGCCCGTGACCAAATTCCACCCCGTTGAGCGCATTATTGAACTCGCCGAGGCAGGCATCACCCTCGTCGGTGAGAACCGCGAGCAGGAGGCCCGCGCGAAGGCTGAAGCTCTGGATGGGCGGTGCCAGATCGCCATGATCGGCCAGATCCAGTCCAAGAAAGCTAACGCCGTCGCGCGTTGGGCGGCTCAGGTCCACTCGCTCGACTCGGTCAAACTCGCCCACGGCCTTGACCGTGGCATGGCGCTTGCCCTCGAGCGCGGCGACCGCACCACGGACACCCTGCCGTGCCTGATCCAGCTTTCCGACGACGGCGATACCGCCCGTGGCGGCGCCTCCTACGACGACGTGCCGGAAATCATCGAGGCAGTCGAAAATTCCGAGCATCTTCGCCTCGACGGTTTCATGGTCGTGCCCCCGCTGGACTCCGACCCCGAGACGGTGTTCCGCAGGGCACGTGCGCTTGTCGACGACACCTCCGCCCACCTCGGCCGCGACCTCATCTTGTCGGCCGGTATGAGCGGGGACTTTGAGACAGCAATCGCGTGCGGATCCGATCTCGTGCGTGTCGGAACAGCGCTGCTTGGGCCCCGCCCCGTAGGCTGACCTTCATCGCAAAACCACCCCCAAGGAGCCCCACTATGTCCTTCTTTGGCAGCGCAAAAGAATTCTTCGGCCTCGGTCCGATCGAGAACAACGAGGACGACGCCTACTTTGAGGATTCGCGCTACTCCGAGACGTCTTCGGCAACTGGTGCGAGCGCATACGACCGTGCTGAGCGTCCGTCGCGTTATGAGCGTGACCCCCGCGAGGTGTCGTCGACACGCGCCAGCTACCGTCCGACCCCGCGCATCGTCAACGTGTCTCCGCGTAATTACAACGATGCCAAGGAGATCGGCGAGCCGTTCCGCGATGGCGACGCAGTGGTTATGGATCTGACCGACCTGGATACCGCCGACGCGAAGCGCATCGTCGACTTTGCTGCTGGCCTGTGCTTCGGCCTGCGCGGCAGCATGCACAACCTGTCCCGTGGTGAGGACACTCGCAAGCGCCTGTTTGCCATCGTCCCGGAAAACGCCAACGTGGACAAAGATGCGCTGAAGCGCTCTGCAGGCCTGCGCTAGCGAACCTGTAGGGTGTGAACGCGTGGCACTTATCGGAGCAATTCTCTACGCCGTCATCGGCATCTACTCGCTATTTGTCGTCGTGCGCATCATCATTGAGATGATTCAGGCCTTCTCGAAGCACTTCGACCCGCCACACTGGTTCATCATGGTGGCGGAACCACTGTTCAAGATCACCGACCCTCCAGTGTTTGCATTGCGCAAGCTCATCCCCCCGTTGAGGTTGAACGGGGGAGTAGGGCTCGATGTGAGCGTGATCGTGCTTTTCCTGGCACTTTCCCTGCTCCAGATGGTTATCCGGGCGACGATGATCGTTCCGGCACTGCATTAGCGCGCTGTCATGTGCGTTGTGTAGACGAAACAGTTACAATTCAGCAGACAAATTAAGTACGTTCCCGTAACGTGGGGCGCATTCGCGACCCGCAGACGCGGGTCCGTTACAAGAACATGAAGGGAACGCAAATGCCGTTGACGCCAGCTGACGTGCACAATGTCGCTTTCAGCAAGCCCCCGATTGGCAAGCGGGGCTACAACGAGGACGAAGTTGATCAGTTCCTCGACCTGGTTGAAGACGCGCTTGCACAGCTCCAGGATGAAAACGAAGAGCTCCGCGCACGACTCGAAGAGGGTGGCGCTGGCGTAGCGGCACCGGCAGCAGCCGGTTCTTCCGCAGACGAGGCTGCAATCCGCCGCGAGGTGGAGCAGAAGATCCGCGCTGACTACGAGGCACAGCTGCGTTCCGCGAAGGAAGCCAAGGACAAGGCTGAGGCTGAGGCTAAGGCTGCCAAGGAAGATGCGGCAGCAGCCCGCAAGCAGGCTGAGGAAGCTCGCGCACAGGCTGCGAAGCGTCCGGCTGAAGGCGTGTCCAAGGCGGTCAACACCGCCCCGCAGAAGGCAGAGCCTTCCCAGGATTCGCACATCCAGGCTGCCAAGGTGCTCGGCCTTGCACAGGAGATGGCAGACCGTCTGACCAGCGATGCCCAGGCAGAGGCAACCTCCATGCTGGCAGACGCACGCAGCGCTGCAGAGCGTGAGGTGGCCGAGGCTGAGGCGAAGTCCAAGAAGCAACTGCAGGACGCTCAGACCCGCTCCCAGTCTCAGCTGCAGGAGGCGGAGACTCGCGCCAAGCTGCTCGTCGCCGAGGCCCAGAAGAAGGCCGAGGAGACCACTGGCGAGGCCGCTTCCCGCGCCGAGGCCCAGATCCGCCAGGCGGAGGAGAAGGCCAACAAGCTCAAGGCAGACGCAGAGCGCAAGCACACCGAGATTATGAACACGGTGAAGCAGCAGCAGACTGCGCTGGAGAACCGCATTGCGGAGCTGCGCACCTTCGAGCGCGAGTACCGTACTCGCCTGAAGACGCTGCTTGAGTCCCAGCTCGAGGAACTCGAGGCCCGCTCAACTACGGCGCCGAACGAGAAGTAAAACCTCAACGCCCGGGAGTGCTACACTTCCGGGCGTAACGCTTTGATCCGGCTATCACCGGGGAGCATTCCGGAAGAACGGCATTACGCTTATTAGAACCGGACGTTAAATGGGAAGACGTCACTTCCTTCACCACAAATGAAGTGGGGGCTTTCGCCCCAAGCAGGGTGGTACCGCGCAGCACATGCGTCCCTGCAGATTGTGTGTGGAGGAGTGTCATGGTTGGCAACGTCTACCCCAAGGTCGATATGACCGGAGGCAGCGACAAGTTTCCCGAGATGGAACGCGCTGTGCTCGACTACTGGAACAAGGATGAAACGTTCCAGGCATCGCTTGAGCAGCGTGAAGGCAGCGAAGAATACGTGTTCAATGACGGCCCGCCGTTTGCTAACGGTCTGCCTCACTACGGCCACCTGCTGACGGGCTACGTCAAGGACATCGTTCCGCGCTACCGCACGATGACCGGCTTCCACGTGCCGCGTGTGTTCGGCTGGGACTGCCACGGTCTGCCTGCGGAGCTTGAGGCAGAAAAGCAGCTCGGCATCACTGACAAAGCCCAGATCCATGACATGGGTCTGGAGAAATTCAACGAGTACTGCGCCAAGTCCGTCATGCACTATGCCGGCGAGTGGGAAGAGTACGTCACCCGCCAGGCTCGTTGGGTCGATTTTGAGAACGGCTACAAGACCATGGACCCGGAGTACATGGAATCTGTCATGTGGGCGTTCAAGGAGCTCTACGACAAGGGCTTGATCTACCAGGGCTTCCGTGTGCTGCCGTACTCCTGGGCAGAGCACACGCCGTTGTCCAACCAGGAGACGCGTCTCGACGATTCCTACCGCGACCGCCAGGACCCTACCGTCACCGTCACCATGCCGTTCACCGGCGGGCGCGCCGGCTACGCTGCGGAGAAGACGTGGGCTGAGCACCCTGAACTGCACGATGCGGCTGCGATCGCCTGGACCACCACGCCGTGGACGCTGCCGTCGAACTTGGCGTTGGCGGTTCACCCGGAGGTTGAATACTCGTTGGTGAAGCCGGGGGATGAGGGTGTCGTCGATACGCCATTGCTCTTGGCGACGAACCTGCTCGGCGCATACGCGAAGGAACTCGGCGAGTACGAGGTCATCTCCACGTTCACCGGCGCCCAGCTCGAGGGCCTGGAGTACGAGCCGGTCTTTGACTACTTCCGCGACCACGAGAACGCGTTCATGGTGCTCAACGCGGACTACGTCACCACCGAGGACGGCACCGGTGTCGTCCACCAGGCGCCCGCCTTCGGTGAAGACGATATGTTCACCTGCCAGGACTACGGCATCGATTTGGTCATCCCCGTCGACGCCGACGGCAAGTTCACCTCGCTGGTTCCGGACTACGAAGGCAAGTTGGTCTTCGACGCGAACCGCGACATCATCCGCGACCTGCGCGCCAAGGGCCGTGTCGTGCGTGACCAGACCATCGTCCACTCTTACCCGCACTCCTGGCGCTCCGGCGAGCCACTGATCTACATGGCGCTGCCGGCTTGGTTTGTGAAGGTCACGGACATCCGCGACCGCATGGTCGAGCTCAACCAGGAGATCGACTGGATCCCGTCGCACATCCGCGATGGCCAGTTTGGCAAGTGGCTCGAAGGCGCTCGCGATTGGAACATTTCGCGTACCCGCTACTGGGGCTCCCCGGTGCCGGCGTGGGTATCCGATAACCCGGAGTACCCGCGCGTGGATGTCTACGGTTCCCTCGATGAGCTCGAGCGTGACTTCGGTGAGCGCCCCAAGTCGCTGCACCGTCCGCACATTGATGAACTGGTGCGTCCGAACCCGGACGACCCGACCGGTAAGTCCATGATGCGCCGCGTGCCGGACGTGCTCGACTGCTGGTTCGAATCCGGCTCTATGCCGTTTGCGCAGTACCACTACCCGTTTGAGAACCGCGAGGAGCACGACGCTCGCCAGCCGGCTGACTTCATCGTCGAGTACTCGGGCCAGACCCGTGGCTGGTTCTACGTCCAGCACGTGCTGTCTACCGCGCTGTTCGACCGTGTGGCGTACAAGAAGGTCGTCGCCCACGGCATCGTGCTTGGTTCCGACGGCCAGAAGATGTCCAAGTCCAAGGGCAACTACCCGAACGTCAACGAGGTTTTCGACCGCGACGGTTCCGACGCGATGCGTTGGTTCCTGATGTCTTCGCCGATCCTGCGTGGTGGCAACCTGATCGTCACTGAGCAGGGCATCCGCGAGGGCGTGCGCCAGGCGCTGCTGCCGATCTGGAACGCGTACACCTTCCTGCAGCTGTACTCCTCTGAGGACGCTCAGTGGTCGGTGGATTCCGACAACGTGCTCGACCGTTACATCCTGGCCAAGACCCACGACTTGGTGGAGGCCGTGGGCGAGGCTCTCGACGACACGCGCATCGCCGATGCTTGCGATGAGGTGCGTCGCTTCGCGGACACCCTGACCAACTGGTACGTGCGTCGCTCCCGCGACCGTTTCTGGGAAGGCCAGGAGGCCCACCCGGAGGCGTTCAATACGCTTTACACGGTGCTTGAAGTCGTGACCCGTACCGTCGCGCCGTTGCTGCCGTACATCTCTGAGGTGATCTGGCGTGGCCTGACCGGTGGCCGTTCCGTGCACCTGACTGACTTCCCGAAGACAGACAACCTGCCGGCGGATGCTGACCTGGTCGCTGCGATGGATGCGACGCGTGCGGTGTGTTCGGCGGCGTCGTCGGTACGCAAGGCGAACAAGCTGCGTAACCGTCTTCCACTGCCGAAGCTCACTGTTGCTCTGCCAGAGGCTGATCTACTTGAGCCGTTCCGCTCCACCATTCGCGACGAAGTGAACGTCAAGGACGTTGAGCTCACCGCGGATGTGGACTCGGCTGGTTCGTTCGAGGTCGTCGTTAATGCGAAGATTGCTGGTCCGAAGCTGGGCAAGGATGTCCAGCGCGCGATCAAGAACGTCAAGGCTGGCAACTATGAGCGTCGTGGCGACGACGTGGTGGTCGACGGAGACATCGTGCTGACTCCGGAGCTCTACACCGAGCGTCTCGTCGCCGAGAACCCGGAGAGCACTGCGCGTGTCGACGCCGACGCCGCCGTCGGCCTCGTCGTCCTGGACACCAACGTCACTGAGGAACTCGAGGCTGAAGGCTGGGCCGCCGATGTCATCCGTGGCCTGCAGGATGCGCGCAAGCGTGAGGGCCTTGAGGTCTCCGATCGCATTGCGGTTGTGCTTGCGGTGCCGGCTGAGAAGGAGGAGTGGGCTCGTCGTCACGCAGAGCACATCGCCGCTGAAACGTTGGCAACCTCCTTCGATGTGGTCACCGAACCAGTCGAAGGCCATGATGTTGTCGACGGTGTGACCGCCACCGTTCGCAAGAATTAGGCGCTGACGGACTATGCCGCTGCATAGTGGATCCTGACCCGGACCACTATGCAGCGGCATAGTGTTTTTAGGGGCTAGCCGTGAAGCGTGAGGCCCCAGTGCTGCATTGCGCCGGCGATTTCCATGCCGCTGGTGAGCGTCTTGTTGTAGTCGCTGCCGTTCGACGTCACCCCTAGTGCCCATGCGTCCGTGCCGTCGAACGCGAAGATCGCGCCTCCGGAATCGCCTCTGTCAGCGATGTTGCGAAACACGAATTGGCCGGCCCTATCTACCTCGACGAATTTGCCGCAGGAGTAGCCAGTGGTGGCACCGAGACGGCAAATGGTCATGTTGCCTTGCCCCGCTTGGGCTGGGGTGATCCAGCCCTTCAATCGGGAATTTACGGGCAGTGCGGAATCCACGTACGGCTTGGCATCGTCGTAAATCTCAATCAGTCCGATGTCGGTGCCGATAAAGCCCGTGTTGTCGCGCTCGTAGAAGGATTCGACCATCTCGCCCACAACCAGTGACCCGCCGTATTGGTCATTGACGTAAAACTGGTCACCCACATCGCCGCAGTGCCCGGCAGTAACGATGAATGTGCGGTTCTCCCGCGACGCGATAAAACCAGTAGAGCAGTAGCTTTTGTTCACGTTGTAAATCTTCGCGCCAGGTACAACCTTGCCCGGAGCCTCGAGAAACAGCCAGTCTTGTTTGTTGTGATAGTAAATGCCCAGGTTGTCGTCCCTGCCGGTTACTCCCGCGCCGTTGTTTCGTGGGTCGATGCGTTGCGGGTCCACGGCCTGTGCCTGTGGTTGCTGCGGCTGTGCGTGCTGTCGCTGTGCTTGCCTTGTGGGGCTGGATTCCGATTGCGGGGCGAGAAAGTTCTCGGGAGGGAAATAAAAATTGCTCACTTGGGCGTCGGAGCCGTCGATCGTGCAGCGGAATGTGAATTCACCGATGTATTCGTCATTGCTGAGAAAACCGGAGATCTCGCTGTCGAACGTCTGTCCTGTGATTGCGTCGGTGGGCACTTCGTGTGCATAGACCGTTAGGGCGTCGTAGGCAACGCCGTCGGCGGTGGACGCGTTTCTGGCGGCGTTCTGACACAATTCGGCGACCTCAGTCGGTGTCAGTTTGGTCTCGGGAGCATCGGCGGCGATATCTTCTGCACCGGAACAGGCAGTGAGCGCAGTGAGCGTGGTCGCGGATGCGAGCGCTACCGAGATTAACGTTTGGATGATCTTCACAGATGTCATGGTGACACATCGTGGCGACGAATGTGTCGACTATGCAGCGGCATAGTTTTTCGAACAAAGAACCGCCGTCTGCTCCAAACTATGCAGCGGCATAGTGAAAAAGCTGCGCAGCCAAGGTGGGGGAATGGCCTCTTTGGGTAGATTTGAGGAAAACTATTGACTCGCACACCTATTCGATATATAAAGGTGTCAATGTTTGTAAACAAGGGGTGTGAACATGACAGTTGCAGTGAGCCAGTGGGTGGCTGATCGAACGAATGATTTGTCGGCAGAGGTGCTCGAAGACCGGATTAAGGTCAACCACCTTTCGGCCAATCACCATCGTGCGCGGATGCTTGAAGCAGTCGGGCAGTTCGATGAGCAGGATCTCGCGTCGCAGTATGGGGAGAAGTCGACCGCGACGTGGTTGCGTAGGGAACTCAACCTGCCCGAACCGACGGCCTTTGAGTATGTGCGGGTTGCCCGGGGCCTGCGCAGGTATCGCCGGTTATTCGAGGCGTTTGAGTCTGGGGTGATGCCGTATTCGACGGTTCGTTTTCTCCTGCAGTTTCTAGACGAGCAAAACGAAGAGGAGCTTGTCGCTCTTGCGTTGTCTCTGGCGTTTTCGGACCTGAAACTTGTGCTCGCCGGTGCCGGGCCGAAAGGCGATGAGCCGACCGAACCTTTCGCCCGGGCCAGAGAGTGCGACGATGGCATGCTTGCGTTCGAGGCCCGTCTTCCCGCCGTGGCTGGGCAGAAACTTCTGACCGCGCTGAAAATGGCGCAGTTGGCCAGTTTTGGTCTGGAGGACGTCGATCCGGAGGATCTCAACGATCCTGAAAAGGTGCAACTGCTTATCGACGACGCCACCAACGCCAAGGATGCTGTCGCCTCTGAGCAGGATCGCGAACCACGGAAACGGACAAAGATCACCGCCGAAGACATCGCGAAGACGGTTTCGCGCTACGGGCCTCCGGAGAAACAGGACGTTTACGCAGCGTTGCTGGCCATGGTGGATATGGTGCGGGCTCACCCGATTAGTCCGCTTCGTAGCCCCGGTGTGCAGGTCAATCTCATGGTGAATCAGGGCGGGGGCTGTTGGATGCCCGAAAACCGTGCCGCACGGTCAGAGGATGTGCGAAGCTACCTTGCTAACGCCGTGGTGCGGTTGCACTTGATGGACAAACATGGGCTGACCATCAACGTCGGCCGTGCACAGCGGTTCGCCACTGACGGCCAGGTGCAGGCGTTGCTAGCAACGTGGGGGTATCAATGTGCCATGCCTGGGTGCTCGCATCGCCGGTTTATTGAGATCCACCACATCCGAGAATGGGAGCATGGTGGCTCGACCAACATGGATAACCTCATTCCACTGTGCTCGAGTTGTCACTCGCAGGTTAGCCACGGGACGATCATAATTGAAAGCAGGGGAACCGACCTGTTCTTCACGTTTAACGATGGTGCGCGGTTTGTTTCCCGCGGGCGAGGGTTGCCGCGTCGCCTGGATTTCATCACGGGTACCTCATTCGATGAATGACGAAATTGGAACTCGGCGGTAGCGGTGGTGCACAGTGGTGGCATGACTCGCTGGGTGCTGCATATCGACATGGACGCGTTCTACGCGTCATGTGAGCAGCTCACCCGTCCCACGCTGAAAGGGCGGCCAGTGCTCGTTGCGGGTGTGACCGGCCGCGGGGTCGTGGCGGGCGCCAGTTACGAGGCAAGAAAGTATGGGGCGCGCTCCGCCATGCCAACACACCGGGCGGCACGTCTGGTGGGGCCAAAAGCAGTTCTTGTGGCACCCCGGCGGGCGGTGTACACGACCGCGTCGAGGCGAGTGTTCGAGGTGATTAGCAAGCACGTTGATGTGGTGGAGCAACTGTCCATCGATGAAGCCTTCATGGAGCCAGCTGAGCTCATTGGTGCTACCCCTGACGAGGTGCGTGAGTGGGCGAACCAGTTGCGCGCGGAGATCAAGGAGGAGACTGGCTTGCCGAGCTCGATCGGGGCTGGGTCGGGCAAGCAATACGCCAAGATTGGTTCGGGCCGCGCGAAACCGGACGGAGTGTTTGTCATCCCGCATGAAGAACAGTTAGAGATCCTGCATCCGATGCCGGTCAATGAGTTGTGGGGTGTGGGGCCGGTGACGGAGGCGAAGTTAGCGTCGGCGGGGATCGAGACGATTGGGGATTTGGCGGCGCTGACCGAGAAAGAACTCGATATCGCGATTGGTGGTGCGGTGGGCAAGCAGCTGTGGTGGCTTGCTCGCGGTGTGGATGAGCGGCCGGTTGCCCCGCGTGCTGTGGCGAAGCAGATCTCCTCCGAGCACACCTACCCGAACGATTTAACCCAGCCGTCGGAGGTAGACACTGCGCTGGAACGTGCGGCAGCGGATTCGCATCGACGGTTGCTCAAGGACGGGAGAGGGGCTCGCACGGTGACAGTGAAGCTGCGGATGGCGGACTTTCGCATCGAATCCCGCTCGGCGACCCTGCCGTATGCAACCGACGATGCGGAAACCCTGCTCGCAACGGCGTTTCGACTGGTGCGTTACCCGGACGAAGTCGGGCCAATCAGGCTTGTCGGGGTGTCGTATTCGGGCCTGGAGGATGCGCTGCAGGATGTGTTGTTTCCGGAGTTGGATCAGGAGATTGTGAAGCCGGCGCCGGTGGCGGAGGACTACGAAACTGGGGTGAGTGATCATGCCGCACCGGCTGGACTCGAGGTGGTCTCAGAGATGGGAGACACGCCAGGGCAGTGGCGGGCTACCCAGGACGTGTTTCACCCTGAGTTTGGGCACGGTTGGGTGCAAGGGGCCGGCAAAGGGTGGGTCACGGTGCGGTTTGAAACTCGCGCGACGGGGCCTGGCAGGGTCAAGAGCTTGCGTAGCGACGATCCCGCGCTCGTCCCGGCCGACCCCGTCGATTCGTTGGCGTGGGAGGACTGGCTGTCAGAGCAGTGAGCTGGGATTCACACCGGTGGCCAGGGCGGTGAGCAGTGCGATACGAGCTTGGCCGGGGGAGAGATGGCCGGCGGGCAGCGCGCCGAGGTCGCCGAGGGTAGAGCCGCCACCTGCGCCGCCGTAGGCGAAGGTCACTGCACCGTAGGGGGTAGAAGTGGCAATCACTACGGGGATGCCGCGGCGCAGCATGTCGCGAAGTGCTTCGCCGGTGCCGTCGGAGACGTTGCCGGCACCGAGGGCCTCGACAATGACGCCGTCGGGGGACTTCGAGGCGACAAGATGTGCAACGGTGCCGTCGTCACCCGGCCACGCACGCAGGATCGGCACGAACAAGCCATCCAATGGCGCAGCGGGGACAGGCATAGGTCGGCGCAGTGAAACGGGGACGTCGAAGGCGTCCAGATCGGTAGTGTGCCGCTTGCGTAGGCCGCGTGCAGGCAAGGTTGTGCCACCGAAGTGAACGAAGGCGCCACCGCCGCGTTGGGTGGCGGCCACCTCGATCGCGCCACGCAGGTTCGCGGGCCCGTCAGGGTGGGGATGATCGGCGGAGCGCATCGCACCGGTCAACACGACGGGCCGTTCATCGCGGTGGACGAGTTCTAACGCGAGGGCGGTTTCTGCCAAGGAGTCGGTGCCGTGGGTGATGACGAGGCCGGTGAGGGTGTCGTCGTGAAGCAATGCGCTCGTGAGCGCACGAAGACGATCGATGTCGGCGAGCCCCATTGACGACGAATCCAGACTCGCAATCTCGCGAGTTTGCACGTCACGGGTGGTTTCGCTACGGGCGACAAGTTCATCGGCGGACAAGGTCGGCACAAGCGCCCCGGACACATCGGCGGTGGAGGCGATGGTGCCTCCGGTGGAGACAACGTAGACGGTCATGTGCACCAGAGTGCCAGAAATGGGCTTCAGTGCAGTAACGTTGAGCAAGTCAATCAAGGTATGCAAGGAGAACACGTGAAAGCACAGCGATTTGCTGCGGCACTTGCAGCGGCCAGCCTCGCGCTGGGTCTGACCGCCTGCTCGGGCGAGTCCGACAACACGGAGAACACCACCACCGCAGCCGAACAGGCAAGCGCATCCGACGCAGCGCCAGTGGCAGAAATGCCCACGGCGGAGGAGCTCAACGCAGTCCTGCAACGCGCCGCCGACCCGAACCTGCCCATCGCAGAACGCGCGAACACCGTCCAGGGTGGCGAAACCACGCCGGAACTGTTCGATCTGATGACCCAGTCTCAGCAGGAATCAGGCGCGAACTTCCAGGTGGTCAACCCGGTGTTGCCGGGCTACACCACCAACTCGGTGTTGGCGACGGTGAACTTCACCCGACCGGACGCGGAATCGCAGCTGGCTGAGGATGTGGAGTTTGTGTACGAGGAGGGCCACTGGAAGATCTCGCAAAGCTGGGCGTGCTTCCTGGTCAGCAACACCTTGCCGCCGGAGCAGGTGCCGGACATGTGCAACACCGGCGCACCGGCCGCACCGGCTGAGGCCCCGGCCGAAGCCCCAGCCGAGCAGGCGCCTCCGGCAGCTCCTGGCCTGTAAGTTAAGCGCCGTACCGCACAGCCCGCGTGATGTCTTGGACCACGCGGGTTGTTTGCTCCCCGCCGGAGTACACCAGGTGGGTTGTCGCTTCCACCTCGCCTGACACTGGCAACGGGCGGGAGAAATCGACGGTGATGTGCCCCTTCGACGTGGTGGAAGAGGACTCCACCTCGATGTGCTGGCCGTTGAGGTCCCCGGCGGCATCGGCGTCGATCGTCATGTCCTTTTCCGAGGGGCGTTCCTCGACGTCGACGGCAAGGTCAACGGTGGAACCGGTAAGCGACTCGACAGTGTAGGTGGTGGTGCGCAACATCGTGTTGTCGCCGGCGACTCGGTTTTCCACCTTCCATACGCCACCCTCACCGATTGGCTCGGTGGGGAACACGACGTTTTGGGTGATCAGCGCCAGCAGGGCTGGCTCCACATGCTGCAGGCCGCGCTCCGGTGCTTCCGGTGGGGCGAGCAGTTTGATGGTGGAGATCTTCCCAGAGTCGTCGCCACGCCAGCTCATGCGGAAGCCTTCAGTGGCGGCGACGTCCTGGCCGATGTCCAGGTTGGAGTGTTTGCCGGAGCCGACGGTGAAGTCGATTCGTCGAGAAGCAGCTGCTTCTCCCTCGCCGGGTTCAGGTGCGTCACCAACCGAGATGTCCAGCGGCAACGTCGTGATCGCCACATCGCCGCCCCGGACCTGATCGCCCACTGTCTGCGCGACACCGGACGAGACCGCAACCGTGGTGGACCAGGGCTCGGCGTTCTCGGTGTACGACAACACGCGAGCATGTTCGCCCGTATCGACGACAGTGACACCCGGCTCGTCCACAGGGAACGCGGGCACGCCCTCGATCAGGTCTTCCTCGCCCGCGCATGCGGTGAGGGACAGTGACAAAGCAACGGCGGCAACGGCGGCAGTTAAACGAGACATCTTTAAGAACGTACCGCACGGCATACGCAGGGGTAGCGTCCGAGGCGCTAAGGTGGGACGGCGATGGAACAGGCAACGAAACCCCGCTCGACACCCCGCTACCTTGGTGTCGTGATCGCTGTGATGCTCATCGTGGCGGCGCTGGACCAGCTCCTGAAAATCATCATGGTCGCATGGCTGGAACCCGGAGTGCCCCACCCAGTGATCGGAGATTGGTTCCGCTTCTACCTGCTGTTTAACCCGGGCGCCGCATTTTCAATGGGGCAGAATTCGACGTGGTTATTCACCACCCTCCAACTTGCGTTTGTCATTGGTGCGCTGTGGTTTGGTCCTCGCATGTCCACACGTTGGGAGGCGTTTGGTCTAGCGCTGGTCGCAGGTGGCGCACTGGGCAACCTGTGCGACAGGTTGTTCCGTGAGCCTGGATTCTGGTTCGGACATGTGGTGGACTACATCTCCGTAGGCAGTTTCGCGGTGTTTAACCTGGCCGATGCTGCTATTACGGTCGGTGTGGTGGTGTTTGTCGTGGCCACCTTTGTTGCAGAGCGGAAGGGGGACAACGATGGGTAAGTTCCGGGCGCTTCCAGTGCCGGAAGGGCTGGACGGGATGCGTGTCGATGCTGCGATGTCGAAGCTGTTCGGTGTCTCCCGTGCCGTCGCCGCAGAAATTGCCGCGAACGGTGACGTGCTTGTCAACGGCACTGCTGCACAGAAATCGGAACGAGTCCACACAGGCGCCATGCTGGAGGTCACTCTGCCGGAGCCGAAGCGGGCGCCGCAGCCGGTCACCGAACTCGTTGAAGGTCTGGAGATCCTGTACAAGGATGCCGACGTCATCGCGGTGGATAAGCCTGTGGGCGTGGCGGCGCACCCGACCCTGGGCTGGGAAGGCCCCGATGTGGTCGGTGGGTTGCAAGCCATGGGATTCACGCTTCCCGATGCCGGCCCGCCGGAGCGCAAGGGCATCGTGCAGCGTCTCGACGTCGGCACATCCGGCGTCATGATCGTTGCCGCAAGCGTGCCCGCTTACTCCGCGTTGAAACGCGCCTTTAAAGAACGCACCGTGGACAAGACCTATAACGCGTTGGTGCAGGGGCTGCCGGACCCGACAGTTGGCACAATCGATGCACCGATCGGACGCCACCCTTCCGCCGGGTGGAAGTTTGCCGTCACGCAGGACGGCCGGCCGAGCGTGACCCACTACGAGGTAATTGAAGCGTTCCGCCGGGCGAGTCTCATCGAGGTGCACCTAGAAACGGGCCGGACCCACCAGATCAGAGTGCATATGTCCTCGGTGGGCCATCCCTGCGTGGGAGATCCGATGTATGGGTCGGACCCGACACTGTCGAAGCAACTCGGGTTGAAGCGTCAGTGGCTGCATGCCACCAGCCTTGGGTTCGTCCACCCGCGTACCGGTGAATATATGGAGGTCACCTCCGAGTATCCGGAGGACCTTCGTGTGGCGCTTGATGCGGTCCGTAACGGGTAGGCGGGTCGTCGCAACGCTGCTTGCAGCTGGTGTTGCGCTCTCAGCGTTGTGGGCGATTGGCGTTGCGACGCCACCACTGCCATCTGTGCTGCAAGGCGACACCCTCGGGCCCGAAGACGGGGAAGAGAACTACAAGCAACGCGCCGACGACACCTTGCGTGCCGCCGACGCCCCCGCGTTCGCGCTTGTGACGTTCGATACAGCATTATCTGTTCACGATGCTGCGGTGACGGTTGCGCCGGCGCGCCGGGCGAGTGCTCTGGTCGCGAACGGCGGAGCGCCTATCGCGGTTGGTGAACCGCTTGCGGGGCAGCTACGTGACGAAATCTTCCAGCAAGCAACCACGCAGCCAATTGACGCAGTGATCGTTTACGGTTCAGGCGATGAACTCCGCGCGGTTGCCGAACAGCCAGCTGTTTTCGCCGTGGAAGTATTGCCTTCTGATGCTGTGTGGGGAGCGTTTGCATTGACCCGAAACGTCTCTGGGGGCCGTGTATAGTTTGCGGAGTTATATGCCTGCTACCGGGAGGAGACCCCTTGGCTTCCGAGACCAATCACTCGACCGCACGTCGCCGGCTGACACGCGTGAGCCTGGCAATTGTCACGTCGTCCGCACTGCTGCTCGGCGCGTGCGGATTCGGTGGCGATGGCAACGGCGAAGGCGAAGGTGACGGGCTGCAGCCCGGCGATTACACCGTCGTGTCCCAGGAAGGCGTCTCTGACAGTGTTGTCGTCTCCGGCAAGATTGAGCCGGTGCGCACTGTCAACATCACCTCGGCGGTGCAGTCTGAGGTAAAGAATGTTGCAGTGAAGGCTGGCGACAGGGTCCAGGCGCAGCAGTTCCTCGTTGCCATGAATACCGAGGAGCTGGAGCGCCAGTTGGCGGTCCAGCAAAAGCAGCAGGCGAACGCGCAGGCTGATGCGCAGGCCAACGTGCAGCAGGCGCAGCAGCAGTTGAACGCGTATCAGGCAAGCATCAATAACGGGACGCACCCGGCGATTGCTGCTGCTCAAGCGCAGGTCGACCAGGCGCAGGCGGCTTATAACGCAGCTGTTGCTGCAGAGGGTGGCCCGCGCTTGATCAACCGCGGCATGGCGGCTGTGGAGCAGATGGCGGGTCAGATCTCTTCGCTTGGCAATGCGACGGCAAAGCCGGGTGTTCCAGCACCACCGGCACAGCCGGCACAACCGGCACCGCAAGCTCCGGCGCAGCTCGCTGGTGGTTCGTTGAGCAAGCAGGAGGCTCAGGCGGCGCTGCAGCAGGCTCAGGCGGAACTTGAGTCCGCACGTGCGCAGGCGGCGCAGGAACGTGACCAGTTGCAGGCGCAGGTGAGCTCCGCTACCCGTCAGGCCGAGTCGGCGCAGCTTGGCGAGGGCGACGGCACCCTCGAATACCAAGTCCGTGAAGGCACCGTGTACGCCCCGATCGCGGGTTTGGTGACCGAGGTTTCCGTGCACGAAGGCGACATCCCGCAAGGCAAATTGCTCAGTATTGCCGACGATTCCTCCCTGGTCATCCGGGCAGACGTCCGTGAGTCGGACGTGCCAAACATCTCGGTCGGGGACCGGGTTGATTTCACGTCGACCGCAACTGGCAAGAAGCAGTTCAAGGGCAAGGTCACGCGCATTGCGCCGGCCGCGAGCGGTTCTGGTTCTGCTGAGGTTCCTGGCATGGCGATGGGCGGCGGCGGATCGCAAAATTCGAGCGAGGTGACGTTCCCGGTCGAGATCGAAATCACCGGCGACAAGGAAGGTCTGCTGCTGGGTGGTACCGCGCGTGCGGAGATCATTACCGCTGAGGCGAAGGACGCGCTCAACGTCCCGCTCGACGCCGTGTATGAGGAAGACGGGAAGAAGAAGGTTCTCGTCATGGCAACCGAGGGCGAAGATGCGACCTCTGGCAAGGTCGAGGAACGCATCGTGAAAACCGGTGCGTCCAACGACGTCGACATTGCCATTACGGGCGGCGACCTCAAGGCTGGCGATATTGTCGTGAACTGGCCGGACGAGTACCGCGAGCGTATCGGGGAGACCGTTGAGATCAACGACCCGAACTTCGACCCGGAGAAGGTCCGCGAGGCTCGCGAAGGCAAGAAGAAGCAGGACGGCGAGAAGGAGCAGCCGTAAGTGTTTCGCAGGAAAAAGCGTCCGCTTGACGACGACACCCTGACCGACACGACCGACACCCACGACCCGTTCTTCCTCGACGGCGAAGAAGACCCAGCCGATGAAGACGAACCGGTAGTTGAAACTGTCCCGGTGGAGGAAGTCGTCGATACGCAGCCGCGCATGGAGAACACCGGCAGGTTGATCGACATGCGCCGGATCGTGAAGACGTACAACGTTGGCGAGCCGAGCGAACTGACCGTACTGCACGGCGTGGATTTCTACGCTGAACAGGGCGAATTTGTTTCTATCGTGGGTCCTTCGGGCTGCGGTAAATCGACGTTGATGAACCTGATTGGCATGCTCGACCGCCCGACTGAAGGTGCGTATGCCTTCAACGGCGAACCTGTGTACGCGAAGCAGGACAAGGAACTGGCGCATTACCGCAGCCAAAACATCGGATTCATTTTTCAGAACTTCAACCTCGTTGGCCGCATCGACGCGCTGCAGAACGTGGCCATGCCGATGATGTACGCCGGTGTGCCGAAGCGCGAGCGCGAGGAGCGCGCCGCCGAACTGCTGGATCGCATGGGCATGGGGGATCGGTTGCACCACAACCCCAACGAACTTTCGGGTGGCCAGAAGCAGCGTGTGGCAATCGCACGCAGCCTGGCCAATGACCCAGGGCTGCTGCTTGCCGACGAGCCCACGGGCGCCCTGGATTCCAAAACCGGACGCATGGTCATGGACCTGTTCCACGAACTCAACCAGGAACTGGGCAAAGCCATCGTGTTTATTACCCACAACCCGGAGTTGGCTGAGGAAACCGGCCGGATCGTGGAAATGATGGACGGAAAAATCGCTCGTGTGCGCCAGCCGGGTGGGGTGAACTAGGTGAATATTCGCGAATCGCTACGGTTGGCGCTGTCCAGCCTGAATACCAACAAGTTGCGCTCGCTGCTGACGCTTTTGGGCATCATCATCGGCATCATGGCCGTGATCATCATCATGACGTTGGGCCGTGCCCTTGAGAACGATGTGATGGGTGGTCTGGAAGACGCCGGCACGACCACGTACCCGGTGATGGTGCACGAACGCGCGGAAGAAGGCGAGAAATCCGAGGACCCGTTTGCGGCGTTTGATCTTGCCCCGCCGACAAACGAGAACGATGCTGTCACGTTTGATCAGCTCAACGAGCTGCAAGCGTCGTTCGGCGACCGCGTGCAAGGCATCGATCTGGAGCTTTCCGGTGGTGGTGACGCACAGGTCGGGGACAACACTTCAAGTGTGTCGATCTATCCGTCGCTTGCGAGCTCGCTCGACATGCGTGGCCTGAAGGTTCAGTACGGTCGCGGGTTGGATCAAGACATCATTGATAGTCGTCGCCCCGTTGCCGTTGTATCGCCAGAGCTGGTCGAGGCGTTGTTCGACAACGATCCGAGCAAGGCGCTCGGCTCCCGCTTCGACCTCATCATCGACGGCAAGCCGGCGGTGTTCACCATCATCGGTGTGCTGGAAAAATCGGAGAGCCAGCCCATGTTCGGGGAAACCGCGTTTGCGGACGCCTACATTCCGGTCACGGCCGCGGGCAGGGTTGGCTTGGAGGCGGACTGGGTGTCGTCGTTTAGCGTGCGTGCTGCTGTGGATGAGGACCCGGAAGTGTTCCGCGCAGACCTGCAAACGTACCTGGATCGCATGTACGCCGGTAACGACAACTACGAGGCCGAGGTGTTCGATATCTCAGCGAGCCTCGAAGGCTTGACGACGATCTTCCGCACCCTGTCGACCGTGCTCTCCGCAATCGGCGGCATCTCGCTCCTCGTCGGCGGTATCGGCGTGATGAACATCATGCTGATCACGGTTACTGAACGCACCCGCGAAATCGGCGTGCGTAAAGCGCTCGGCGCAACCCACAATGATATTCGTGTCCAGTTCATCGTCGAGGCGATGCTGGTGTGCCTCATCGGCGGCGTCATTGGCGTCATCCTAGGTGGCGCTGTCGGCATGATCGCCAGCTCGGCGCTTTTGGAAATGACATGGCCGCCGATCGGAGCCGTGGTGTTCGCGCTGCTGTTCTCGCTGGCGACCGGTGTGTTCTTCGGCGCATACCCTGCGTCGAAGGCCGCGAAGATGCAGCCCATCGACGCGCTGCGCTACGAATAATTCGGACTTGCGTAGCCGTCTAAGATGAGCCGCATGGCCAAAAAATCCTCCTTCGTTCATCTTCATAACCACACCGAGTTCTCCATGTTGGACGGCATGGCAAAGGTGGACTTGCTGGCTGAGGAGGTGTCCCGCCAGGGCATGCCAGCAGTCGGCATGACCGACCACGGCAACATGTTCGGCTCCAATGCGTTTTACCGTCGCATGGTCGATGCTGGTGTGAAGCCGATCATCGGCATTGAGTCTTACATGGCACCGGACTCTCGTTTTAATAAGAAGCGTGTGCTGTGGGGTACGCCGGATCAAAAGCGTGACGATGTCTCCGCGTCCGGCGCATATCTCCACCAGACCATGCTCGCCGAGAACGCGACGGGTCTGCGCAACCTGTTCAAGCTGAGCTCCCTTGCGTCGTACGAGGGACAGTTGGGCAAGTGGCCTCGCATGGATGCGGAACTTATCGCCGAGCATGCTGACGGCATTATCGCGACCACTGGCTGCCCGTCCGGTGACGTGCAAACTCGCCTGCGTCTAGGCCAGTTTGACGCCGCGTTGGAGGCTGCGGCGATGTGGCAGGACATCTACGGCAAGGACAACTACTTCCTTGAACTGATGGACCACGGGTTGCACATCGAACGCCGCGTGCGCGACGACCTGTTGCGCATCGGAGAGATGCTTGAACTGCCGCCGCTGGTGACCAACGACTGCCACTACGTCCTCGAATCCCAGGCGCCCGCGCACGAGGCAATGCTGTGTGTCCAGACAGGCAAGACGCTGCTGGATCCGGACCGCTTCAAGTTTGATGGCTCCGGCTACTACATCAAGACTGCCGAACAGATGCGTGAGTTGTGGGACTCCACCGTGCCTGACGGGTGCGACAACACCCTGTGGATCGCGGAGCGTGTCGGCGACTACAGCGAGTTGTGGGAGGAACACCCGCACGATCGCATGCCGATCGCGGACGTTCCGGAGGGACACACTCCGACGACGTGGCTGCGTGAGGAGGTTCGCCGCGGACTGTCGGAGCGTTTCAACGGGGGAGAGGTTCCGCAGGAATACACCGAGCGTGCGAATTACGAGATCGACGTCATCGACATGAAGGGCTACCCCTCCTACTTCCTGATCGTTGCGGAGCTGATTAAGCACGCCCGCGAGATCGGCATTCGCGTTGGTCCCGGTCGTGGTTCCGCCGCTGGTTCGTTGGTTGCGTATGCGTTGACCATTACAAATATTGACCCGATGGAGCACGGCCTGCTCTTCGAGCGATTCCTCAACCCGGAGCGTCCGTCCGCACCGGATATCGATATCGACTTCGACGATCGCCGCCGCGGAGAAATGATCACCTACGCCGCCGAGCGTTGGGGTGAGGACAAGATCGCCCAGGTGATCACCTTCGGCACAGTGAAGACGAAGCAGGCGATTAAGGACTCGGCGAAGGTGAACTTCGGCCAGCCGGGCTTCCAGATGGCCGACCGCATCAACGGTGCCTTGCCACCAGCAATTATGGCGAAGGATATTCCACTGTCCGGCATCACCGATCCGGAGCACGAGCGCTACGCGGAAGCGGCTGAGGTTCGCTCGCTGATCGAGACAGATCCGGATGTGGCCAAGATCTATGAAACCGCCCGTGGACTTGAAGGCGTTGTGCGCCAAGCAGGCGTACACGCGTGTGCTGTGATTATGGCGTCTGTGCCGCTGATGGACCACATTCCGATGTGGAAGCGTCCTGCCGACGGTGCGATCATTACCGGTTGGGACTATCCGGCGTGCGAGGCCATTGGCCTGCTGAAGATGGACTTCCTGGGGTTGCGCAACCTGACAGTGCTTGGCGACGCGCTGGAGAACGTGGAGAAGAACCGCGGCGAGACCATCGACCTTGAAGCCTTGGACACCGACGACGAGGCAGTGTACGAGTTGCTGTCTCGTGGCGACACCCTTGGTGTGTTCCAGCTCGACTCCGGAGGTATGCAGGAGCTTCTCAAGCGTATGAAGCCGACGGGCTTTAACGATATTGTCGCCTCGCTCGCTCTGTACCGTCCGGGCCCGATGGGTGTGAACGCTCACTGGGACTACGCCGACCGCAAGAATGGGCGCAAGCCGATCACTCCGATTCACCCGGAGCTTGAGGAGCCGCTGCGCGAGATTCTCGACGAAACCTACGGCCTGATCGTCTACCAAGAGCAGATCATGAACATCTCGCAGAAGGTAGCCAACTACACGGCTGGTCAGGCAGACGGCTTCCGTAAGGCCATGGGTAAGAAGAAGCCGGAGGTGCTGGCGAAGGAGTACGAGACGTTTTCTGCCGGCATGTTTGAAAACGGCTACTCCAAGGAAGCCGTCGATGCACTGTGGGGAACCATTGAGCCGTTCGCGTCGTACGCGTTTAACAAGTCTCACGCCGCAGGCTATGCGTTGGTGTCGTACTGGACTGCCTACATGAAGGCGAATTACGCCGCTGAGTACATGGCCGCGCTGCTGACCTCTGTTGGTGATAAGAAGGACAAGTCCGCGATTTACCTGGCGGATTGCCGCCACTTGGGCATTAGCGTGTTGCAGCCAGATATTAACGAGTCTGAAGAGAACTTCATGGCTGTCGGCAAAGACATCCGTTACGGACTTGCGGCTGTGCGAAACGTCGGTGCGGAAGTGGTGGAGTCCATCAAAGAGACCCGCAAGTCCAAGGGGCACTTCACCAGCTTCTCTGACTACCTGGACAAGATCGATCTCCTTCCGTGCAACAAGCGCATCACGGAATCGCTGATCAAGGCAGGCGCGTTCGATTCTTTGGGTCACCCGCGTAAAGGCTTGATGCTGATCCAGGAAGACGCGGTGGACTCAGTCTTGGCGACGAAGAAGGCCGCTGACAAGGGCCAATTCGACCTCTTCGCGGGCCTTGGCGGCGAGGACGGTTCCGCGAACTCTGCGTTTGCCATCGAAGTACCTGAAGACGAATGGGACCGTAAGCACAAACTCGCCCTCGAGCGCGAAATGCTTGGCCTATACGTGTCCGGGCACCCGCTTGATGGGTACGAGGAAGCCATCGATGCACAGACCGATACGCAGCTCACCACCATCCTGTCCGGTGAACTACGCAACGGCGCAGAGGTCACCATCGGTGGGTTGATTTCGACTGTGGACCGACGCTTCTCTAAGAAGGACGGTTCCCCCTGGGCGATTGTGACCATCGAGGATCACCACGGCGCGCAGGTGGATGTGCTGCTCTTCAACAAGGTGTACGCGCTCGTCGCTCCGCAAATTGTGGAGGACAACATCATTTTGGTCAGAGCACATGTCTCAATTCGCGACGAGCGTATGAGCTTGTTTGGCGACGACGTCAAAGTCCCCGAACTTGGCCCCGGCAACGGTGCTGGCCTGCCGCTCCGTCTAACGCTGCGGACGGACCAGTGCACCATCGACAACATTTCGAAACTCAAGGGAGTGCTGTCGAACAACCCAGGCGACTCAGACGTCTATCTCAACCTGGTCAACGGCGAACACAGTCAACTGATGATCCTCGGCGACCATCTGCGAGTGCACCGTTCTGCGAGCCTGATGGGTGATCTCAAGGCAACCCTGGGTGCGGGGATCTTGGGCTAGGGGAAACTATGCCGCTGCATAGTGTGCGCGTTTGGGGCTCGTGCGGTGGTGACTATGCCGCTGCATAGTCGGCTTCGGTGATTCTCTGCGGGCGTACCGCGCCGCGAGCTTGTCGGGTGACGCCTTGGGAGCTGGGATGCTCGGCTAGGAGAAACTATGCCGCTGCATAGTGTGCGCGTTTGGGGCTCGTGCGGTGGTGACTATGCCGCTGCATAGTCGGCTTCGGTGATTCTCTGCGGGCGTACCGCGCCGCGAGCTTGTCGGGTGACGCCTTGGGAGCCGGGATGCTGGGAGAGGGCGGACTATGCCGCTGCATAGTCGGCGCAGCTAAATGCCCGCTGGCATATTGCACAGCGGGCATGAGGAGATGAAGCGCGTGTCTTACTTGAAGAACTTACGCAGCGCCTCGCGACCACCAGGGATCGAGTTGATGAAGACAACCAGGCTGCCGATTGCAGCACCAAGCGTCGTAACAATCACGCTGATAGTCGTGATTGCTTTCAGGATTTCTTCCTCATTATCGGCAGGGCCGATGCTTCCGTGCGGAGCCAGCGTTGCCGAAGGCTCAGCGGTCACCTTCGTCGGCGTAGGAGCGGTCGTGGTTTCCTTCGTCGTGGTTTCGGTCGACTGGTTGGTGGTAGTTTCCTCCGACGTCTCAGTAGTCGTCGTCGAGGTGGTGGTTTCCTCCGTGCCCTCGGAAGGTGTCGGTTCCGCCGGCGCCTCAGTGGTCGTCGTCGGTGCCGGTTCCGAGGTGGCGGTGGTAGTTGCCGAAGTGGGTTCGGATGTGGTGGTCTCTGCAGCGAGAGCTGAAGTGCCAAGAGCGCCAGCGGCGACGGCGGCACCGGCTGCGGAAACCAACAGAGTGCGGAGCTTCATGCTTGAATATTCCTAGCTGGGGTGGAGGTTTAGAACGGGAGCTTCGGGAGCTGGACCTGCGGCACGTGGACGTGCGGGATGCCCAGGTGGAACTCGCGGTTCAGTGCGTCGATGATCTTGTTGATGCCACGCGGGTCAGAGAACACGATCAGACCGGTGGTCAGAACCGCAGCGAGGGTGCCAGACACTGCGCCGATGATGTGGCCCTGGGAGGAACCGGAAGTCTGCTTCTGGGGAGCCGGCGGGTTGTTGGTCTCGTCCTTGTTGTCCTCGCCCTTGCCCGGCTTGTCGGTTTCGCCCTCGCCCGGCTTGTCGGTCTCGCCCTTGTTGTCCTCGGGCTGGTCAACCGGAGCGGTGGTGTTGGTGTCGATGGCCCCGTTGCCGGTGTTTTCGGCGTCCTCAGCGTAAGCCGGGGTAACAGCCAGGGTCAGCGCGGTCGCGGCAGCGACCATTGCAGAAGAAATGCGCTTCATTATGAAAAACTCCTATGGAAATTTAGGGGGTTTGTCGCTGTCGACCGTGCGCTCGACAGATCACTCGGAAGAACCTAGCAGGTTCCCAGAAGAAAACATAGTGATATAGGCAATGTTTTCAGTGTTCCCCGCATCGGATTGGCCAACACCTGGAAGTCAGGGGTTTGGTCACGGCGAGCAGTGTACCCCAAATCATCTATATGTCTAAGTTCTGTGGAAGCGGGGTAAATCGAGGTTTGAACAAACTGAAAGCTCGTCGCGCGTACACTGATCGACCATGCGCCCATCTGACACATTCCAAGAGGTCCATGCCGCCGATATCCAGTTCGCGCAGGGAAGGATTTCTTCTGTCATTACTCCGTCGCCGCTGCAGTACTGCCCGCGGCTGTCTCAGCAGTACGGTGCTGAGATTTATCTCAAGCGTGAAGACCTGCAGGATGTGCGTTCGTACAAGATTCGCGGGGCTTACTTTGGTATTTCGCAGCTGACCCCGGAGGAGCGGGAGGCTGGCGTAGTGGCGGCGTCGGCAGGCAATCACGCCCAGGGCGTGGCGTACGCGTGCCGTGCGCTTGGGATTCAGGGCAAGATCTTTGTCCCGAAACCCACCCCGAAGCAGAAGCGTGACCGCATTTTGGTGCACGGCGGTGATGCGATTGAGCTCGTCGTTACGGGCAACACGTTTGACGAGGCTGCCCAGGCTGCGCGCGAAGACGCTGCGGCACGGGGAGCGACGGTGATTGAGCCGTTCGACTCGCGCAATACCGTGGTCGGGCAAGGCACCGTCGCGGCCGAGATCGTCGCGCAGTTGTCCAGTATGGGCAAGCAGCTCGACACTGTTCTTGTGCCGGTCGGTGGCGGTGGCCTGATGGCAGGCGTGATGTCGTATGTGGCGGACATGTCGCCGTCGACGAGGGTGGTTGGTGTTGAGCCGGTGGGGGCGTCGTCGTTACGCGCTGCGATTGAGGCGGGCGAGCCGGTGACGCTGGAATCTATCGACCCATTCGTAGACGGTGCGGCGGTGAAGCGGATCGGTGACACTCCCTGGCAGGTGTTCCAAGCACACAAAGATCGTGCTGAGGTGTTTTCTTGCGACGAAGGGGCAGTGTGCACGGAGATGCTCTCGCTGTATCAAAACGAAGGCATCATCGCTGAGCCCGCGGGTGCGCTGTCGGTTGCGGGCCTTGCACAAACGACGATTAAGCCAGGCTCGACCGTCGTCTGCATCATCTCTGGGGGCAACAACGATGTGCTGCGCTACGCGGAGGTAATGGAGCGCTCCTTGGTCCACCGCGGGCTGCGTCACTACTTCCTGGTCAACTTCCCCCAAGAGCCAGGACAGCTTCGCATGTTCCTGCGGGAGATCCTGGGTGAGGAAGACGACATCGTCTTGTTTGAGTACCTGAAGAAGAACAACCGCGAAACCGGTGCCGCGCTCGTCGGTATTGAATTGGCGCATGCGGACGACCTTGCCCCGCTTCTGGAGCGCATGGACGGATCGCCGATCGGCTGCCGACGTTTGGAGCCCGGCACGCCGGAGTACGACTTCATCGTTGCAGGTTAAATGGTTACTTCCTACGTCCGACCCAAGGCTGGGGAGACAGCCATCCACGAACTTGAGATCAAGCGTTCGCGGTTTATTACCTGGGTGACGCGCGCCACCACTGAGGAGGAAGCGCGCGAGGTCATCCATGCTGCGCGTGAGGCGTACCCGGATGCGCGCCACCATTGTTCGGCGTTCATCGTTCATGTCGACGACGCACAGCCAATCGAGCGTTCCTCCGACGACGGCGAGCCCTCCGGCACGGCAGGAAAGCCGATGCTTGAGGTGCTCAAAGGATCAGGCATGTCCGACATTGTCGCCGTGGTTATTCGCTACTTCGGTGGCATCAAGCTTGGCACGGGTGGGCTCGTGAGTGCGTACACGAACGCGGTGTCTGAAACACTGCCGAGCGTTGTCACCACCACACGCGCCATGCGTGAGCAAGTTGCCGTGGACCTTCCGCATGCTGAAGCCGGCCGAATCGAAGCAGAACTACGCAACGCTGGGGTGGAAGTCGTAGACGTCGAATACGGAGCTGCCGCCACGTACACGCTCGCGTTCGAACCGGGGGAGCGTGAGCGTATCGACGACCTCCTCGCCGCCGCCACCCAAGGCCAAGCAGAAAGCAAAACGCTCGGACCACGGTGGGTCGAGTTGTCTACTTCGCGCTAGAATTGCATGCCATGACTATGCAGCCGCGCCCAAACAACCCGATCGACCAACGAAAAGCCGCCGTGCGCAAATACTCGCGCGACGCGCTGGTGTGGGCCGGTGGCGGCCTCGCCGGCGGCATCGCGTTCGGTCTGCTGATGCAGTCCTGGACGATCCTGGTGCTTGGGCTCGTCATCGGAGTTGCGGGTGGTGTTGTGAATTGGAACAAGGTCCAAAAGATCGTCAATCACCAGGACCGTTACTAGCGCCTTGATCGAACCGTCAGGCAAAGCCGTCCGTATCGACGCCTGGCTGTGGGCCGTGCGGATCTTCAAAACACGCAGCCAGGCCGCCGAAGCCGTTCGTGCTGGGCACGTCAAGATCGGTGGCAAGGCAGTCAAACCTGCCGTCCAGGTCGTGCCGGGAGACACGGTGCGGGTATGGAAGAACCACCACGAGTACATTCTCGAGGTTACGGCGACGGTGTCGAAGCGCGTTGGCGCCCCGGTGGCGCGCACCTGCTACATCGACCACAGTCCGCCACCACTACCGCGTGAACTCTTCGCGGCACCTCCTGTGCGCGATCGCGGAACTGGGCGCCCCACGAAGAAGGAACGCCGCGAAATCGACCGCCTCATGGGGCGGCGTAACTAAACGCAGCTAATCGATGCTGCTGCGCAGCCGGGCTAGACGGCCGTTCAGACGCTTGCGGCGCACCTCTGGGCGGTTTCCCGAATCCCAGGTTTTCTCGATGTGTTCGGTGCCGAACCGGTTGAGCAGCAGATCGTCGATAATGCGCACTTGCCCCGGGACGAATGAGTAGTTCATCGAGTTGGAGACAGCCTCGATGTCTGCCGGGTTGGTCAGGTCCGCAACGTCCGAGACAAGCTCAATGCCGTGGGCACGCAGCAACTCGGTGAGGAAGCGGTAGTCGCCCGCGCGTGAGAGCGGAAACTGGCTGCCAAGCAACACGGTCAGAATGCCCGGCAGTGTCTCAGGCGAGATTTCGGTGTCCACGTCGGTGTGCACCTTTTCCTGCGGGTCTGCCAAGGTTGAAATTTGGTCAAACTGCTGATCGGCTAGCTCGATAAGTCCCGCGGCGAGGGTGAACGCGCGGTCCACCTGCGGGTCGAGTTTTTCCGCTGAGCGTTTGTACCTGATGTCGTGCTCAAACTCCGCCCACGCATGCTGCAGCACTGTACGAATCTGCACCTCGAAGACTTGGCCGACGAACTCCTCAAGGCCCTCGGATTGCTCCTCAACACGGACGACAAGGTGGTGCGAGCCGTAGCCGAAGTTGCCGGCGACTCGGGTTTCTTCGGCTTTGTCCACGCTGCGCAACACCTCAAACTCGTCGGCGAGCAGGCGCTGCACTGCAGGGATCTCGGTCGAGTGCAGCACGGTGATTCGGGCGCCGATGATGTCTTTGATGTCGTGCCACGGGTCGGGATAGAGCAACTCACCGTCGCGAGTTTTGCGGGCTTTTTCCTTCAACGAGGTCCAGGACTTTACTCGTGCATCTACGCGGTCGAAATTCACGCCGGCATCGCGCATGAGTTCATGGAGGGCGTGGCGGAAGGTCATCGCCGCGTCCTCGTGTGCGTTTACCCAAGCGAAGTAGGTGGAGCCGAGACGTGCGATTGTGTCGTCAGCTTCCTTGTTTCGCTTGGCCGGTTGTTTTGAAGTGCTCATGTCGGCGGGTGAGCTTACCCGGAAACTGGCGGATCGTGCATTAGCGGGAAGCCGACCGAGTATGTCATCAGCGCGCCGCGCCCCAGGATGTCGCGGACGTGATGCAGCGGTGCGTCGAAGATAAACAGTTCCTGGTCGTCGCGGGTGGCGTAGACCAGCTCGTGGTGGGGGTCGAGCACCGTCTGGAAATGGCGGTGCATCACCGTAAACGTTTTCGGGTGAGCGAGCCACGCGGTGGGTGGCACACCGTGTCCACCTACCTCTAAACCGGGCGGAAGGCCGGTCTGCTCCAGCGCGGCAGCGGGATTGCGCACCAAAAACTCGACGCCCGTGTCGACGAGCGCCCGCTTCGCCAACCGGTCAGCGGCACCATTCCAGAGCTGGTTCATGCTCGGCGTGAGCTCACCGATTTGTTGGTGGGTCAGCGCCGGACCGTCGTCGACGGTAAAGACACACACCAGGCGCGGTGCAAGGTTGATAAACGCGGTCGAGGCCGAAAAGCCAGGCGTGAGCCAGGAACGTGATGACGACGATGGCGCGACGTCGTCACGCCGCGCCAGCCGCAATTCAATAGCATCTTGGTGGACAGGGCGGGGAAGTGTTTCTACTACGTACATACTCAGTTAGACGTAGCCAACACCGCCCCGGTTCCATCCGAACCAAAACTTTTTACAGACCGAGTACCTCGAGGAGTTTCGGGGCCTGCCAAATCTGAATGTCCTGGCCCTTTTCCTGCAGTTCGCGGGCTCGTTTCTCCTTCGAGGTCACACTCGACCATTCGCCGACAACCAGGATGGTCGTTTTCTTGGTGACGTTCTTGCCCACCTGCGCGCCCTGCTTCGCAATCGCGTCCCACAACTCGCCCTTATCGTGCGGTTCGAACTCACCGGTTAAGGTGACGTGCTCGCCGTACAGAGGAGCGTTCGGGTCGGCTTGAGCATCTGGCTCCGGCACGGTGTCCGGGGTGGCCACCGACTGCCACGGAGCGGGTTTGCGCTCCTTCTTCACCGGCCCGGCCTGGTTGGAACCACGTGGCTCGGCGGTGGCGGCAACGGCAGCAGCGACACCACCTTCGGCGACCTGCTTCGCCTGCACCGCGCGGCCGGCACCGGAGCGGTCGCGGAGGACAGGGGTGACGCGGGCGTCGTCGATCGATCCGAGCGTGAACCCGGTGTCGTGGATGAAGCTCATCAGGCTGCCAGTGTGGCCGGCCTCCCGGGCGAGACCAACCATCACACCGGCGCACGCAGCGGCATCTTCGCAGGCATCGTGGTGGTTGTCCAAGGAAACGCCGAAGTGCTGCGCAAGGGTTGGAAGCTTGTGGTTTGCCACATCCAGCTTGGTAGCGCGGGCCTGTGCCAACGTGCACGCGAACAGCATCTTGGGAATATCGGTGGACGACGCCAAGCAGGCATCGCGAAGCGCCGAGGCATCAAACTGTGCGTTGTGTGCGACAAGTGGCAGATCACCAACGAACGCGACCATCTCTGCGATGCAATCGCACACGTCTGGGGCACCCGCGACGTCCTGGGCAGAAATGCCGTGGATAGCAACGTTGCCGGATTCGAACTCGTCTAAACCGGCAGGCGGCTTACATAACCAAGACTTTCGCTCGACCTCTTCGCCGTCGACAATCTTGACCAACCCGATCTGACAGATCGAGCCCCAGCGACGGTTCGCGGTTTCCACATCGAAACCGACGAAGGAGAAGCCAGGAATGCCTGCTCCGCCGTCGGCGGTAGCGGTGGTGGGGGCCTTGCCGTGCTTGGCGTCGTCGAGAAGCGTGCGCAACTTCTTTGCGCCATCGACGTCTCCCGGTGCGAACCAGACGGTCAGCGGAGCACCGGTGGTGGCAACATCCACTTTGGTCGGCGACCATGCGTCACCTTCGGTGATATCCACGCCGGTGATATCCGCAATACTGACGGTGCGGTCCGAGGAGTCGCCGCGCAGCGAGGCGAGGAGGGCAGTTGGGGTCACGGTGAGGGCGTCGTTGGTCACAGTCAACGTTGCACCATGAGCGGAAATCATTTAGGCGTTGCCTTCCTTTCGGCCCGCTCCAGCGGGCGGTTGCGTACGGCGCAGCACCACGGTCGAGCGCTCGCCGACGGTGACAGTCGAATCCGGACCGATGGGCTGTGCGCCTTCACGGTAGCCGAGGGGGCCAGTCGTATCGACGACGATCTCCCACTCGTCACCAAACCTCGCGCCGGGGACTGTGAAGTCGATGTCCTCATAGTGGGCGTTGAACATCAGGAGGAAGGAGTCGTCCACGATGCGCTGTCCTCGACTATCGGGCTCGGCGATGGCTTCGCCATCGAGGTGAACCATAAGTGCACGGCCGAAGGCGGCGTTCCAATCGTCTTGTGTCATGAGACGGCAGTCGGGGGTGAGCCAAGCGATCTCTCGGCCGTGTTCGTCGTCGCCAAGCGCACCGCCCTCGAGGAACCTGCGGCGGCGAAACACCGGATGATCTCGGCGCAAAGCGATGAGCCGACGCGTGAATTCGTGCAGGTCTGCTGCGCTTTCAAGGTTGGACCAGTCCATCCAAGCCGTCTCGTTGTCCTGGCAGTACACGTTGTTGTTACCGCCCTGGGTGCGTGCGATCTCGTCGCCGTGAGCGAGCATCGGGGTGCCCTGAGATAGCAAGAGTGTGGTCAGGAAGTTGCGGCGTTGCCGTGCTCGCAGGTCGAGCACCACAGGGTCGTCCGTGTGGCCCTCCACACCGCAGTTCCAGGACCTGTTGTGGTTCTCGCCGTCGCGGCTATCTTCGCCGTTGGCTTCATTGTGTTTGTCGTTGTAGGACACCAGGTCATTCAGGGTGAACCCGTCGTGGGCGGTAATGAAGTTGATCGACGCGGTGGGGCGACGCCCGTTGTGCTGGTACAGGTCCGACGAGCCGGTGAGGCGCGAGGCGAACTCGCCGAGGGTGGAGTCCTCGCCGCGCCAAAAGTCACGCATGGTGTCGCGGTACTTGCCGTTCCACTCGCTCCACAGGGCAGGGAAGTTACCGACCTGGTAGCCGCCTTCGCCCACATCCCACGGCTCGGCGATGAGTTTGACCTGGCTCACCACCGGGTCCTGTTGAACCAAGTCGAAGAAGGTGGCCAGACGGTCCACGTCTGAAAACTCGCGCGCGAGGGTCGAGGCGAGGTCGAAGCGGAACCCGTCGACGTGCATCTCGGTGACCCAGTAGCGCAGCGAATCCATAATCAACTGCAGGGAGTGCGGGTAGCGCACGTTCAGTGAGTTTCCGGTGCCGGTGTAGTCCATATAGAGGAACCGGTTGTCGTCGACAAGCCTGTAATACGCCTCGTTATCAATGCCACGAAACGCAATTGTCGGGCCCATGTGGTTGCCCTCCGCGGTGTGGTTGTATACCACATCCAGGATCACCTCGATGCCGGCCTCGTGGTAGGCGCGCACCATCTGTTTGAACTCGGCCACGGCATCGCCAGGGGCAGAGGAGGAGGCGTAGCTGTGCTCCGGGGCGAAGAAACCGAACGTGTTGTAGCCCCAGTAGTTGCGCAACCCGAGTTTGAGTAGGCGGTCGTCTTGCAAAAATTGGTGCACCGGCAGCAATTCAATCGACGTCACACCAAGGTCAGTGAGGTAATCGACCATCACCGGATGCGCCATCCCGGCGTACGTGCCGCGCAACTGCTCAGGAATGCCCGGGTGGGTCTGTGTCATGCCCTTGACATGGCACTCGTAGATCACCATCTCCTCATCAGGGATCTTCGGCGCGCGGTCGTCGCCCCAGTCGAAGAACGGGTTGATCACCACCGACAACATCGTGTGGCTGAGCGAGTCTTCTTCATTGCGACCGGTACCAGGTTCTACTGCGTTGACGTCGTAGGAAAACAGCGAGGAATGCTGATCAAACTCCCCATCAAAGGCGCGCGCGTACGGGTCCACGAGCAGCTTGCTGGGATCGCAACGCTTGCCGTCGGCCGGGTCCCACGGCCCGTGCACGCGGTAGCCATAACGCTGACCTGGGCCAACACCGGGCAGGTAAGCGTGCCAGACATGGTTATCCACCTCGTCGAGGGAGATACGCGTTTCGGCGCCGGTGTCGTCGATAAGACAAAGCTCAACTGCATCAGCAACCCCCGAAAACAGTGCAAAGTTCGTCCCCGCCCCATCAAACGTCGAGCCCAGCGGATGTGCGGAGCCAGGCCAGACTTGCTGCTGCAGATCCGGATGCGTCGTCTCAGTCATGCTGCCCGAGCATAGTGCACCCGCTCGACACTGCCCGGGCTACGAATGCAGCGCCAAACCGTCCAGCAAAAACTTCACGGCCGCAGCATGCATCTGCGCAGAATCGTCTTCGTACGTGTCCGAAACACTGCCGGTCGCTTCCGCAAGTTGTGTGCTTGCTTGGTGCACGGCGGCATCCCCAAGCGTCAAATGCAACAGGCCGAGAGCCACAGCACGCATCTCGCTTGACGACGACCCCTCACCCGAATACTCACGCACCGACGCAATAAACAATTCCGACAACTGGGCGCGAACCTCAGCGTCCGGCTGACTCACTGCAGCCACAAGCACCTCTGCGCCATCGCGGATGCCGAGCACCGCTTCCCGCAGCGCGCGACTTAGCTCAGCTGGGTCGGCAACTGGATCGCTCATGAGAGGGCGCACAATATGCTCCGCCAACGACGCGAGCAACTCCTGCTTGTTGGCGATATGCCAGTACAACGCGCCGGGGGCGACGCCCAGCGACGACGCCACACGCCGCATGGAAACATCAGCCAAACCGTACCCAGACAGCAGCTCAAGCGCCGCCTGCGTGATGCGCTCGCGAGACAATTGCATGACACACCACCCTAGACCGAAGTGGCCGAAACATGGGTTTACGTGACTTCACAGGAACCATTCAGAACAATAGTACGGACGTTCAACCGTCAGGTAAGCGTTGCGTTGGTACTCTTTGGGACGAACGTCCCGTCGTGGCGCCAATCCACGCCCAAGACGGTTGCCCGCGTCCAGCGAACGGATGGGGTGAAACTAGGAAGGTAGTCAAAGATGAAAATGAACACTACGTCCGGCATGGCAGCATGCGTAGCTGCAGCAATGCTCGTACTTCCGCTTTCGGCATGCGGATCCTCCGACGAAGGCAAGTCCGGAGGGCTGTCCACCGCTGCTGAGGCTGCTCCGGCCGATACGGCTGTCGAGTCCACGGTGTCCGAGAATGCCGATAAGAGCGAAGGAAAGAAGGACGACGCAAAGAAGGACGAGAAGAAGGCAACCGCCACGACTTCGAAGAAGAAGGAGTCGAAGGAAGAGGGCGGCAACCAGGGCGAGGCCCCGACCCTTGCCAATCCGTTTGAGAACGGCATGCCGGAAAACACCAACCAGCCGCTCGAGGGCGCACAGGAAGGTACCGACGAAGACCGCAAGCAGATGGAAGACACTGCACGTGCTGTGCTTAACCCGGGTTCTTTCGCTGACTGGACCCGCACCATCTTGGACAATTCCTGTAAGGCAGTCGCTGACCCGATGATGGAGGAACTGGAGCGTCAGGGTCTGACCCTTGAGCAGGTTGAAGAGGCGGGCCGCCTTGCTGAGCAGCAGGGCCAGGCGCTCGAGCTGCCGAAGTCCGAGGTCAGCATTTCCGACGTTCGTGTGGACGGTAACCGTGCGTCTGCCAACCTGACTGCAAAGAACGCAAACGGTGAAGAAACCCAGGTCATGATCTTCGAGAAGGAAGACGGCCGCTGGAAGTTCTGCAACTAGTGATGGGATCTGGTGCAGGGCTGCTCGCGCTAGCCCTGCTCCTCGGTATCGCTGGAGGTTTCGCCTGGGGTGGTCTTCGTCCCGCATACGTCGGCGTGATCACAGAAAACGGCGGTATCGGGGTCGACGAAGTGGCAAGCCCTGTGAATGTACAGTTCACAGGGTTTGCGTGGTTTGTGCTGCTGGCACTCCTGCTCGGGGTGGTGCTTGGCGCCGTGGGGTGGCGCAGCGTGCGCCGCGGCAGGGTCGGCGGTTCTGTGTGGTGGATGCTGTGGATCATGACCGTTGCCGTACTCGGCGCGATCTCGATCTACTTGTTTGGTGACTGGTTGAGCCTCAAACTGCACCCCAGGCCTACCCACGATGTCTTGGAAACCGGATCGAGCTTCACGCTTGTCCCGCCGGTTTCGCCGGGGGTCGGGTGGGCTGTTGCGCCGCTGACAGCTGGTCTGGTGTTTTGGATCGGCAACCTGCGCGCCTATGCGCGTGAACCACGCGGGGATGACGACAGCCGTCTGTAAGGCCCCGAACGGCCGGAATCGGACTGCGTCGTTACACTGACGGCGTACACAGCTTGAACGCGCCAATAACGCAGGAGGTTCGCCCAGTGACAGGTGCCGGAAACACATTCTTCATTCTTTTGCTGTTCCTCCTTGCAGGCATCCTCGTCGGTGGAGTGTGGTCGTCGTATCAGAACGGCTCCTCAAGAGCGGTGACTGCCGTCCTCGCGCTTCTTGCAGTTATGGCAGCCCTAGGTGGTGTGCTGATGTTGGTGGAGGTGATGTGAGATGTTCGGAGTTCGGCCCCTTACCCGCGACGAGGTTGATTCGCTAACCAATGTGTGGCGGGCCCGTGGTTTGATCCCGGTGCTCGTCGCCGTTGCATCCGCCTTCGCCGCCTGGTCGCTTCTGTTGCCGGTAGTGCCCACAGCCGTCATCGATGCCGGACAGTCTGCATCCCTTGCCGGGCTGTCCACTGGTGTGTTCATGCTGGCAACAGTGCTCACACAAGTTTGTACACCGTGGGCTCTGCGGAGGTTCGGCTACAGCATCATCATGGCAGTGGCCTCAATGCTTCTGGGTATCCCGGCGTTGGGGTACATCATCGGCATGGATGCAGCGCCGCTGCTGACGGTTAGTGCGATTCGTGGCATCGGCTTCGGTGCATTGTCCGTGGCTGAAGCGGCGATTATCGCGGAGCTGGTACCGCTGCGCCTGCTCGGCAGTGCCACGGGAATTTTCGGCGGTGTTGTCGGCCTTGCTCAGATGATTGCGCTGCCATCGGGCTTAGCCCTGGTGGACAGGATCGGGTACGACGCCGTGTATATTATCGCGGCATCGATCGGTGGCATCTCGCTCATTGCCTGTGCGGCGATCCCTGCTATTCCACCACCGGATCCCGAGCCAGAGACCACAAACATGGTCCATGTGCCCATGTGGCATCTGGTGCTCGTGCCGGCACTCGCGTTGATGTTTGTGACCACTGCTTACGGTGCGATCACGAACTTCTTGCCGGTCTCCATGCGTGATCTCGACCCGGCCACGGGTGCCGCGATGGGCGGCGTAATGCTCGGCGTGATGAGCTTTGCGTCGATGATCTCGCGCTACACGGCAGGCAAGATCATGGACCGTCGTGGGCAGCCCGGCACCGTGCTCATCCCATGCCAGGTCCTTTGTGCACTCGGCGTGTTGCTCATGGCAGCCATCTTGGCGCTTGAGCTACCGGTTTGGACCATGCTGCTGGCCGCCCTGTGTTACGGCGCAGGCTTCGGCGCGGTGCAAAACGAGGCACTGACCATGATGTTCTACCGCCTGCCGCGCTCGAAGACCTCGGAAGCTTCTGCTATCTGGAACATTGCTTTCGACGGCGGGACGGGCCTGGGTTCTACCTTCTACGGCATGCTCATTGCCACGATGGCGTTCGCGCCGATGTTTGGCATCGCCTCCAGTGTCATCGCGATTGGGCTGATTGTCACGTTGCTTGACCGTCAGTTGGGCCGTCACCGTGTGGTGGAAGTTAACAATCTGTCGGCTCGTTTGAAGGCTGTGCAGGCGCCGCGTCGTTATCCGTCGAAGAATAAGAAGCAGCCGAAGAACCAGTAATCGGGGGAGCGGATACACTACGCAACCATGACGAACACCCCGGCAAGCCCGACAGTCGCGGTACTTGATTACCTCGGCAGTGAGACCACCACCAGCCTTGTCAGTGCTTTGGTGAATGCAGGTGCTGATGCTTTTGCCACCACTGACCCCGACAAGGCTGTGCAGGCAAGCGGTCTTGTCCTGCCTGGTGGGGCATCGTTTGCAGACGCTGCTGCGGCGATCAAGCGCATCAAAGGGGATCGCATCGTAGGCCAGCGTCTGGCAGGGGGTAGGGCACTGCTTGCGGTCGGCACTGGAATGCACGTGCTTTTCGACGACGCCGTGACCGGCAGCCGCACCACACCAGGCCTTGGGGAGTGGCCGGGCCAAGTTGTGGAGGCAGCATTTGAAGCGGGGGAGTACCCCGTCGTGGCGGCAGATGGTTCGAAGCTGCTGGCCGGAATTGTTGGAGACGTGTTCTTCGACGCGCCACAAGCCGTGAAGTCGTTCCCGTTGGCAGAGGATGACTTCATCGCCTACCCGAAACTGTCTTGGGCAGACATCAACGGCGAGCGCATCCTTGCCGCTGTAGAAAATGGGCCATTGTGGGCGATGGCGTTCGACCCAGCCATGTCCGGTGAGGTTGGTGTGAGCGTGCTGGGCAACTGGGTGCAGCAGCTGCAGCCGGAGGTGTCTCATGCATAAGCCGGCGGAGCTGCTTGATGCTGCATTGTGCGCGGTTGATGAGGCGCGTGAGGTATTCGTCGACAAAGTGGGGGCTGCTCCTGCACTGCGCAAGGGGGCCGGCGACTTTGCCACAGAGGCTGATCTGATCATTGAGAAGCTGTTGCGCAAGCGTCTGACGGACACGACTGGCATTGCGGTGTACGGCGAGGAACAAGGCGGGTCGTTTGATCCGGAGGCGTGCTGGGTTGTTGACCCGATCGACGGTACGTCGAACTACTCGTCCGGCAATCCGAACTGCGCCATCCTGTGCACGCTGCTGCTTGGTGGAAAACCGGTCGCAGCGATTACCGATGCGCCGCTGCTGAACATGCGCCTCACCGCGGTCGATGGCGAGCCCGTGCACCTCAACGGCAACGCCTTGCCACCGGTTGGTGCGCTGACTTCCGCTGCGGAGCAGGTGGGGATTGGCTCGTTGGCCTCGGCGGATAGGCAGCGATACCCAGCATCGTTCCGTCTCGACTTGGCAGGCGCACTCACGGATTCGCACCTGCGGCCGCGCATCAGCGGATCGGTCGGCGTTGACCTGGCCTTCGTCGCGCAGGGGATCTACCAGGCTGCGGTCAGTTTTTCCCCGCACATCTGGGATAACGCAGCTGGTGTGTTGTTGGCACGCAGTGCAGGGGCGAACGCAAGCGCGTTTGATGGTTCGGAATGGACTTCGACCACCGCCGGTGTGGTTATCGGTACACCGCATGCGCATCGTACTGTGCTCGATGCGATCCAGATGGTTGCAAAGTAGCGGAAGGACGCTTCAGATGAAGAAGAACAAAACCGGTGCACTGCTGCTCGGTGTGGCGGGTGCGGTGATGTGGGGCTTTTCCCGCATGGACTGGGTGACCGCGAAGTACAACGACGACCTCTCCGGCGAAGGTGTAGCAACCATCACCGGCGCGGAGTGGTCCACCGAGATCACCGCAGTGGCGGTGCTGCTGCTCGCCGGTGCGATTGCCGCGTTTGCGTTGCGCAAGGTCGGTCGTCGTGTCGTTGGCGGAATTTGCGCGCTCGCCGCCGCTGCTGCTGTCATCCCAGCAGCAGCGCTTCTGGCGCGTGGTGCTGACCATGAGCGTATCCACGCCATCTTGACGGCAGGGGCGGAACAGGCAGCCACGGATACGTCCTCCGCTGCTATTGCGAACTGGGCGGAGATCACCGCCGCCGACGTTGCTGTGGTAGGCCCAGTACTCACGATCGTGGGATGTGTGCTGGGGGTGATTGGCGGTGCGATGCTCGTCGTCAAGCCTGGCGAGGATGCGCCGAAGCAACACAAATACGAGAAGGAAGCTGTGCGCAAAGAAACCATCCGTCACGACCTGAAAGAGGAGCCGGATTCCGGACGCGTGATGTGGGATGCGCTCGACGCGGATATCGACCCGACCGAAACTGGTGACGAGGATTTTCGTCCTACGCAGGGCAACCGCTAACCTATAGCGCTATAGGCCGTATCACCTGGAGGTAGGCGCATGTCGGCACCGAGCGCAGTATCAAACGTTGTCGCTGGTGTGCTCCGTGATGTCGAAAAACGCGAAGCGGTCGTGCCGTTCCAGGAAATCAAGGCCCGCTCGCGCGACATGCCCCCAACCCGCGATGCTAAAGCAGCACTTTTGCGCCACGGCTGCGGGGTCATCGTGGAGATCAAACGCAACTCGCCAGTTTTTGGCCCAACCGCGGTAGGCAGACGCTCGATCGAGTCGGTTGCCCAAGACATCGAGCGCGGTGGCGCCCACCTCATCGCTTGCCAGACAGAGCGGCTGCGTTTCGACGGCTCCCTGGCAGATCTGGCCAACGCCCGCGCAGCCGTAAGCCTGCCGATGGTGTGTCGCGATGTCATCGTCGACCCGTACCAGATCCACGAGGCCCGCTGCTACGGCGCCGACATGCTCCCGCTGCAGGTAGGCATCCTCGAACAGCCGCGCCTGGAGGCACTGCTGGACCGAGTGGAATCGCTGGGCATGGTCGGTGTGGCCGAGGTGCGCACGCCAGCGGAGGCGGATCGGGCCCTTAAGGCCGGCGTGAGTGTGATCGCGGTGAACTCCTGGACCTTTGACACCAACGACCTCAACCGCAACGCCTTTGCGGATATCGCGCCGGGGCTTCCCACCGAAGTGATCAAGATCAGCCTGGGTGGTGTGACCACTCCGCGTGACCTGATGGACGCCGCCGCGTGTGGTGCGGATGCCGTGTTGGCAGCGGAGGCTGTGATGGCGTCTGGCGATGTGTACGAGGCAACCCGCTCTTTGGCGGCCGCGGGACAGCACCCAGCCTGTCCATCGCGGAATTAAACTGGCACACTGTTGGGCGTGCAAACAACACTTCTGGCAAACATTCCTTCCCCGCCGCAGGGGGTGTGGCAGCTCGGACCGATTCCGATTCGTGCCTATGCGCTGTGCATCATGGCGGGCATTGTTGTCGCGCTGTTGATTTCCCTGCGTCGCTACAAGGCGCGCGGTGGAAACCCTGAAACGGTGTGGGACGCGGCAATTGTAATTATCCCGACCGGCATTATCGGCGGGCGCCTTTACCACGTGATCACGGATTACGATAAGTACTTCGGTGAGGGCAAGAACCCGTGGAAGGCCTTCGACATCACCTCGGGTGGGTTGGGCATCATCGGCGCAGTCGCGCTGGGAACCCTGTGCGTGTGGGTGATGATGCGCCGCAAGGGCCTTCCGTTCGCGCCACTTGCGGATGCAGTTGCGCCGACGGTGATTCTTGCCCAAGGCATCGGCCGGTTGGGCAATTACTTCAACCAGGAGCTCTATGGGGCCGAAACCAATGTGCCGTGGGCGCTGGATATTTACTACCGCGTCAACGAGGCGGGGGAGTTCGCGCCGCTGACCGGCCGGTCCACCGGTGAGGTGATCGCGAGCGTGCACCCGACGTTCCTCTACGAGCTGATCTGGAACGTTGCGGTGTTCTTCCTGCTCATCTGGATTGACCGCCGCCGGCGCCTTGGCCATGGCAGCGTGTTTTGGCTCTATGTCGCGGGTTATACCCTTGGCCGGTTCTTCATCGAGCTGATGCGTAGCGACGAAGCCACGCTCATCCTCGGCCTGCGCGTCAACACCTGGATGACCGCAATCTTGTTCATCATCGCGGTGGTGATGTTCATGCGCACACCGAAGGGGCGCGAGACCCCGGAAGAGGTCGATCCGGATTACAACGCACCGTCCACGGCAGAAGAGGACAATCCGGAGTACCGTGTTGCGGTGGAAGACACGCGAGAAGCCTACGAAGGTGAGGTTGGAAAACGTGGATAGGAAAACGAAGATCGTTTGTACGCTCGGTCCCGCTGTGGCCAGCAAGGATGCGATCTTAGGACTCGTGCGCGACGGCATGGATGTCGCGCGCCTGAACTTTTCGCACGGCGATTACCCGGATCACGAGCAGAATTACCGTTGGGTGCGCGAAGCCACTGATGAGACCGGCCATGCGGTCGGCATTTTGGCGGACTTGCAGGGCCCGAAGATTCGCCTTGGCCGCTTTGAAGGCGACGGCAAAACCTACTGGGAGACGGGCGAAACCGTCCGCATCACCGTCGACGATGTTGTAGGTACGCACGACCGTGTGTCTACGACGTACAAGCAGCTGGCCAAGGATGCGAAGCCGGGGGACCGTTTGCTTGTCGACGACGGCAAGGTCGGCCTCGTCTGCACCGACATCGACGGCAACGACGTGGTCTGCCGCGTCACCGAAGGCGGCCCGGTGTCGAACAACAAGGGCGTGTCGCTTCCCGGTATGGACATCTCCGTGCCTGCACTGAGCGAGAAGGACAAGGAAGATCTGCGGTTCGCGCTGAAGCTCGGCGTGGACATTATTGCGTTGTCGTTCGTCCGTTCGCCGTCTGATGTCGATCTCGTGCACGAGATCATGGATGAGGTGGGCCGGCGCGTTCCGGTCGTCGCAAAGCTGGAAAAGCCCGAGGCAGTCGACGCTCTGGAATCCATCATCCTTGCGTTCGACGCCGTGATGGTCGCTCGTGGTGACCTGGGTGTGGAGATCCCGCTCGAGCAGGTGCCGGCTGTGCAGAAGCGTGTGATTCAGATCGCGCGTGAGAATGCGAAGCCGGTGATCGTCGCAACGCAGATGCTCGATTCGATGATTGAGAACTCCCGCCCCACCCGTGCGGAGGCCTCCGACGTAGCCAACGCTGTGCTCGACGGCGCGGACGCCGTGATGCTGTCCGGCGAGACATCCGTGGGTGTGGACCCGCACAACGTGGTGCGCACCATGAGCCGCATCGTCCGCTCTGCTGAAACGATGGGCAACGTCCCGCCGCTGAACCACATTCCGCGCACCAAGCGTGGCGTGGTGTCCTACTCGGCTAACGACATTGCGCAGCGACTTAACGCACGTGCGATTGTCACGTTTACGACCTCCGGCGATACTGCACGCCGCGTGGCGCGTCTGCACCCGGACCTGCCACTGCTCGTGTTCACACCGGTGCAGCAGGTGCGTTCGCAATTGGCCATGACCTGGGGTGCGGAGACGTTCCTGTGCGATGAGGTCAACAGCACCGACGAGATGGTCAAGGTTGTGGACAAGCAATTGCTGGCCATGGACCAGTACCACGAAGGCGACACCATGGTGGTCGTCGCGGGCACCCCGCCAGGAGTTGCGGGCACTACCAACACGATCCTCGTGCACCAACTCGGCGAGGACACGCGAAACCCCTAACGCGTTACCCTGGTGGGCATGCCTGAAACACATGCTGGAATCCAAGTACGCGATGCCCACCTACACAACCTGCGCAACGTGGACGTGGATATCCCACGCGGCACTCTCGTTGCGGTGACAGGGGTGTCAGGCTCCGGCAAGTCGTCGCTGGCGTTCGGCACCATCCACGGGGAGGGACAACGGCGCTACCTTGAATCGGTGGCGCCGTTTGCGCGTCGCCTGATTGGTTCTGCAGTAGACCCGCAGGTCGGCGCGGTTGAGGGACTGCCGCCGACCGTGGCGCTCGAACAGTCCCCCTCCGGGGGCGGGGCGCGCTCGACGGTGGGGACGGTCTCGGCGCTGTCCAACAGCATTCGTCTGCTGTACTCGCGCGCTGGCGATAACCCGAAGGGGCTGTACTCCGACTCGTTTTCGCCCAACACGCCGGAAGGCATGTGCCCGACGTGCCAGGGCACAGGTGTCGTGCACGAGCCAACCGAAGAGTCGATGGTGCCGGACCCGACGCTATCTATCGAGGAGGGTGCGATCCAAGCCTGGCCCGGCGCGTGGGCAGGTAAGAACTTCCACGACATTTTGCAGACGCTGGGCTACGACCTCGATTCACCCTGGCAGGATCTGCCGAAGAAGGACCGCGACTGGATCCTGTTCACCGACGAGCGCCCCGTGGTGACCGTGAAACCCTTGCGCGGTGAGGACCAGATCCAGCGAAACTACAAAGGCACCTGGCGATCTGTGGCGTCGTATCTGACCAATACACTCGCCGAAACACAGTCCGATACCCTGCGCAAACGCGTGCTGTCCTACATGGAGTCACGCGTCTGCGAGACCTGCCACGGCCGTCGCCTCAACCCGGAAGCACTCAAGGTTACCTATGCTGGCATGCCCATCGACGAGCTCGGCGCCTTGCCTCTCGACCGTGTCTATGAGGTACTCGCGGCACAGAAGCCCTCGGAGGGCTCCGCCGAAGACTTGCTGCTCAAACAGATTTTGCCCGCGGTGCAGTCCGCACTCGACTTGGGCCTTGCGCACTTGAGCCTGGATCGGCCCGCGCCCACGTTGTCCGCGGGTGAGTTGCAGCGCATCCGTTTGTCCTCGCAGTTGCGCTCCGGCCTGTTCGGCGTGGCGTATGTGCTTGACGAGCCGTCCGCCGGCCTGCACCCATCCGAGCGTGGTGCGGTGCTGGATATTTGCCGCCGATTCATCGACGCAGGCAATTCCGTTCTCTTGGTGGAACACGACATGGAACTCGTTGCCCAGACTGACTGGCTCGTCGACGTCGGGCCGCTCGCGGGTGAGCGCGGCGGCGAAGTGGTCTATTCCGGCCCCACCAGCGAATACTCCGGCGATGCGCCAACTGCCCGCGCGCTTGCCAACCGCAAGCTCTCGCTTAACGACGACCCCCGCGCCGCCACCGGCGAACTTTCCCTGTCCGGTGTCTCGGCCCGCTCCATCGACGGCCTGGATGTGTCGTTTGGGATGGGGCAGTTCACCGCCGTGGCTGGTGTGTCTGGTTCAGGCAAGTCGACGCTGGTCAGCACCGTTCTCGCCGGTGTCCTTCGCGACGCCGCCTCTACCGTTGTTGATGAAGACGATGAGGTGGGACAGGAGGGCGAGTGGGGCGTCGATAAGCATGATGGCTTTGACGCTGTCACCCGCGTCGTGCAAATTACCCAAAAGCCGATCGGGCGCACCCCGCGGTCAACCCTGGCCACCTACACCGGACTCTTCGACGGCGTGCGCAAACTCTTCGCCGCAACCGACGAAGCAAAGCGACGCAAATGGAGCGTGTCGCGCTTTTCCTACAACGTCAAGCAAGGACAGTGCCCGACCTGCGGCGGCGCCGGCAAGATCGAAGTCGAGCTAGTGTTCCTGCCCGGCTCGTACACCACCTGCCCCGACTGCGGCGGTGCACGCTACAACGACGAAACCCTCGAAGTGACCTGGGAAGGACTCAGCGTTGCGGACGTGCTGGAGTTGACCGTCGACGAAGCCGCGGACGTATTCGCCGACGAACCGAAGATCCTGCGCGCCGTCGAAACTCTGCAAGCCGTGGGGCTGGGGTACCTGCGCCTCGGCCAGGGCGCGCCCGAACTGTCCGGTGGCGAGGCACAGCGCATCAAACTCGCCACCGAGTTGCAGCGCTCCCGCAACTCGCGCCGGGGCCACACCGTGTACCTCCTCGACGAGCCCACCACCGGCCTGCATCCCGCCGACATCTCACTGCTAGTCAAGGAACTCAACAGCCTCGTCGAAGCGGGCCAAACCGTGATCGTGGTCGAGCATGACGTCTCCGTGATCGCGCAGGCGGACCGTGTCATCGAGATGGGCCCCGGCGCTGGCGCCGACGGCGGACAAGTTGTGGCTTCGGGCACCCCGTCAGAGCTCGCAAAGTGCGACACCGCAACAGGGCGCGTGCTCGCCGAGCGGTCGGCATAGTCCCGGGGGCTCGCTGGGTTTCGGTTGTGCCTGTGGTGCGACGCTATGCAGCGGCATAGCGTGTTGGCGGTTGTAGAGATTATGCAGCGGCATAGTCCTGGGGACCCACGGTGTTTCGCTATGCCTCGATGTGCCATTCGTGTGTAAAGCCGCCCCACCACCAGTCGCGCCACTCGTTGAAACTTGGGTGGACCGGCGGAGTGATCACATCGCCGCCTACATGCAGTTCGCTGACGGGGCTAATGCCGTGGAGCGAGTTGAGGAACCACAACGGGTGCTTGGCGGCGAGTTCGGGTTTGAGCTGACGGCGCTCCACCCGCATATCTAACTTCTCGGCGCGCGCGACAACCTGGTGCAGTGTGACACTCGGCAGCCACACGCCGTCGGGGATGCACAGCGTGTCGCCGTCCCACATCACCAGCGCGCCGGTGGTTGTTTCCAGCATGGCGCCATGCTTATCGACGACCACCGTGTCGTCCGTTCCCGCCACCTGATACCGGTCGCGATAGGTCCGCAGAGAGCCGAAGTCGGGCCCCTTCACCTCGGGCTGGGTGCGCGGGTCTGAAGCAATCACGTAGGTCAGTGACGTGGTGGGGCGAGGGGATGGGGCGAGGCGGACGTCGAGAAGCAAAAGCCCTGAGGAAAGCGCGATGCGGGGGAAGAGTTCGCCGTCGCTGAGCAGCGGCGTCATTGCGTCGACGAACCCGTCGGGCAGTGGGCCGGCGGTGCGGGCGAAGCGCTCGAGATGCAGGCCTAGACCGTTGGTGCGGCCGGAGGAGTGGCGCCAAGAATCGGCGACGTCGATGGGGCCGTCAAGGAAGTCACGTGGAACAAACGCGCCGTGCCAGGCGTACTTACGCATCCCACGCTCCTAAAACGGACTGGGCCTTCAGGTTGCGCTCGGCGAGCTCAGCGGAAGGGTCGGAGGCGAGTACGATCGCGCCACCTGCACCGACTGTCACAGTGGAGCCAGCGCGTACTGCGGTGCGGATGACCACCGACAGGTCGGCTTGGCCGTCGAACCCGATGTAGCCGAGCGCGCCCGAGTAGACGCCGCGCGGGGAGGTTTCCAGCCGGTCGATGATTTCGCACGTCCGTAGTTTCGGTGCGCCGGTCATGGAACCGGGCGGGAAGGTGGCACGGATGGCGTCGACGGCAGTGGCTCCCTCGCGTAGCTGCCCGGTGATGGTGGAAACCAGTTGGTGCACGGTGGCATACGACTCCACCTGCATCAGACCCGGGACCTGTACGCTGCCGGGTTCGCAGACGCGGGAAAGATCGTTGCGCAGCAGGTCGACGATCATGAGGTTTTCGGCGCGGGTTTTGTCGTCGTGAAGCAATGCGGGGTCCTGATCAGCGGCGATGGTGCCCTTGATCGGCTTGGCCTCCACCTCGCGGCCTCGCACGGTGAGGAAACGTTCGGGCGAGGCGCTGGCGACTTCCACACCGTCGAAGATGAGGTGCGCGGCATATGGCGCGGGGTTGTGCTCACGCAGCGGCGCATAGATCTCGCCGGTTGCTTCGGCGGTGTAGGTGTCGGTCAGGCAGACCTCGTAACTCTCACCGGCGCGCAGCAGGTCCTGTGCTTTCTCGATGCAGTCGAGGTAGTCGGGGTTGCTCCAGGAACCATTGCTAATCGACGACCCCCGCGCACCGTCCGCCCCATCCAAGGCCTTCTCGAGGCGGTCAAGGAGTGCATCCGTGCCGTCGCCGGCGAGTGCACACAAGTGGGCGATTTCGGCCTCGTGGTCGTAAACGATGAACGATTGCGGGCGCACAAAGTAAGCATCCGGGTACGGCGAGCGGTGGCGCAGCGTGATCGGGAGCGTAAGTTCCGCGCACTCGTAGCCGAGGTACCCAATGACACCGCCGGTAAAGGGCAGGTCAGGCGCGTCGTGGAGAGGGGCGGATAGTTCGTGTTGGAGGGTGTGGAGGATATCGGGGTCGCTACCAAGCGAATAGCGAAACGAGCGCGACAGGGCGCCCGCGGTGTCGCCGAGGATGGAGAAACGCCCGCGGGGGTCGGCGGAATCGAGGAAAAACGCATCGTTGCCGTCGCGCTTGATCGCGTTGAAGACGCGCTGGCAGTCGAGTGCGCCGGGCACCTCGCGGTGCAGCAACCGCCAGCCGCCGAGGAAGTTACGCATGATCGCGGCGCCGTGCTCAGTCAGCACCGATTCGGGGTGGAACTGCACACCCCAATGCGGAGCGCCATCGACCTTGAGCGCCTGGATGACGCCGTCTTCGCTGCGAGCGTGCACGGTGACGCCGGGGATTTCCTCGACGTGCAGAGAGTGGTAGCGCACCACCTGAAAACCCTGCGGAATACCGGCGAAAATGCCCTCACCGGAATGGGTAATTGTGGAAACGAACCCGTGGCGAGGCTCCGGAGCACGAGTGACGGAGGCCCCTGCGAGCATCGCCAGACCCTGGTGTCCCAGACACACGCCCAGCAGCGGGACCCCGGAATCGGCGGCAGCCTCAATCACGCGCCGGGACGTACCAAAGTCTTCCTCGCGTTCGGGGGTACCTGGCCCGGGGGAGATCACAACGTGGCTGAACTCGCCGGCGCGCACACGCTGTGGAAGGTCAGCACCCTCGCCAGCAGGCACAACGAGTGGTTCGCGGCCGGCAGCCTCGGCGATGAGGTGGGCGAGGTTGAACGTGTATGAATCGTAATTGTCAATGAGCAGGATCATCGATTCGGAATCGTATAGCGTTGACGCGCATGGACGCCAGCATCCGACAAGCAAGCGCACAAGACGCCATCGCCATTGCCGACATGCACTACCGCTCCCGTGCCCAAGCATTCCGGGGGCATATTGACGACGACGTCCTCGACGATCACGCAGCACTCGAACAACAGTGGGTCGAGTACTTCCGCAACCCGAACGGCCGCGTCGCAATCGCGGAGTTTGACGGAAAGATCATCGGGTTGGCGTACGGCATCCCAGGCGAGCGCACCGAACTTCGCAACCTGTACCTGCTCGAGGACGCAGCAGGGACCGGAGTGGCGCCGAAGCTTCTCGACGCCGTCATCCACCCCGGCGAACCAGCATTTCTCTGGGTGGCAGACTTCAACGACCGCGCCCAGGCCTTCTACACCAAGCAAGGCTTTGCGTTTGATGGTGAGTCGAAAACCCATGAGCGGGACAAGATCACCACCAAACGCATGGTGCGCGATTAGTTGATCGGGGTTGGGCTGATCTTCCAGACCTCGTCGGCGTAGTCGCGGATGGTGCGGTCGGAGGAGAATCGGCCAGACTCGCAAATGTTGATCCAGCACTTCCGCGCCCACTCGTCCTGGTCGGCGTAGTAGTCAGCGGCCATACGGTCGCGAGTCGCACGGAAATCAGCGAAGTCGCCTAAGACGTAGAAGACGTCGCGCTCGCCGTAGCCGTTGTCGTCGAGAAGCGATGCGCGAATGTCGTGGAAGGCTCCGGTGCCACGGTCATCCAAGGTGCCGTCGACAAGCGCATCGAGTGCGCGCATGAGCCCTGGGGTCTGCTCCGCAACCTGGCGCGGGTTGTAGTGCGTCTTCAACTCCGGCAGGTCCTCCTCGCGGGCGCCGAAGATGTAAGCATTGTCCTCGCCGACGGCATCGACGATCTCCACATTCGCCCCGTCCATCGTGCCCAGCGTGAGCGCGCCATTCATCATGAACTTCATGTTCGATGTGCCCGAGGCCTCTTTGCCAGCGGTGGAAATCTGCTCAGAGACATCCGTTGCCGGGATGATCTGCTCGGCGGGGGAGACATTGTAGTTCTCCACGAACACCACGTGGATGTACTGAGACGCCACGGGGTCATTATTCACCAGCTCAGCGATGGTGTTGATGAGCTTGATGATGCCCTTCGCCGTGACGTAACCCGGGGCCGCCTTCGCACCAAAGATGAACGTGCGCTTCGGAATGTTGTGCTCGCCATCCTTGGTGATCCGGAAGTACAGATCCAGGATGTACAGGGCGTTCATCAACTGGCGCTTGTACTCATGCAGACGCTTGATCTGGGTGTCAAAGATCGAGTCTGGGTCGATCACCGCACCCTGGCGGGCGTTGATCCATCCGGCGAAGTCACGTTTGTTCGCTGCCTTGATCTCGCGCAGCTCGCGCATGATATCCGGGTCGTCCGCGAAGCGGCGCAGTTCCTGCAGCTTGGACAGGTCGGTGACCCACTCGTCCGATCCCGCGAGACGGTCCAACAGCTCGGACAAGCGCGGGTTGCACATACGCAGCCAACGGCGAGGGGTCACACCGTTGGTCTTGTTGTTAAAGCGTTCCGGGTACAACCCGTGCCAGAAGCCGAGCGTGTCGCGTTTGATGATCTCCGTGTGAAGCGCAGCCACACCATTGACCGAATAGGAGGCGTAGCAGGCGATCCATGCCATGTGGACGCGACCGTCGTGGATCGGGGAGTGGGGGTGCGCCGTTTCTGGATCCACCCCGCGGGCCTCCATATCAAGGCGGTAACGGCGGTCAATCTCTTCCACAATCTCCCAGATGCGCCAGAAGAGCTGCTTGAAGATGGACTCTTCCCAGGTCTCCAGCGCCTCCTGCAGCACCGTGTGGTTGGTGTAGGCAAACGTGTTGGTGGTGACTTCCCAGGCGTCGTCCCAGCCGAGTCCGTGCTCGTCCATAAGCAAACGCATTAGCTCAGGAATGCCGAGCACCGGGTGTGTGTCGTTGAGCTGGATCGAGTTGTACTTATGGAAGTTGCGCAGGTCGTCGCCGTGGGCGGCGCGGTAGTCGTCGATAAGTTCCTGCAACGATGCAGACACGAAGAAGTATTGCTGACGCACGCGCAGCAACTTGCCGGCGTACGTGGTGTCGTTCGGGTAGAGCACACGCGTGATGTCGTGGACAGCCTCGCGCTCAAGGATCGCGTCGGCAAAGCGCTGAGAATTGAACGCGTCATAGTCGAACTCATCGATCGGGGAAGCGTCCCACAGACGCAGTGTGCCCACATTGTTCGTGCCGTAACCCGTGATCGGCATGTCGTACGGAATTGCGCGCACATCCATGTCGTCGAAATGAACAATGCGCTGCTCAGAGCCACGACGCACGATAAACGGGTAGAACGATTCCTTCCAACGGTCCGGGTGCTCGCGCTGGAAGCCGTCCTCGAACTCCTGGCGGAACAACCCGTAGCGGTACAGCAGGCCATAGCCGGTCAGCGGATAGTCCTGCGTCGCTGCCGAATCCAAGAAGCAGGCGGCGAGGCGGCCGAGCCCGCCATTGCCCAGTGCCGCGTCGTGTTCTGCCTCCAACACGTCGGAGAGCTCGTGGCCCAACTCGCGGGTCACCGCCTCAGCCTTATCGACGAGCCCAAGGTTTGTCAGATTGTTCAGCAGCGCACGGCCCTGCAAAAACTCCGCCGAGAAATACGCAGCGCGACGAGCCTTGCGGTAGGTGTTGCGGGTTTCATCCCAATCGTCGGCGATCTGCTCAACGACAGCGGCCGACAAGCCGGTCCAAAACTTCTTCACTGTCGCGGCTTGCGGCGACTTGCCGGCAAAGCCACGGACATGGCCTGCGATCGTCTGCTCAAATGCGGGTGACTGCTTGGAGAACGTCATGGCGCCCAAGCGTACCGCCAGTTAGCCAGCTAGGTAGGTCAAGACAGCAACTGCGGCCGAGCGTGTGGCAGCAGAAATCGTGGGCTCATAATCCGGCAGGAAGTTCGGCATATGGTTGACCGGAACATTCTCGGCAACCCGATCCTCCTCGACAGCACGATCCCACACGTCGCGCGGGGTGCAACCGATGAGCCAGAAGAGGTACGGCGCCCCAAACGTTTGACCGATGATCGGGAAGTCCTCGGAAACCGTCTTCGGATCCGACGTGACCGAGTCCTCACCGAACACCGCATCGAAGTTCGCGCGCACTGCGGAAAAGACCGCCTCGTCGTTGTCCAACAGTTCGCCGTGAGCAAAGTACTCGATGCCAGCCGTGCCCTCCGCGCCCGAGGCAGCTACCTCGGCATGGACAACACGCTCGATGGCGGCATACACGCGTGCCTTGACCTTGTCGTCGTAGAAACGGCAGTTGAGCACCAACTCCGCCGACCCTGGAATGATATTGATCGCGCGCCCAGCACTCATGCTGCCGACGGTGACCACCGCGAAATCCGCCGGATTGACCTCACGCCCCACAATCGCCTGCAGACGAGCGATAATCATCGCGGCAGTAAACGTGGGATCCACCGAGTTGTGCGGCATCGAACCGTGGGCCGAACGGCCGGGAATGTGCACCCTGATCGAATCACAAGCAGCGAACTGCGGGCCGGGCTTGGACATGACCTCGCCAGCGCGACCAGGCATCACGTGCAGGCCCAACACCACGTCCGGGGTGGGCACCTTCTCAGCCAGGCCGCCATCGGCCATGTCTTGGGCGCCCGCAGCCAGCTCCTCGCCAGGCTGGAACAATGCGATAAACGTGCCCGACCAGTGGTCGCGCGTGTTGTCCATGACGTGGCACAAGCTCAGCAGAGCCGTGGTGTGGATGTCGTGGCCGCAAGCGTGCATCGTGCCGGTCGTGTGCCCATCCGCAGTGGTGACCACCTTGCGGGAAGCAAACGGTACGCCGGTGCGCTCCGTGACCGGAAGGCCATCAAAGTCGGCTCGGTAGAGCGCTGTCGGGCCTTCACCGTTGCGAAAGACTGCGCAGATGCCGTACTTGCCAATCGGGGCAACAACCTCGCAATCAAGCGGCTTCAACTCATGCAGGATTCGCTGGTAGGTCTCCTCCTCGTGCATGGAGAGCTCCGGGTTAGCGTGCAGTTCCTCGTAGAGTCGGCGCTGCCAGGCTGCATCAACCTGGTACGTATCCAAGATGTCGGCGATGTTGCTCATAGTCTCGTTACCTCTCTACGTTCGGGGCCAAACCTTGGGTATAGCGCAGCACGTTCGGCCTAGGCGTGCATTCTTGGCCTATACGGATACTAGGCGCGACCGTTCCCACGGCACGCAAGCGCTCCAGTTCCGTGGTGACGCGGTCGTGGACATCAAAGGGCGAAAGCGTATTGACGAAGATCTGCGTGCCGCCCTCAAAACCCGCAACAGTAGAGATGCGCCACTTCACATTGATACGCCACGGCATTGGCACCTCGACATCGTGTGGTTTGTAGTGCCACTCTTCGTTCGTGGCCACACGGGTACCGGTCGCGGCGTGTGCGGCGTGGAGCAGGTCCGACATGGCACGGACCTCGTCGTCAGTGTGCAGCCATGGCTCGCATGCTTCCGACTTCGAATACACCGTCATCGTGGGGTAGCGGTGCCCCACACCGGCAACTAGGACGGCGTGGTCGTTCTCCGCGATGACCAGGTTGTTGTCGAAAGCGGGGTTCACACCCCAGTCGTTGTACATGTTCGGGTGCTGCTGCAACTTGGCGATTTCGGACTCAGCGTTGACGCCATGCTCGTCGATAGCAACCAACTGCTTATGCAGGTGTTCAAAGGACGCGCCGGCTGCGGCGAGCCAGTTTTGAAACACCACAACATAGCGGGCGGGACGGTGGTGAGTGATGAGGTCGTGCAACGAATCGACGGTGAAGGCGATGAACTGGTAATGCTCATCCGCAGTGAGCGAGCCTGAGCCTGCGAGGTCGGAGGTGTCGCGGGCGTCGTCGATAAAGTGCCGCCTTGCAATGATGACGTCGTGCCCACCACCAAAATAAGCAGGCGCGATGCTGAGCAGTTGCTCGTCCGGCAGATCCGGATCCTGACCCGACGCAGACAAGCGCGTGCGCACAATATCCAACACGTGGTGTCGGCCAGACGGGTCCGACAGGTAGCGCTCCATGTGCTCCTGCCAATCTTTTGACATTTCCGCACCATAGTTTTCGCGCCAGTAGTCGTAAGAAACGATCTCGAACAGGTTGGGCACGCGCCGAAAGTCGGCCTGTGTCGCATCGAGTTCATCCGGCATGACATTGCGCAGAATGTCGAAACCCGTGCTGGTAGTCACCAGTCGCGAACGCTCCGGGGGAGTATGCAGCATGCGGTCCGCGCAGAAATTACACGTATCGGTGTGCGCGCCGGGGCCAAGTGCTGCAGGTTCGTTCGGCTGGGGGTGAAGCGGACGGTTGCCACGGCCAGGCACCGTCCACACATGGGTTCCGGTGAACGGATTGACCTGCTTTAACGTGCCGTCCTTCATACGTTGCAGCGCTGTGTGCTGCGCGGGCGTCGGGTTGACAGCAGCGTGAGACATGAACGACACCCTACCGCCCCGAGCGTCTAGCCTTATGCCCATGTCTGTCATTCAATTCGACGTCCTCGTCCCACCCGCGGCAGCTCCAGAGGTACGCGACGCATTCCAGCGCGCCCTCGACATCCTGGTGCGCCGCGAGATGCTCACCTCCGGCAGCGTGACTATGGAGCAAGTGCGTATCGACGACACCGTGCACGCCCAGCTCGCCGAAACCTATGAACACGACCGCGGCGAGCCAGCAGACGACGCTGAAATCCACCGCTACCGCATCGAGTCCGAAGGCGCGGACAGTATTAACCGCCTCGCTATGGGGCTCTCACGCATCCTGACCCCCAAGCGCGACCTGCCACGCGACCCCGTGGCGCTCGAGGACCAGGACAAATTCGAGGCCCCGTCGATCTATCCCTGGACAGTTGAAGTGTTGAGGTAAGCGACCGCAATCTCCGCACCGGCGCGAACGAGCTGCTCGCGGACGTCGTCAATCTCGGGCAGCGTCACTGCGAGAGTTCCGTCGGCGGGCTGCTCGTCGAAACGCCCTGCAGCAATCGCGAATACCGCACCTGCTTCCGCAGCAAGATCGCCGACCACAGACGCCACCTTGCCGGTGCCTGTCTGTCCATCGAAGCGACCTTCGCCGGTGATCACCAACGCAGCGCCATCGATCTGCTCAGTCAGCCCGTTGGAATCTGCGACAACGCGCGCGCCGGGCACGATATGCACGTGGGAATCGGTCCCGTGCAGCATGGTGGAAAGCCATGTCAGGCCGATGCCCACGCCGCCCGCCGCACCAAGCCCCGGGGTTGTGGGGTCGATCTCTGCGACCTCGCACAGTCGAGCAAGGCCACGGTCCAAGAGTTCAACATCGTCGGCGGTCGCGCCCTTTTGTGGGCCGAACACGTGAGCTGCACCGTTCGGGCCTGTTGCTGGTGCAGACGTGTCAGTGAGCAGCACCCACTCCATAGCGCCAGCAGGGACATTGACTTTGGCAGTGTCGAAATCCGCAAGGTTTTCCAAAGCGCCACCGCCAGGTTTTAGCTGATAGCCAGCAGCGTCGAGGGGGTTGACACCGAGCGCCACCAGAATGCCGGTACCGCCATCGACCGTTGCGGTGCCACCGAGACCAAGCACGATACGTTTCGCGCCGCGGGTCTCCGCATCAGCGATGAGCACACCGGTGCCGTAAGTGTCGCCGGTCAGCGGGGCCGGCTTTTCCACAGCGGGCAACCCAGAAGCAGCAGACACATCGATATAGGCGGTGGAGGAGGGGGCGTGGAATGTGTATTCGGCTTCGGTAAGGCGACCGTCTGCTGTGGTCGTCGGTAAGCAAATGCGTTCCCCCTCAAACAACGCGGACGTGCCCTCGCCACCGTCGGCCATCGGGGCAAGGATGATTTGGGCATCGCGGATCACGCTTGTCACACCCTCTGCCAGCCATTCAGCAGCCTCCTGCGCAGTAGCAGTGGACTTAAACGAATCCGGGGCGATGACGATTTTCGGCGACGGAGCCGGGTCGAAAGAGGAAGACATGCGGGCAAGTTTAACCGGAAGACCGCAAAATTCCGCGGGCGGGCGAGATGTGTTGTAGCATCTTTCCGGTAAACAATTCTGCAAGCCTATAGAAATTGGAGGCGGGGTCACATGAGTGCAATCGACCAGGAAGTTGCGAGTTTTTACGACAGGGTGCTCGAGCGAAACGCGGGAGAACCCGAGTTCCACCAAGCAGTTGCCGAGGTGCTCGACTCGCTGAAGATCGTCCTGGAAAAAGACCCGCACTACGCCGACTACGGCCTCATCGAGCGCCTCTGCGAGCCGGAGCGTCAGATCATCTTCCGCGTCCCGTGGATCGACGATGACAACAACGTGCGCGTCAACCGTGGCTTCCGTGTCCAGTTCAACTCCGCACTTGGCCCCTACAAGGGCGGTCTGCGATTCCACCCGAGCGTGAACCTGGGCATCATCAAATTCCTTGGCTTTGAACAGATCTTCAAAAACTCGCTCACCGGTCTGCCCATCGGCGGCGGCAAAGGCGGGTCCGACTTCGACCCGAAGGGCAAGTCCGACGCCGAAATCATGCGCTTCTGCCAATCCTTCATGACTGAACTGTGGCGCCACATCGGCGAATACCGCGACGTCCCCGCGGGTGACATCGGCGTGGGTGGGCGCGAAATCGGCTTCCTGTTTGGCCAGTACCGCCGCCTGGTGGACCAGCACGAGTCGGGCGTGCTCACCGGTAAGGGGCTGACATGGGGTGGCTCCCTCGTGCGCAAGGAAGCCACGGGCTACGGCGCTGTGTACTTCACCGACGAAATGATGCGTACCAACGGCGAATCCATTGACGGTGCACGCGTGATTGTCTCCGGCTCCGGCAACGTTGCCACCTATGCGATCAAGAAGGCGCAGGCGCTTGGTGCAACTGTCGTTGGCTTCTCCGACTCCTCCGGTTGGGTGGAGACCCCGAATGGGGTTGATACTGAGCTCCTGATCGACATCAAGGAAAACCGTCGCGGACGCGTTTCCGACTATGTCGCAGAAGCCACCGGGGCGACCTACCACACCGACGGCTCCATTTGGGACCTCGAAGCTGACGTGGCGTTGCCGTGCGCAACCCAAAATGAGCTCAACGGCGAGCATGCCCAACGCCTCGTCGACAACGGTGTGAAGTACGTCGCGGAGGGCGCCAATATGCCGTCCACGCACGAAGCGACCGAGGTCTTCCGGGCTAATAAGGTCTCTTTCGGCCCAGGTAAAGCGGCTAATGCCGGTGGTGTTGCTACCTCTGCGCTGGAGATGCAGCAAAACGCTTCCCGTGACTCCTGGTCCTTCGAATACACCGACGACCGTCTGCAGCGCATCATGTCCAACATCTTCAAGACCGCGGCACGAACCGCAGAGCAATATGACCGCGCGGGCGACTATGTTGTGGGCGCAAATATCGCTGGGTTTAAAAAGGTTGCCGACGCGATGCTGGCGCAAGGCGTGATTTAGAGCTTCATCCAGTACGCTGTGCAACTATGTACCGCGTTTTTGAAGCCCTCGATGAGTTAGTGCAGACGATGGAGCAGGCCTACGGCGTGCCGATGACCTCCAACTGCATGGTGCCCCGCAATGAGATGCTCGCTCTTCTCGACGACCTCCGCAACGCCCTGCCCGGCGATCTAGACGATGCCCAGGACGTTCTGGACAAGCAGGACGAAATCCTGCGCGGGGCCCAGGAACGCGCCGACGTTCTCGTTGGCGACGCCGAAGAGGACGCCCGTCGCATCGTTTCCGACGCCCAAGCCGAATCGGAGACGGTGCTGTCGGACGCCCAGGACCACGCAACTCGACTCGTCTCGGGCGCCGAGGAAGAGTCGAACATGATGATCACCCGCGCTCGCGACATTGCAGAAACCACCATCAACAGTGCTCAGCGCGAAGCCGATCACCTTGTGGAAACCGGCAACGAGGAATACCAGCGCTCCGTCGACCAGGGCCTGAAGGAGCAGAAGCGCTTGATCTCCGAGTCTGAGGTCATGCGTCGCGCAGACGAAGAGGCACATCGCCTCGTCGAAGACGCACACGCTGAATCCTCCCGCCTGCGCGCAGAGTGCGACGACTATGTCGACTCCAAGCTCGCAGAGTTCGAGGAGACCCTCAACACCGTGCTGCGCACTGTCTCCACCGACCGCTCCGCGCTGCGTCGTGGGGCGGGCGTCTCCGGTGCAGACCGCGCTCGCCGTGGCCAGGGTGAAGCCGACGAGTACTAGCAAGGGAAGCGATTCGTTGTAGTCTGAAAGGGCTATGGCTAACAATCCTTTCGTATTTGATGTTTCCGGCGTCCTCAAAGGCGACGGACTGCCGGAAACCCTGACGCAGACGGGGCCATCCCCGTCGCGTATCGGCCCGGAAATGATCGCTATTCCTGAAGGCCGAGAGGTCAAGGTAGAAGCCACCCTGACCCCACTTGGCTCCGGCATCATGGTCGATGCGACCCTGACTGCTGAGTTCGTAGGTGAGTGTGTGCGCTGCCTTAAAGATCTGACCCCCACCGAAACGCTCCAGATCTCCGAAGTGTTTTCCACTTCAGATGATTTCATCACCGGAGACGCAGAGGAAGAAGAAGACCGTGGCTCGGGGGACGAAATTGCCCGTGTCGAAGGCGATACTGTCGACCTAGAGCAAGCGTTTGTGAACGAAGCTGGGCTTAACCTGCCGTTCAACCCGACCTGCCAGCCAGAATGCGCCGGCGATACCGACGTTCCCGTGCCGGACGGTGTATCGGGCGAAGAAAACAACCTTGTCGACCCGCGTTGGGCAGATCTGGAGAAGTTCCTGTGAGCCGTTCACGCAGGAAACCCGCCAACGCCGAACAGGCATGGGAAGACGCCTATGGGGCAGTAGACCATGCGCCACTGCTGGAAAAACTGGGCGTCAACATCGAGCGCGACAATCTCAAACTTGCGCTGACTCACCGCTCGTTCGCCAACGAACACAACCAACTGCCCAACAACGAGCGACTCGAGTTCGTCGGCGACGCCATCTTAGGTCTGACCGTGGCAACTAAGCTCTTTGAGCTTTACCCGTCGCGTCCCGAGTCCGATCTTTCTCCAATGCGCGCAGCGATTGTGTCGCGTTACGGCTTGTCCGACATCGCCCGTGAGATCAACCTCGGCCAGCACGTTCTCATTGGCAAAGGTGAAGAACTGACTGGTGGGCGCGATAAAGAGTCGATTCTTGCCGACACAACAGAGGCTGTGCTCGGCGCGATATATCTCGAGCATGGATTCGCGACTGCCCGCGACGTGATCCTGCGGCTTTTTGACGAGAAACTGCGTCACGCCACGGTAAGCAAAAAGAACAAGGACTGGAAGACCGCACTGCAAGTTCGTGTGGCAGAACTGAAGCTCCCTGTTGCAGAGTATCGCTCTGAGGCGACCGGTCCGGACCACGAGCAAACCTTCCACGCCGAAACGCTGATCAACGGTGTCGTGCGAGGTAAGGGCGTGGGGCCGAACAAGAAACTCGCGGAGCAGGAAGCGGCCCAACAAGCACTGGTATACCTGCGCGACCACGCTGCCGAGGCCACCCTGGGACATGCCTGAACTGCCAGAAGTTGAGGTGGTCCGCCGGGGGCTCCAACAACACATAGTCGGCCTCACGTTCGGCCGCGTCGAAGTGCTTCACCCACGTGCATCGCGTGGCAACGAAGTTGATCTTGAGCGTGTGCTGCCGGGACGTACCGTCGTGGATACGGGCCGACGGGGCAAGTACTTGTGGCTACTGCTGGACAATGGGGCAGCGGTGCTGGTGCATTTGAGGATGAGTGGACAGATGCTCGTCGCAAAGCATGGCGAAGTGACATCGCCGCATTTGCGAATTCGCGCAGACATGGGCACATGTGAGCTGTGTTTCGTCGACCAGCGCACGTTCGGATTCTGGCAATACACCGACCTCGTCGACGGGGTGCCTCGTCCTGCGGGCCATATTGCGCCGGACCCTTTCGAGGATGCATTTGATGTGCGAGAGACAGCGCGCGCGATGCGCCGGAAGAATTCGGCTCTGAAAACGGTGCTGCTCAACCAAGAAATTGTCAGTGGAATCGGCTCGATCTACGCCGATGAAGCAATGTGGTCTGCAAACCTCAAACCCTGGCGTAAAGCGCGCACCATGCGACAACGCGACGCCGAAGCAGTGCTTGAGGCATCGCGTGACGTAATGGCCCGGGCGCTCGAGCAAGGCGGAACGAGCTTCGATGCCCTCTATGTCAACGTCAACGGAGCCTCCGGATACTTCGCACGCTCTCTCAATGCATACGGTCAAGCCGGAAAACCCTGTGCGCGATGCGGAACGGAGATCGCCCGCACCGTGATCAACGGCCGTTCCAGTTATTACTGCCCGGTTTGCCAAGTGCTCTAGGTTAGAAGACATGGTTGATCAGCAGACGTTCAAAGTCGCGATGTCCCAGGTTGCCGCTGCAGTTGCCATTGTGACGACAGGGACGCAAGCATCGGCACACGGCACACGGCACAACGGTCAGCGCATTCATGTCACTTTCTCTCGAACCACCGATGGTGCTGGTCTCGCTAGACCAGAAGTCATCGCTGCTCGCGAGGTTGGAGATCGGCTCACCGATCGGTATCAACGTGCTGTCCACCGAACAGAACGAGCTGGCGCGCAGGTTCGCTGACAAGCTCGAGGATCGTTTCGCGGGGGTGGATTGGCGCATTGCCGACGGCGCACCGAAACTTGCCGGCGACCACACCTGGATCGCCGGCAACGTTAGCCGCATCATCGAAGCAGGGGACCACTTCCTCGTCTTGGTTGACGTCACTGCCACCGAAGTTACCGCAAACTGCCCGCTGCTGTACTGGCAACGCGAGTTTGGCACCCACGGGCCAATCCAACCCGGAGAGGTACAGACCAAATCCATAGAGGGGTAGTGCGCTCGATCACGTTGGGTAATTGAGACAACCCAGGGATAAGCTGCCCGCCATGGATTCAGCTACCTCATTTGTCGAGGGATCGCTCAATGGCGTGATTTGGAGCCTCGTACCGTGGTTCCTCGTTGCTGCCGGCATCTACTTCGGCTTGCGCACATTATTTGTTCAAATTCGCATGTTCCCGGACATGCTCAAAGCCGTTGCAGAAACCCCGAAGGGCAAAGACCGCGAAGGTCGAGACCTCGATGAAGAGTACGGTGGCTTGTCGGCCTTCAAGGCTTTCACCATCTCTGCCGCCTCTCGTGTCGGCACCGGCAACATCGCCGGTGTCGCACTGGCAATCTCCATCGGTGGCCCGGGTGCGGTGTTCTGGATGTGGATGCTCGCCTTGCTCGGTGGTGCGACCGCATTCGTCGAATCCACGCTGGCCCAGCTGTGGAAAACCAAGGACAGCGACGGCAACTACCACGGCGGCCCGGCGTACTACATGACCCGCGGCCTTGGATGGAAGCCACTCGCGGTGCTGTTCTCTGCCTTCCTCGCCATCACTTACGGCTTTGTGTACAACGCCATCCAAACCAACTCCATCGCTGAAGCGGTTTCCGGCTCGTTGGGCAACGACTCTATCGCCGTGAAAACCATCGTGGCTGGTGTCGTCGCCGCACTCACCGCGCTCATCATCTTCGGTGGCGTTACCCGCATTGCATCTTGGACCCAGGTGATCGTTCCGTTCATGGCCGGTGCCTACATCTTGATTGGCCTCGCGGTGCTGGTGATCAATTGGCGCGAGATCCCAGGCATGTTCGAACTCATCGTTGGCCACGCACTCGGCCTCAAGCAGGTCGCAGGAGCGACCGTTGGCGCAGCCTTCGCACACGGTATGCGTCGTGGTTTGTTCTCCAACGAAGCAGGCATGGGTTCGGCACCAAACGCTGCCGCGACTGCGACCGTGTCTCACCCCGTTAAGCAGGGTCTTGTGCAGGCCCTCGGCGTGTACTTTGACACCCTGCTCGTGTGCTCCATCACCGCGTTTGTTGTACTGCTCGGCCCCGCAATCACCTATGGCCGCGATGACATCCAGGGTGCCTCGCTGACGCAGTCTGCACTCGCCGATTCTGTCGGCGCCTGGGGCGCACACGCCATCACGTTCATCCTGTTCTTCCTGGCGTTTTCTTCCGTGATCGGTAACTACTACTTGGCGCAAGCTAATTTGCAGTACCTCACCGACTCCAAGTCCGCGTTGACCACGTTCCGCATTGTTGTTCTCGGCTTCGTCATCTTCGGTGCGTTCGGATCTGTGCCGCTCGTTTGGGCCCTCGGCGACACGATGGCCGGTCTTCTGGCGCTTTTCAACATCATCGCAATCGTTCCGCTCGGCGGGGTAGCGCTGAAGCTGCTGAAGAACTACAACGAACAGCGTCGCCGAGGAGAAGACCCTGTCTTCCACCGCGACATGCTGCCGGAAGTCAAGAACGTTGAGTTCTGGGACGGCTCCGACCCCGTCACCCGACGCAGCGCAGACGACCGCATCTAAGTTGTATTCTCGGGCGGTATGGCTGAGAAACGCATGACCGCCCACGTCCACGGCGAAGTCCAGGGGGTTGGGTTTCGCTGGTGGACACGCTCCCGCGCCCTCGAACTTGGGCTTGCGGGATACGCCAAGAACCTTGCAGATGGCCGCGTTGAAGTGGTTGCGGAGGGGGAGCAGGGTGGCGTCGAAAAGCTTGAAAAGCTCTTGCGGGAAACACCCTCTGGTTCGGGGCGCCCTGGGCGCGTGGACCATGTGCAAGCCCAGTACAGCGCACCGAAGGGTGCGGTAGGATTCGACGAACGTTAAAAGCCGCGCCCGAGCGGGTAATATTGCGCAAATGCACCTGAAATCGCTGACGCTCAAAGGATTTAAGTCCTTCGCGTCCGCGACAACCATGAAATTCGAGCCGGGCATCTGCGCCGTCGTCGGGCCGAACGGCTCGGGAAAATCCAACGTCGTCGATGCACTCGCGTGGGTGATGGGCGAGCAAGGTGCGAAAAACCTGCGTGGCGGGAAGATGGAAGACGTCATCTTCGCCGGTGCCGGCGGGCGCAAACCACTCGGACGTGCCGAAGTCACGCTTACTTTCGACAACACCGACAAACGATTGCCCATCGACTACACCGATGTAGCAATCACTCGCCGCATGTTCCGCGACGGTGCGTCCGAATACGAAATCAACGGCTCCAAAGCACGTCTCATGGACATTCAGGAGCTGCTGTCCGACTCCGGTATCGGCCGCGAAATGCACATCATTGTCGGCCAGGGCAAACTCTCCGAAATCCTTGATTCGCGCCCTGAAGAACGTCGCGCGTTTATCGAAGAAGCCGCTGGTGTACTGAAGCACCGTCGTCGTAAAGAGAAGGCACAGCGCAAACTTGTCGGCATGCAGGCGAACCTGGATCGCCTCACCGACCTCACCGACGAACTGGGCAAGCAACTCAAACCGTTGGCGCGGCAGGCAGAAGCTGCGAAACGTGGGGCGGCGGTGCAGGCCGAACTGCGCGACGCCAAACTCAAACTCGCAGGTGACCAAGTCGTGCGTTTGCGAGCGAAGCTTTCCGACGCCGCCCGCGCCGCCGAACTCCTCGAAGAACAGGTAGAAACCGTTACCGCGCAACTCGAGGAATACACCGAAGCGCAGGAGAGCATCGAAGCACAGCAGCAGGAAGTACAGCCCAAAGCACAAGAAGCACAGCAGGTGTGGTTTGCGCTATCGACGCTGGCGGAACGGGCGAGTGCTACGGAACGCATCGCATCGGAGCGTGCTCGGAGCCACAACGCCGATGTTGCCTATGCCGGGCAAGACCCGGAAGACCTCGAAGCACGGGCACGGATTGCCGACGAACGCTACGCGGAAGCCGTCGAAGCAGCCGAAGAAGCAGCAGAACAGCTGGAAACGGTACGAGAAGAAGTCGCGGAACGACAGGAAGCTTTCGATGAAGCTGAGCGCGAACACATGGCGCAGGTGCGTGCGATCGCGGACCGTCGCGAAGGCGTAGTGCGACTGCTTGCTCAAGAAGAATCGCAGGCGCAAGCGGTTGAAGCTGCTGAGGAGGAGATTCGGCGTTTCGACGAGACGCTTCAAGAAACCCGTGAACGTGCACGCCAAGCTGACGCTGAGGTTGTGTCCGTTGAGGAACGCATCGCGGCGTTTCAGGCGGAACGCGCTCCACTCGACGCCGCATTCGCCCGCGCCCACACCGAATCTGACGCTGCAGAGAAGCGCCTCGAACAACTTCGTGCTGAGCAGCGCGAACACGAACGCAACGTAGCAACGCTTGAATCGCGCATTGCAACGCTGTCTGAGCAGACGCCGAAAATGGATGCCGCCGAATTGCTCGACGGTTTCTCACCGCTAGCGGGTTTGCTGACTACAGAGGCAGGTTTGGAAACAGCGCTTGCGGCGGCCCTCGGCGACTATGCCGAAGCGCTCGCAGGTGATGTGTCCGACGAGACCGTGTCGCGGTTGGGGAATGCGAGTCGTACGGTGGTCGTCGATACACGAGGCGGCTCCACATGGCGCCTGGAGACCGACGTTGAGGTGGACTGGCTGCTCGACCACGTTACGCTGGACGATGCAGTGGCTGGTCCGGTGACACGTTTGCTCGCTGACACTGTGGTCGCAAAAAATGTTGAGCTGGCTCGTGCCGTCGTCGAACAAGACCCGAGATTACGAGCCGTCACACACGACGGCGTACTTGTCGGCGAAGGCTGGATCGCAGCCGGCTCCGGGCAAGCAACCACGGTTGAAGTCTCCGCCCGCATCGAGGCTGCTCGCGTGGAACTTGAAACGGCCCGCCAACAACTCAGCGAACTCGCAGGCACGTTTGAAGGTGCGAAGGTTGCGGCGGAAGAAGCCCGAGTCAACGCCGCGTCGGCGCGTGCGTCTCTTCGAGAGCACGACACCGAACTCGAAGCCTGGCGACGCGATCGCACCCGCTTGGTCAAGCAAGCTGAAGCGAACAAGTCGGAGCACGAACGAGCTGCGCAGCGCGCCAACGAAGCTGACGCACGGCTTGCGCAACGCCGCACCGAACTGGAAGAAACTCGCGACCGCCTCACCCGAGTGGACACGGACGTATCCGCCTCACCCGAGGAGCCGTCATCTGCCGAACGCGACGCTGCCCGAAACGCGCTAAACCACATCAAATCCATGGAAATGGAAGCCGTTCTCGCCGCGCGTACTGCACAACAGCGGGCAGAGGCGGAAGTGGGCAAGGGAGACGCGCTACGCCGCCAAGCCGAGCAAGAACGTCAGGCGAAAGCCCGCCATGACGCTGCGATGGCAAGGCGTCGAGCAGAGGCGGAGCTAGCGGGGGTCGTCGAGAAGCACGCGCGCGACCTTGCCGCCCGAATCGAGGACGCGTTGGCACGCGCGACGGCGCAACGCGATGAGCTCTCCGCCCAGACGGCGAGCCTGCAGGGACAGTTGCAGCAAGCTCGTCAGCAGGTCAATGCCACGCGCCAACAATTGTCTCGATTGACCGACAACGCACACGCATCCGATATTGCCCGCTCGCAAGCACAGGTGCGTATCGACGAAGCCGAAGCCAACATCACCTCCACCCTGGGCATCGCCGTAGCCGATCTGCTTGATGGGTACACCCCAGGTGAGGACTTTGACCGCGAAGCAGAAGAGAAACGTCTCAAGCGGGCAGAAAAGGATCTGCGCGCGCTGGGTAAGGTCAACCCGCTGGCCTTGGAGGAATACAAGGCGTTGGAGGAGCGGTATTCGTTTCTTTCTACGCAGCTTGATGATGTTATTCAGACACGCAAAGACCTCACTGGTGTGATCGAGGACGTTGACGCACAGATCTTGCAGTTGTTCACCGATGCCTGGACGGATGTGGAGGCCGAGTTCCCGCGAGTGTTCCAGACGCTCTTCCCGGGTGGTGAGGCGCGCTTGGTGCTCACCGAGCCAGACGACATGTTGGCCACCGGCATTGAAATTGAGGCCCGGCCACCGGGGAAGCGTGTCAAGCGGCTTTCGCTGCTTTCCGGTGGTGAAAAATCGCTGACAGCCTTGGCGTTTCTTGTCGCTATCTTCCGTGCGCGTCCAAGTCCGTTTTATGTGCTCGACGAAGTTGAGGCGGCGCTCGACGACGTCAACCTGCGCCGGCTCATTGCCCTTCTGGAGGAACTCCGTCAGGATTCGCAGCTCATTGTGATCACGCACCAGAAGCCAACGATGGATGTTGCGAACGTGCTTTATGGCGTGACTATGCGTGGCGATGGCGTCACTCGAGTGCTGTCTCAACGCATGCAACCTGCCGGTGCAGCGCCTGGGGTGTAGCACCTGGGGCGTAGCACCTGGGGCGTAGCACAGCGCAAGATGGCTACCCGGTGTCCGGTGCGAACAGGGGTGGATCTGTTCCCGGTAGTTCTTGGTCGTCGAAACTTGGGTGTTTGTCCCGAATTTTTCGTTTATGCCGCTGACCGGGTGACTGTTCGAACTGCCATGTGCTGGTCGTGGTCGGTGGCCCGCCGTCGGCTGGATGGTGGGTGATGTCCCAAGTGTCGGGGTCTTTTTCGAAGTGTCCCTTACCACCGGCTCCGTCTCTGTTGTCGTTGTTGCATCTGTGGTGTTCGCGACATAGCAGTATCAGGTTATTGAGGTCAGTGACACCTCCGTGGAGGTAGGACTGCAGGTGGTGGGCTTCGAGTTCGACGCCAGGTTTGGTGCACCCGTTCCAGGCGCAGACACCTTGGGTAGCGAGTAGGACGAGGCGCTGTTCAATCGACGCGAGGCGGGCGCGTCCGAGTGATAGTGGCACACCGGTTGCAGAGTCGAGTTGGAGAGCAAAAGTGTCTCCTGCTAAACCCAGGTGAAGAATGTCGAGGGCAGTGAGATCCACACTGGTATTGGTGGAAAAGCGTGTTTGCCAATCAGCACCGACCAGATCTTCCAGGGTCAGTGTCACCACAACGGTTCCGATGCCGCGGTCGCGCGTGATACGTGCCTGGGAGTAGTTATCCAGGATGTGCATGAGTTGGTCGAAGCGGCGTTGTTGTTTCGTGCGGGTGTCTTTGGAGCCGTCGGGTAGGTGAGAGCCGGGGGCTTCTCCGGCGGCGAGGGCTGCTTCGAATTTTGCGCGTGATGCGGCGTCAAGGTAGAGCCGGGCGTAGGAGCCGCCGTCTGCATCGGTGGGTCCGAAGGAGATGCCTCGTTTTTTAAACGCGGCTAGGGGGTCCTTTTTCTTTTCGTAGTCCAGCCCCGCGCGGTTGGCTTTGCGGACGAGGTCGGTGACGAACTTCCGGAGCTCTTCGGGGGTCATGCGTGCTGCGGCTTCCATGGCTTGGGAGTAGCACTCGAGGTAGCCCGGGTTGGCGTGTTCGTTGAGATCCTTGAGCGCGTTGGAGATAATGCGCTTCTTTTCTTCGGAGGCTTTCTTTTCTCGTGCAGCCTTGCGGGCGCGTTCCTGGGCTTTCTTTTCTTGTTCTTTGCGTCGTTGTGCTTCTTCTTCTGCGGCTCGCTTTTCCTCTTCGGTTTGTTCCGGGTTAGTTGGTGGGGCTGGGATATCGGGCTCGCCGAAGAGGCGCTTGCCGTGGTTGAGAAGGTCGAACGCCTGGGCACGAGAGAGGCCGAGGCGTTGCGTGAGGTATTCCACGGGATGGTTGGCGCCGACCAGGGATCCGGCGTTGTCCCTTGTGCAGAGATGTGCGAAGGCGGCGTTGACGTTTCCGAGCAGTGGCAATGAGCCGTGTAGCCGTTCTATTGCTTGGTGGGTGCCGAGGAGGTGGAGGGAGTCGGGTTCCATCATGAGGTTGGACAGCGCTTCTAGTCCAGCGGTGATCTGGTTGACGTGTTGGTCGATGATGGTTGTCATGGGTCCCCCTCTCGGCTACGTGTGCTGCTAACTGAGTTGAAAATGAAGCTACAGACCAGGCCGACACGATCGCCACGCATTCGAACACTAGTGCGTATGGATGGGCCTGACCTGCAGCGTTGATTCGTCGATAAGCAATGTGTCTATTGCTGTTCCACCTTGTGTCGTGGCGGCTGGCACACTAGAACGCATGAATACCACTGAGTTGATGAACTCCCCGGCCCTTTGGGTGGCGGTTGCGGTCGTCGTTGCCGTGCTGATCATCGTGGGCATCGTCGTTGCGGGGAAGAAGCGCAAGGAGTCGAAGACCGTTTCGTTTGAGAAGCCGGAGGAGCCGAAGGAGCTCACTCAGCAGGAGAAATCCGGCAATTATCAGGCGAAGGGCGGTTTCAATTTCGCACCGGCGGATGCTCAGCCGAAGCAGCCGGAGCCGATTCGTCGTGACCAGCCGGTTCTGCCGGTAGTCGAGCCTGAAAAGGCCGAGCAGGAGCCGAAGACTGTTATCGAGAAAGCAGTTGCGCCTGATGAAGAGCCATTGCTTGTCGACGACACCACCAGCACGGAGGTAAATCAGCCGGAGCCGGCCGAGCGGCCTGTGGAGGAGCCTGTCGTTGAAGAATGTGCCGTGCCAGAACCGGAGCCGGCACCAGAACCTGAGCCGGTAGCAGAGCCGAAGCCAGCTCCAGAACCGGAGCCGGAACCTGCTGTCGATGAGGCAGAAACCCCTGAGGCCGAATCGGAAACGCCCGATGCGCCAGACACGCCAGACACGGCGGAGGCAGAGGAGGCTGCTGCGGCTGCTGTAGTGGCTCAAGAGGGTGCTGAAGAGGCGCTCCAGGATGGTGCTGAGGTTTCCGATGAGGCTGTCGTTGTTGAGGCCCCCGCGAGCGAACCGATCGATGACATCGCTCCAGCAGCAGGTCGCATGGGCAAGCTCCGTGGCCGCCTTTCCCGTTCTCAGAACGCCATCGGCCAGGGTCTGCTTGGCATTCTTTCCGCTGGCGATCTGGACGAGGACGCGTGGGAGGAGATTGAAGACACGCTGATCTTGGCCGATATCGGTGCGGGTCTGACGATGAAGATCACGGACAACCTGCGCGAGAAGATCGCTGAGCGTGGTGTGGAAAACGAAGCGCAGGCTCGTGCGATGCTGCGCGAAACTCTGATTGAGGCTGCCCGTCCGGAGCTCGACCGTTCGATTAAGGCGATGCCGAATGACGGCAAACCGGCCGTGATCTTGGTTGTCGGTGTCAACGGCACCGGTAAGACGACGACTACCGGCAAGCTTGCTCGTGTGCTCGTGTCTATGGGGCACTCGGTGGTGCTTGGTGCTGCGGATACGTTCCGCGCGGCGGCTGCGGACCAGTTGGAGACCTGGGGCAAGCGCGTCGGCGCTTCCACGGTTCGTGGCAAGGAGGGTGCGGACCCGGCTTCGGTGGCCTTCGATGCTGTGGCAACTGGTGTTGACGAGGGTGCTGATGTGGTGCTCGTCGATACGGCGGGCCGCCTGCACACCTCCACGGGTCTGATGGATCAGCTGGGCAAGGTCAAGCGCGTCGTGGAGAAGAAGAGCAACGTCGATGAGGTGTTGCTGGTGCTCGACGCGACGGTGGGGCAGAACGGCATTGCGCAGGCGCGTGTCTTCCGTGAGGTTGTTGACATCACGGGTGTGGTGCTGACCAAGCTCGACGGCACCGCCAAGGGCGGTATCGTTTTCCAGGTTCAGGAGGAACTTGGTGTGCCGGTAAAGCTGGTTGGTCTTGGTGAGGGCGCGGACGATCTTGCGCCGTTTGAGGTTGAGAGTTTCGTCGACGCTCTTCTCGGCTAAGCGCTTGCTTGTCGACGACCCCGCGCCCCCGGTGATGTGCCCATCACCCGGGGCGCGCGCTAGTCTTGTGGGGATTCTTTTCCGCTAGAAGCAAAAGGGAGCGTGCACACCGTGTTCGAGTCACTGTCCGACCGCCTCCAATCAGCCCTGGGTGGTCTGCGAGGCAAGGGCAAGCTCACCGAGGAGGATATTAACGCCACGGCTCGCGAGATTCGTATCGCGTTGCTGGAGGCGGACGTGTCGCTTCCGGTTGTGCGTGCGTTTATTAAGCGCGTCAAGGAGCGTGCCCTCGGTGCCGATGTTTCGGCAGCGCTGAATCCGGCGCAGCAGGTCATCAAGATTGTTGATGAGGAACTGACAAACATTCTCGGCGGTGAGACTCGCCGGTTGAATTTGGCGAAGAACCCGCCGACCGTGATTATGCTCGCCGGTCTGCAAGGTGCTGGTAAGACCACCCTGGCAGGTAAGTTGGCTAAGCACTTGGCTAAGCAGGGCCACACCCCGATGTTGGTGGCGTGTGACTTGCAGCGCCCGGGTGCGGTGCAGCAGCTCCAGATTGTTGGTGAGCGCGCTGGTGTGCCGACGTTTGCCCCGGATCCGGGTACGTCCATCGACTCGTATGAGCACGAGATGGGCACCTCGCACGGTGATCCGGTTGCGGTGGCGCAGCAGGGTATTGAGCACGCCAAGCAGAACAAAAACGATGTGGTCATCATCGATACTGCGGGCCGCCTCGGTATCGATGAGACCCTGATGACTCAGGCCCGCAACATCCGTGATGCAGTGAATCCGGATGAGGTCATTTTCGTTATTGATGCGATGATCGGTCAGGATGCGGTGTCTACCGCCGAGGCGTTCGCTGCTGGCGTCGACTTCACTGGTGTTGCACTGACCAAACTTGATGGCGACGCCCGTGGCGGTGCCGCGCTGTCCATCCGTGAGGTCACGGGCAAGCCGATTCTCTTTGCGTCGTCTGGCGAGAAGCTCGACGACTTCGACGTGTTCCACCCGGACCGCATGTCCAGCCGTATTCTCGGCATGGGTGATCTGCTGTCGCTGATTGAGCAGGCTGAGCAGACTTATAACGAGCAGGACGCTGAGGCAGCCGCAACCAAGTTGGCTTCCGGCGAACTCACACTGGAGGACTTCCTCGACCAGTTGCTCATGATTCGTCGCATGGGGCCGATTGGCAACCTGCTCAAGATGATGCCTGGCGGCAAGCAGATGAACCAGATGGCGGACATGGTCGACGAGAAGCAGCTCGACCGTATCCAGGCCATCATTCGCGGTATGACTCCTCAGGAGCGCCAGGATCCGAAGATTTTGAACGCATCGCGCCGCAAGCGCATCGCTAACGGTTCCGGTGTGAAGGTCTCGGATGTGAACCAGTTGGTGGAGCGCTTCTTCGAGGCGAAGAAGATGATGGGGCAGATGGCCAGCCAGTTCGGCTTGCCGGGTATGCCTGGCATGGGCCGAAGCGCTACCAAGAAGAAGCCGAAGGGGCGCCGGGGCAAGAACGGCAAGCGCAAGCCGGTGAAGCGCGGTGGAAATCAGGGCATGCCGAAGATGCCAGGGATGCCAGGAATGCCAGGAATGCCGGGCATGGGTGGCGGTATGCCGGATATGAAGGATTTGGAAAAGTTGCAGAGCCAGCTTCCTGCGGGCATGCAGGGCATGGATCTCAACAACCTCGATTTCAACGAGGCGATGAAGCGTATGCAGAAGGGGAAGTTCTTCTAGCGCGCAGCGCGCCGCAGCGCGAACGCTTCACAGATCAAAGGGGGGAGAGGCCAGCACTTTAGAGGGTGTTGGCCTCTTCGCCATCTTGGGCAGAGTCGGTGGCGGTTTCGGGGGCCAGCGTGGTGTCGTCGATAAGCCCAAGCTTGTTGAAGATCGGGGTGAGCTCTTCCCACATCAATGGGGCGAGCGATTCGGCGTACGCGTTGGAGATGTGATTCTGGTCGCGGTAGATGTAAATGTTGCCGATCTGCGGCGGGCAGATGCCGTCGATGCAGTACCAGCTGGCGGTGTCGATTTCCCACTGGTTGTAGCCGCCGTCGAGGAAGTACTTCGCAGGGTCTTCAGGGGAGTAGACCACGTGTGCGTCCATGGAGCAGTCGGCTTCGGAGTATCCGGCTACGAGGCACAGGTTGGGGTCCATTGGGTCGCCGTCGGGGTTGAACATCCATGGGTTGTCGCGCAGGCCGACGAATGGGATGCCGTATTCAGCGAGGCGTTGCCAGAAGTTTGCGTATGCGTCAGGCACGTAGTCCTGAGAGGCGATGCTACCGCCTGCGTGACCTGCGGGGCGTGTGGAGGTGGAGATCACCATGGCAGGGTTGAGTTCGACGAGTTCTGCGAACGCGTTCTCGCCCCATTCTGCGCATTCTGGCGAGACAATGTCGGCGTTGGCGGGGTCCCAGGGGCCTCCGACGACGAGTGGGCATTCTTGGCGCACGAATGTTGCAACTTTGAAGCCGTGGCGTTTGCCAAGGATGTCCAGTGGGATGCCGAATGGTTCGATGTGGGAGCCGCCGACCAGTGCGATGGTGGTGTCGGCTTCCAGGTCACCGTATACGCAGTGAGGTCCCGGCATGATGTCTGGGCCTTCGGGGAGGAAGACCATGCAGTTGTCCAGCCCGATTGGTGGGTAGATGCCTGCAACCAGGTTCGGGTCTGGTCGGGCTTCGACGTCGGGGACTTCGGCGCCGGCGAGTGCGAGTGCGCCTGGGTAGATGGCGGGGTCGAGGGGTTTGTCGGCGTCGTCGATACGATCGTTCCAGATTGGCTGGATGGCAAGTGCTGCGGCAAACAAAGCGGCGGTGAGCACACCACCCGTTGCGCGGAATTTTCCGGGCCACGTGCGTAGCGACGACCCCGCGTCGCGCACCGGCGTATCCATGGCACGCGGGCGCGCACGATGCTGGCGTAGTGGATCTTCCACCAGCATGTGGGTGATGTGTGCGAGGGCGAGGGACACGGCGATGACACATGCGCCGAGCCATGCTGGGGGAACGGCGTATCCGCCGAGGGCGGTGACGATGATCAAAAGCGGCCAGTGCCAAAGGTAGAGCGAGTAAGCGATCTTGCCCAGCCAGGTCATGGGTGCAGATGCCAGCACGCCGGAGACAGCGTTGCTGTTGCCTGACAGGATGACCAGTGCGGCACCGGTCAGTGGCAGCAGTGTGAGGGGGCCGGGGAATGCGAGCGACGTTGGGATAACGATGCCGGTGATGGTGATCATTGCGACGCCGAGTAGCGCAGTGAACCAGGCGAAACGCTGTGGGAAGAATCGCTCGGCTGGTACGAAGGCGAGCAGTGCGCCGAGGGAGAGTTCCCATGCGCGAGAGAACGTGGAGTAGTAGTTGGCGCCGGTGCCGACGAAACCGAAGCGGGAGGCCCAGGCGAAGGAGGCGATAGTGATGAGTGCCAGCACTCCGATGGCTACGCGTCGCGCCCAGACAGGGTTGGCTTTGAGCTTCGATACTGCAACAGCCAATAGGGTGCCCATGAGGATGCCGAAGATGTAGAACTGGCCCTGGACCGACATTGACCACAGGTGCTGTAGCGGGGATGTTTCCTGGCTTGCTGCAGCGTAGTCGGCATTTTGGGCGATGAGTTCCCAGTTTTGGTAGTACAGCATCGACGCTGTGACTTGGCTCGCGAGCTGCTGGCTCATCAGTTCTGGCGTAAACGCGAGAACGAGAAGGACAACGCTAACGATGACAAGTGCGAGCGCCGGTACGAGTCGGCGGATGGTGCGCCACAGGGGCCACCACGGGTTCAGGTTTGGGTTCGGACGCAGGGCGTATCGCAGTTGCCCGCCAAGGAAAAAGTAACCGGACAGCAGCAGGAAGACGTCGACGCCACCAGAGACACGTCCGACGAAGACGTGGAACAGGACGACGAGTGCGATGGCGTATCCACGCAGCCCATCGAGGTCGACGCGGTATGCGGTCGAGCCTTTTGTCGACTGTGCCGATTGTCCTGCCATCGTGTCCAACCTTGTCAACTACTTCTATTTCGTTACAGGCGACGTGTATTGCAGCTGGCAATGCGCGTCGCAATCGGTAAAGACCATACAGTCTGAACTTTGCATGACCGAACCAGCCACACCGGGGCATTGCAAGGCATTGCCGTGCGGGAGTTTGGTGTCTTGGGGTTTTAGCCCGTAAGGTGTCAAAGGTTGTCTGACGTCATTGTTGGCGTTTGGCACGACAAGTCTATAACTGCGTACGCGCCGGATCCGTCTGGATCCTTCCCAGGTTGCCTGGGAGGGGATGGTCGACCGGCCAGGCACGCGCAGGGTAAATAAGAAGGGTTGAACCGGCTCGTCGAGAAGCGGCGGGTGTCTGCACTGCCCAGTGACCTAAAGGAAGTACACCATGGCTGTCAAGATCAAGCTGCAGCGCGTTGGCAAGATCCGCAACGCTCAGTACCGTGTCGTCATCGCTGATGCTCGCACCCGTCGTGACGGTGCTGTCATCGAGAACATCGGCATCTACCACCCGAAGGAAGAGCCGTCGCTCATCCGCATCGATTCCGAGCGCGCTCAGTACTGGCTGGGTGTCGGCGCACAGCCGACCGAGCCGGTGCTCGCGCTGCTGAAGGTGACCGGCGACTGGCAGAAGCACAAGGGCCTCGACGGTGCTGAGGGCACCCTCAAGGTTGCTGAGGAGAAGCCGTCCAAGCTCGACCTGTTCAACCAGGCTCTGGAAGAGGCTAAGAACGGCCCGACCGCTGAGGCGATCACCGAGAAGCGCAAGAAGGCTAAGGAAGACGCTGAGGCTAAGGCAGCTGCTGAGGCTGCAGCTGCCGCAGAGGCCGAGGCTGCAGAGGCCGAGGGCGAGGCTGCTGAGGCTGAGGCTGAGTCCGAGGAGGCATAAGCCTTTCGCTTATCGACGACACCCCGCACCCGCACACATTTCGTGCCGATGCGGGGTTTTTCGTGCTGCGACTTTGTAAAACTTGCGTACGGTTGGGCATGCAGACATTTCCTAATCGAAAGGGGAGCGGATCATGGCTCGTACGTTTTTGGTGACTGGTGGCGCGGGCGGCATTGGCAAGGCCACTGCGGAGTTGCTTACCTCTCGCGGTCACAAGGTGATTACTGCCGATATTGCGAATGCGGATATCAATGCGGACCTCACAACTGTTGAGGGCCGGCAGGCACTCGTTGATGAGGCAACCAAGCTTTCCGAAGGAAAGCTCGACGGCGTCATTGCGAATGCCGGTATGCAGGCGCCGACGCCGAAGACCGCGCAGGTGAACTACTTCGGCGCGGTGGCAACGCTTGAGGGGCTTCGTCCGCTGCTGGAGAAGTCGGATGCGCCGCGCGCTGTGGTGACGGCGTCGATCGCATCACTGCAGCCGGCGGATGACCAGTTGATTGAAGCGATGCTTGCTGGTGATGAGGAAGCCACCGTCAAGCGTGGTCAGGAACTTGCTGACCAGGGCCCCGAAGTTGCATACCTTAACTACTCGTCCTCTAAGCAGGCCATTGCTCGTTGGGTGCGCAAGAACGCGATCTCCGAGGAGTGGGCTGGCAAGGGCATTGCGCTCAACGCTATTGCGCCGGCCGTCGTGATTTCCCCGATGACTGAAGAGCTGCGCAACACCGACGAAGGTCGTGCGCAGTTGGCACAGGTGCCGATGCCGCTGAACGGTTGGATGCCGGCAGAGGCCGCGGCCAGCTTTATTGCATGGCTGACCAGTGAGGAGAATACCCACCTGTGCGGCCAGGTTGTCTTTATCGACGGCGGCTTCGACGCCACGGTTCGTGGCGACAAGGTCTGGTAGGCCGACAAGGGCAATTTGTGGGACTGCTACCGTAGCCGATTATGGAGCTCAATATTGGCCGCGTCGTGAAGTCGCACGGCGTGAAGGGTGAGGTAGCAGTCGAGCTCCTCGCCGACGAGTCTGAAGACCACATTGTTGTCGGCGAGGTGCTCACCGGCCGCCAGGCCGGCAAGGAACAGCACTTGACTGTGAAGACGGTTCGGCCTCATCAGAAGCGCCTCCTCGTCAGTTTTGAGGAGGTGCCAGACCGCACCGCTGCGGACAGTCTGCGGGGCATGAAGTTTTTTGCAGAACCTCTGGAGCGCGACGAGGATTCCGACGAGTACTACAACCACGAACTCATCGGGTTGAAGGTCCGCCATGACGGCGATGAAGTTGGCGCTGTTACTGGCGTGATGGATGCGCCGAATCGCAAGATTCTGGAGATCGACTATCACGGCAAGGAAGTCCTCGTGCCCTTCGTGATGGAGTTTGTGCCGGATATTGACCTCGCTGATGGCTACCTGGTGATTACGCCGCCGGAGGGACTACTTGATGTCTAACCCGAAGCCAGCGCTTCGCCTTGATGTCGTCACTATTTTTCCCGAGTACTTGGACCCGCTGCGCCACGCGCTGCTGGGCAAGGCGATTGAGCAGGGAATCCTCAACGTCGGTGTGCATGACCTGCGTGATTGGGCGACGGGTAACCACAAGTCGGTAGACGCGCCCCCTCTGGGCGGTGGTCCTGGCATGGTGATGAAGCCGGAAGTGTGGGGGCCGGCGCTCGACGATATCGCTGCGGGACGCACAGGCACGGAGCTGGACTCGGCGGCCAAGCACCGGAATGACAAGTTGCGTCACGACGATGTCGCAAACGTTGCACCACGCCCTTACGAATCCCCAGTGGCAGGCGATGACGCCTCAAAGCCGCTGTTGCTCGTTCCCACTCCGGCAGGTAAACCATTTACGCAGGCGGATGCCCGTGCCTGGTCGCGCGAGGAACACATTGTGTTCGCTTGCGGGCGCTACGAGGGAATCGACCAGCGTGTCTTCGAGGATGCGAAGCAGCGCTACCGGGTGCGTGAGGTGTCCATTGGTGACTATGTACTCATTGGTGGCGAGGTCGCCGTACTGGTCATCGCGGAGGCAGTCACCCGGTTGATCCCCGGAGTGCTTGGCAACACTGAAAGCCACGAGGAGGACAGCTTCTCGGATGGGTTGCTTGAGGGCCCGAGTTATACAAAACCACGAGTATGGCGGGGGATCGAGGCTCCGGAGGTGCTTACCTCTGGCGACCACAAGAAGGTTGAAGCGTGGCGCCGTGAGCAGTCGCTGAAACGCACCCGTGCCGTCAGGCCCGAATTGCTCGAACAGGTGGAGCTCAGTGAAGAGGACCGGTTCATGCTGGATTCGCGTGAGGTTGTGTCGGTGTTCGAGGTGGGCGGACAGCGGGTCGTCGCAAAGCAACTGCGACGGGCGCTGAAACAGGCAGGCTACCGCGCGGAGACGATCGAGCGGAACGAAACGACGCTAACTGTAAAAGGGCGAACCGCGCTGTCGCTGGAGGATGCGACGCAAGCGGTTGCGGATGCGTTGCCGAAGGGCACGCAGTGGAGCGGGTACACGGCAGGGTAATGCCTGCTGAGGTGGTAGAAATCACCTTGGAATAATTTAAAGATCTGATCATTGATCGCGTAATGTTTGGTGTGTTACACGCGTTGCAAAACGAAAGGACACCCATGCTCGCGTCAGTGCTCGACCCCACCTCGGGGCTCGCAATTGTCCTTCAAATCGCCGTTATTCTTGGCGCTCTTCTGCTCGGCACGCGGTACGGGGGCCTTGGGCTCGGTCTGATCTCTGGCATCGGCCTTATGCTCATGGTCTTCGTCTTCGGTCTGGAGCCGGGCGAACCACCGGTGGGCGTTATGCTCACCATCATCGCAGTCATCGGCTGTGCGGCGACCCTCCAACAATCGCGCGGATTGGAGGTGATGATGCAGCAAGCCGAGAAGCTCCTTCGCGCCCACCCCGAACGGATCACCCTGCTGGCTCCGGTGACCACATGGTTCCTCACCGTGCTGTGCGGTACCGGCCACGTGGTGTACACCATGTTCCCGATTATCGAGGACATTGCGGTGAAGAAAGGGATTCGCCCAGAGCGTCCTATGGCGGTGGCTTCCACTTCTGCGCAGATGGGTATTACTGCCTCGCCGGTGTCGGTTGCCACCGTGTCGCTCGCGTCGATTTTGGCGGAGAACGCCGGAGTGATCGATAAGGCGTACTCGATCCCGCAGATTCTTATGGTTGCCATTCCGGCTTCGCTTTCCGGCGTGATCTTGGCCGCGCTGTGGTCGCTGCGTCGCGGCAAGGACCTGGACAAGGATCCGGTATTCCAGGAGCGCATGCAGGACCCGGCGTTTGCGGAGTCCATCAACAAGTCCAGCCACTCGCTTCTGGACGAAGTCTTTCCAAAGTCCGCCCGCAACGCGGTATGGGTCTTCCTTGCCGCGATCGCGTTCGTGGTTGTTCTCGGCGCGTTTGAGGGCCTGCGTCCCGCGTTCGACGACGGCGATGGTGGCATGAAACCGCTGTCCATGAACCTCGCCATCCAGATGGTGATGCTCTTTGCCGGTGCGATCATCTTGCTGTTCTGCAAGGTGGATCACAAGAAGATCGCCTCGACACCGGTATTTAAGGCGGGCATGACCGCGGTGTTCTCCGTGTTTGGCGTGGCCTGGATGGCGGATACGTTCTTCGCGGCGCACATCGACCAGCTCGAATCCAGCCTCGGTTCTGTTGTGGAAGCTGCCCCGTGGGCGTACGCCATCGTGTTGCTGATTGTGTCCAAGTTGGTGAACTCCCAGGCTGCGGCGCTGGTCGCCATCGCCCCGATCGGGCTTGCCTTGGGCATCGACCCGAAGGTCATTGTCGGCTTCTACGGCGCGGCGTATGGCTACTGGATCCTGCCCACCTACCCGTCCGACCTGGCTTGCATCGGCTTCGACCGCACCGGTACCACCCGAATTGGCAAGTTCGTGATCAACCACTCGTTCCTGATTCCGGGTGCGATCTCGGTGTTCACTTCGTGCGTGGTGGGCTCGATTCTGGCGCAGGTGCTGCTGTAAAGCTGGCACAACAACGGCGCGACTAAGATCGCCCGAATGACATCAATCGCAGTCACCATCGCGAACGAACTCAACATTCGGGAATCTCAGGTCGAGCAGGCGCTGAAACTGCTCGCCGAGGGCAACACCGTGCCGTTCATTTCCCGCTACCGCAAGGAAGCCACCGGTGGGCTCGACGACGGGCAGTTGCGCCACATTGAGGAGCGCAACATCTACCTCGTCGAGCTCGCTGAGCGCAAGACCGCGGTGCTCGAAAGTATTGAGGAGCAGGGCAAACTTACCGACGATCTCAAACGCGAGATTCTCGCAGCCGATACGAAGGCGCGCGTTGAGGACCTGTACTTGCCCTACAAGAAGCGTCGCAAGACTAAGGCGGATATCGCCCGCGAGGCGGGTCTTGAGGATTTGACGCAGTTGCTTATCGACGACCCCACCGCCACCCCCGAGACCCTCGCCGAGAGGTACCTCTCCGAAGGATTCCCGGACACGAAGGCTGCACTCGACGGTGCCCGCGCGATTCTGGTGGACCGGTTCGCCACTGACGCCGACCTGGTCGGTGCGGTGCGTGACCGCGTGTACGAGCAGGGCACCATGCGCTCCTCGGTCGTTGAGGGCAAAGAACAGGAAGGTGCGAAGTTCGCGGACTACTTCGATTTCTCGGAGCCGTTCGACAAACTGCCCAGCCACCGCATTCTGGCGTTGCTGCGTGGTGAGAACGAGGGCGTGCTCACGCTCAACCTCGACCCGGGAGACGAGGCCGTCTTTGAGGGCATGATCGCGGATCGTTTTGATCTGCCGGTGAAGGATTCCGCGTGGTTGGCCAAGGCGGTGCAGTGGGGTTGGCGCACGAAACTGCAGGTGTCGGCCAACCTGGATACCCGCATGCGGTTGAAGGAAAAGGCCGAGGAGGGCGCGCTGCAGGTGTTCAAGACCAACCTGCGCGACGTGCTGCTCGCCGCCCCCGCAGGTCAGCGCGTAACGCTCGCGCTTGACCCGGGCTATCGCAACGGCGTGAAGTGCGCGGTTGTGGACGGCACCGGCAAGGTGCTGGCCACGACAATCGTCTACCCGCACCAGCCGCAGAACCGTTGGGACGCGTCGCGCGCCGAGTTAGCGTCGCTGGCTGCCCAGCACGGAGTCGAGCTCATCGCTATTGGCAACGGCACCGCTTCGCGCGAATCGGAAAAGCTCGCCGGCGAGGTAGCGGACCTCATCGCACAGGCTGGCGGCAAGCGCCCGACTCCGGTGGTTGTGTCCGAATCAGGCGCGTCGGTCTATTCGGCAAGCCCGATCGCAGCCGAAGAGTTCCCAGACATGGATGTCTCGCTGCGCTCCGCAGTGTCCATTGCGCGCCGCCTGCAGGACCCGTTGGCGGAACTGGTCAAGGTTGACCCGAAGTCGATCGGCGTGGGCCAGTACCAGCACGACGTGAATCAGACGGCGCTCGCACAAACGTTGGACGCTGTGGTGGAGGATGCGGTGAACTCAGTTGGCGTGGACGTCAACACGGCTTCGGCACCACTGCTTGAGCGTGTCGCTGGTCTGTCCGGCACGGTGGCGAAGAACATCGTGGCGTACCGCGACGAGCACGGCAGTTTTGCTACCCGCAAGGAGTTGGGCAAGGTTCCGCGTCTGGGGCCGAAGGCATTCGAGCAGGCCGCTGGCTTCCTGCGTATCCAGGGCGGGAAGAACCCGCTCGATGGCTCAGCGGTACACCCGGAGGCTTACCCGGTGGTGGAGCGCGTCGCCCAGGCGACGGGTCTGAACACCGAGCAACTCATTGGCAACACGGCGGTACTCACCAAACTCAAGCCGGCGGATTTCGCTGACGACACCTTCGGTGTGCCTACCGTGACCGACATTCTCGCCGAGCTGGACAAGCCGGGGCGCGACCCGCGCCCTGAGTTTAAAACTGCGGAGTTCAAGGAAGGCGTCAACGAGGTCAAGGATCTCAAGCCCGGCATGATCCTCGAGGGAACCGTGACCAATGTTGCGGCTTTTGGCGCGTTCGTGGATGTGGGTGTGCACCAGGATGGTCTGGTTCACGTCTCCGCGATGAGCCACAAGTTTGTTTCCGACCCTCACGAGGTGGTGCGCTCCGGCGAAGTAGTCAAGGTCAAGGTGATGGATGTGGATGTCGCTCGCAACCGCATCGGGTTGAGCCTGCGGCTTGACGACGAGCCCGGCCAGCCCGGCCAGCCCAACAGCCAGAAACAGCGCAGTGGCCAGAACCGTGGCCAGAACCGTGGCGGTCAGAAGCAGCGCCAGGGGCGAAACCAGAACCGGGGCGGTGATCGTCGTCAAGCATCTGGCTCGATGGCGGACGCGCTCAAGCGTGCCGGATTTGGGAAGTGGCCGGGCAGTATGTAGAATGCTGCAGGTTGTTGTAATCGACACGAACCGGCCGAGCGCCCTGATTAGGGAAGTGCCGCCAGGGTCCTCTGTCCGAAAACGAAAAGGATTGCTTTCATGAGCAACGGCATTATTGATCTGGTTGACGCAGGCCAGCTCCGTGACGATATCCCGGACTTCCGCCCGGGCGATACCCTCGACGTTCACGTTAAGGTTATCGAGGGTTCTGTGACCCGTACTCAGGTGTTCACTGGCTTCGTTGTGCGTCGCCAGGGCAGCGGTATCCGCGAGACCTTCACCGTCCGCAAGGTTTCCTTCGGCATCGGCGTTGAGCGTACCTTCCCGGTGCACTCCCCGAACCTGGAGAAGATTGAGGTCGTCCGCAAGGGTGACGTCCGTCGTGCGAAGCTGTACTACATGCGCGATCTGCGCGGTAAGGCTGCTCGTATTAAGGAGCGTCGCTAGTTTTAGCCGCACCACGTGCCCCGTCCGAGTTTCTCGGGCGGGGCACGTTGCGTTCTCAGGGTGTCGGGGTGCGGTGCTAACCTATCCGGCGTGACCAACGCGAATGTGCCCGCCAACGGGCAGCCCCAGACCCCTAAGCCGCACAACCCGTACGCTGCCGAGGATGCATCGTATGAGGTGAACGCTGCAGACCGCCCTGCAAACGGCGCTGCAAACGGCGCTGCAAATGGCGCTGACTGCAGCGACGAGAAGCAGAACCTTCCCTGGTACGTCGAGATCCCGGTGGTAGTTGTGCTCACGTTGGTGATCATGTTCGTGCTGCAAACGTTTATCGGCCGGCTGTATGTCATTCCGTCGGCGTCGATGGAGCCAACGCTGCACGGCGAGGACGGTTCGGGCGACCGCATTTTTGTGGAGAAGGTCAGCTATTACTTCTCGGACCCTGAGCCGGGTGATGTCATCGTGTTCGCCGGTACGGATTCGTGGAACACGGGTTTTTCCTCCAACCGTTCTTCGAACCCTGCGATTCGTGGGTTGCAGGAGGTGGGTTCCTGGGTTGGTTTGGTGCCCAAGGATGAAAACACGTTGGTCAAGCGCATCATCGCTACCGGCGGACAGACTGTCTCGTGTCAGGCGGGCGACCCGGCGGTCATGGTTGATGGTAAGCCGATCGATCAGTCGTACATCTTGCAGCCGAACTTCTACCCGGTGGATGAGGAGACCGGATCGGATGCGTGTGGTGGTCCGTACTTCGGCCCGGTGACGGTGCCGGAAGGCCACTACTTCATGATGGGCGATAACCGCACCAACTCGCTGGACTCTCGCTACCACTTGGGGGATCAGTTCCAGGGAACTATTCCGGAGGAGAATATCCGCGGCAAGGTGCAGGCGGTTGTCTTCCCGCTGAACCGCCTTCAGGGTGTGTCGGACCCGGACATTCAGCAGTAGGGTAGTGCGCCGTCTTAAGCAGTTACGCACCTACGAGGTCGCGTTGGACAAGGCCGGGCTGGGGCCGGTGGCGGGGGTCGATGAGGCTGGTCGGGGCGCGTGCTTCGGCCCTGTGACCATCGCTGCGTGCGTCTTGCCCATCAAGCCGATTGCTGCGCTTGAGGGGTTGACGGATTCGAAGAAACTCTCGGCGAAAAAGCGCGAGTTGCTTTTCGACGAAATCCGCAACGCCGCCGTCTCCTACCACGTCATTCATATCCCTGCGGCAGAGATTGATCGGCGCGGGATCCAACACGCCAACCTGGATGGGGCCCGGCGCGCCGTCGCAGGCTTGGATGTCGATCCGGGTTACGTGCTCGTGGACGCGTTTCGTGTGCCGGGGCTTCGCGCACCGCAACTGCCAGTTGTCGGCGGTGACTACACCGCGCGTTGTATCGCTGCGGCGAGTGTGCTGGCAAAGGTGAGCCGCGACAGGCTCGTTGTGGAGATGGCTCGGGACTATCCGCAGTACGGGTTGGAGGGCCACAAGGGCTATTCAACAAAGGTGCATATGGACGCGGTGCGCCGCCACGGGGCGAGCCCGGAACATCGTTATAGTTATGCGAACGTCAGGGACGCTGACAGGTTTCACACTGAGCTAAGGGGTCATGTATGAGCGCCGAGGATCTTGACAACTACGAGGCAGAAGTTGAGCTGTCCCTGTACCGCGAGTACCGCGACGTGGCGAGCCAGTTCTCCTACGTTGTGGAGACGGACCGCCGCTTCTACCTGGCTAATGCGGTGAAGCTGATTCCGCACACGGAGGGTGGCGACGTCTACTACGAGGTCCTCATGTCGGATGCGTGGGTGTGGGACATGTACCGTGCGGTGCGCTTTGTGCGTTACGTGCGTGTGATCACCTACAAGGATGTCAACATTGAAGAGTTGGATAAACCTGAGCTGACATTCCCGGAGTAGGGAACCGGGGCGTGCATTTGCCCGTCTAATAGGCACCAGATGTTTTGGTCCTAAAAGACAATAAGGGGGAATGTATGCACGCCAGGTATGCGGCCCAACAGGAGTTGGGCGTGTTGGGGGAACGTGCTGCGGCTCGCTGGTACGCGGAGCAAGGGTATACCGTCCTTGGTCAGCGAGAACGCGTTGCTGCGGGGGAGATTGACGCAGTCGTTGAAGACGAAGACGGCACGATTGTGTTCGTCGAGGTGAAGTCGCGCAGGGGTGGCGCGTTCGGTGCTGCGGAGGCGGTCACTGCGAAGAAGTTGCGCACGATGCGTCGTTGCGCTGCGCAGTGGATGCGAGAGCATCCTGCGTTGGGGGTTCGCGCTATCCGTTTCGACGTCGTGGAGTGCGTCACCGATGGCGATGATTTCGTCCTTCGTCGTTACTTGGGGGTGGAAGATGCCGCTTGCTAGCACGATCAGCGCAACAGTTGAGGGCATCACGGCTCGGCTTGTCACTGTGGAGGCCAACGTCGGCCCGGGTCTTCCGGGGATCCACATGGTGGGGTTGGGCGATGCTGCGGTGAAAGAGTCGCGCGACCGGATTCGCACTGCGATCTCCAACTCGCAGCTTCCTTGGCCACGTACGAAGATCATGGTGTCGTTGTCGCCGGCGCATTTGCCGAAGACGGGCTCGCACTTCGACTTACCGATTGCAGCTGCCGTCTTGGGCAGTTTGGATCCGCGGGTGCAGCGCAGACTAGAGAGCACAATGCTGCTCGGAGAGCTGGCGTTGGATGGTTCGTTGCGCCGAGTGGACGGCGTGTTGCCGATGCTGATTGCAATGCTTCACGACGACTCCACCACTGGACCCGACATCGTCGTCGTTCCACGAGAGAACGCCGCAGAAGCCTCACTGCTCGGCATGAAGAACATCCTTATGGCAGATTCGCTGGCGCAGGTGTGGCAGTGGCTCATCGGGGAGACAACGCTGGATACCGTCGGCGAGCCGGAGGTCCAACACGCTGCAGCGGTCGCGGACTTCAGTGACATCGCCGGAATGACTGTGGAGCGCGAGGCCCTCGAGGTCGCCGCAGCCGGTGGGCACCACGTGATGATGATCGGCCCGCCTGGCTCCGGCAAGTCGATGCTGGCAGAGCGGCTGCCTTCTATCTTGCCGCCGCTGAACATCGAGGAGATGGTGGAAGTCACGGCGCTGCACTCGGCTGCGGGAATTTCCAGTGGCGGCATTGTGTCCAACCGGCCGTTTATCGCCCCACATCCGTCGTTGACCAGGGCGGCGCTCATCGGCGGCGGTTCAGGAGTGCCTCGCCCCGGGGTGGTCAGCCAGGCTCACCATGGGGTGCTGTTCCTCGACGAAGCCTCGGAGATTTCTGCGCACGTTCTCGACGCGCTTCGGATCCCGCTAGAAAAGCGTGAGGTGCGCCTGACGCGCTCGCGTCGGGAAGTTGTCTACCCGGCTGATACGCAAATCGTTCTGGCTGCGAACCCGTGTGCGTGCCAGCGGGTCAACGGCAATTGCACGTGTCGGGTGGCTGAGCGGGCCCGGCACTTATCCAACGTTTCCGGCCCGTTGCTCGACCGGCTGGATGTGTTCATCCAGACCTCAGCGGATTCCACGGTGGTTACCCCGGGTGACGCGGAGTCGTCGGCAGTCATCGCCGAGCGTGTCATGCAGGCGCGCGAGCGTGCCCAAGAGCGCTGGTCGCAGGCTGGTATCGACGAGTCCGTCAACGCTCGCGTTGCCCCAACTTTGATCCGCAAGCAATTTCCCGCGGACGAAGCAGCGATGGCCTACCTGTCCTCGCTGCTGCGCACCGGAAGTATCACGCAGCGTGGCGTGGATCGGAGCCTGAAGGTGGCGTGGACGCTTGCGGATCTGGAAGGCGTGGCGCAACCGGATATCGACCATGTGGCTCGCGCCGTCGATATGCGCACCGCACCAGAGGAGGTGGCGGCATGAGGAATGTAAGTTCGCCAGAATCCTGGGCGTATCTCAGCCGTGTTGTCGAGGGGCCCTCGATCCACATTCAGGAGTTCATTGCCAACGGGCGAAGCGCGGACGAGATTGCCCACGGTGTGCGCACGCGTGCAAGCTGGATCGGGGCCCTAGGACCGCAGACGCAAAACCGCTATACCTGGGACCAACCTGCGCAGGATCTCGCTCGTGCCCAGGCCGCTGGGTATACGTTGCTGACTCCCGATTCGCCAGGCTGGCCTGGAGAGAACATCAAGCCCACGTTCCACTGTGAGTATCCGGACGATGATCGAAAACGTTCGCTGAACGAAGAAGCGGTTGCACCACACGCGCTGTGGGTAAAAGGTGAAGCAGACCTTGCGAAGTTACTTGCACAGTCGGTCGGCGTTGTCGGTACACGAACAGCAACGCAGTATGGACGTCACGCTACCGATGACCTTGTGCGGGGTTTGGCAAAACACCAGTACACGATCGTCTCTGGTGGTGCACTGGGCATCGACACGATCGCACACCAGGCGGCCCTCGACTGTGGAGCGCCAACTGTGGTGGTCGCCGCCTGCGGGCCGGGGTACGTCTACCCGCTGAGCAACGAGCCACTCTTCGATCGGGTTGTGCGCGCCGGGGGAGCCATTGTCACCGAGTACCCACCCGGCACGACCCCGGACCGGCACAGGTTCCTCACCCGTAACCGTCTCGTAGCAGGGCTGACCCAGGGCACCCTGCTGGTGGAAGCGGCGTTTCGCTCAGGTGCGTTAAACACGCTGAAGTGGGCCAATGCAATGAATAAACAAACGATGGCAGTGCCGGGCCCCATTACTGCAACGGAGTCGCTCGGCACGAACCTCGCCATTCAGAACAAGCGGGCGGCGATGGTGCTCAACGCCGACCAGATTCACGAGCACATCGCGCATACGGGGGATTTCGATGCGGGCGAGCAGATGGAAATGAAGTACCCGCCGACATTGACGCAGCAACTCAGCCACAACGAACTGCGCATTTATGACGCACTGCCACGAGCAGGCGAAGGATCGCGAACGGCTGAAGAGATCGCGGCAGACGCTGGCCTTTCCATCGGACTGGCGGTGCATATCCTGATGGATCTCGCTAAACGGGGAGTGGTGCAGCGCGAGCGGAAGGAATGGTCCCGCACCGAGTGAATAACCAAGTGAATATCGGTTAGCGAGTAAACTCCTGCGACATGAGTGAAAGCGTAGGGCAAGTGCAAGCGGGCGTCGGCGATTTCGCCGACTACGCCTCGCTTGTGCTCGGGCGCTCCCCAAACACAGTGAAGGGGTATGTCTCCGACCTGGCGACACTCGCCGGCTACGCAGACACCTTCGACGCGTTCACCCTGGAGGCGCTTCGCACCTGGCTGGCCGACGCACTGACCGCCGGGCGCAGCCGAGCCACCCTTGCGCGCCGTACCGCAGCCGCGCGCGCATTCTCTACCTGGGCGTACCGCCAGGGCTACATCGACCACGACGCAGCAGCCCGCCTCAAAGCACCAAAAGTGAATCGCGCGCTGCCCAACGTCGTACGCGGGGAGCGTGCCACAGAACTCGTCGAGGCGGATACCGCCGACGACGCCCACCCCGCCGAACACCTCCGTGACCGAGCCATACTCGAGCTGCTCTACGCCACCGGCATGCGTGTTGGCGAACTCACCGGTCTCAACCTCGCCGACATTGACCTGGCGCGCGGGCTTGCCCGCGTGACCGGCAAAGGCAACAAACAACGCGTCGTCCCGTTCGGGCGCGAAGCAACACTGGCGCTCAACGAGTGGCTCGAGTTCGGGCGCTCCGAACTGGCCAATGGCAAAGCAGAGGATGCGGTATTCGTCGGATCCCGTGGCGGGCGCATCGACCAACGCCAAGTGCGCCGCGTTGTCGAGCGCGCCGGGCAACGTGCCGGTGTCAGCGACATCAGTCCGCACACCCTTCGCCACACGGCCGCGACGCACATGCTCGAAGGCGGAGCGGATCTGCGTGTTGTGCAGGAAATGCTTGGGCACTCAAGCCTGCAAACCACGCAAATCTACACGCACGTCTCGGCGCAGCGGCTCAAAAACGTCTACGACCAGGCGCATCCACGGGCTTAAGTCGTATTCTCGGTGGCTCCAGCAGTGTGAGCGGATCGATGTACTTGTCAGGTCCTGTAAGCGCACCCCAGTGCAGTCCGTCGTGTTCGCCAGCAAAGTGGCTTGTGGCGCGCGCAAGTCTGCCAATGATGTGGCCTTCCGTAACGTTGTCACCAGCCTTGAGGTCTGAGCGCACTGGCTGGTAGGTCGTGCGAATGCCCCCTGGGTGGTCAATCGAGATCACAGGAGTGCCCGCGACAGTGCCGACGAACGCCACAACCCCGTCGCCCGCAGCGAGCACAGGCGCGTTGAGCTTCAAAGGCAGATCCACGCCACGGTGGCCAGGCTTCCAATTTTCCTCCGGGATTGACGCAGGACGGGATACCGCGCGGGGATACGGTGTGCCTGCCGCGGGATCGACCCAGGCAAGGGCGGTGGCGGGGGAGCACCACAGTAGGGCTCCGAGCAGGATGGTGGCTGTGGTGGTGCGTGGCGTCGTCGATAGGCAATGCATGCTCTCAAAGGACCATTGCGGCGTGGAAAAAAACAGGGTCTGCGCAAAATCTGTGGATAACGGGAGTGGTTAGTGTGACTCCAGGGGAAGTTATCCACAACGTTGCAGATGAGTTTAGGTTTTTAGGGCTCATACGGGTAAGGTTGCCGGGGCAGTTTGTGCAGCACCGTAGAGCGCTGCATAGATTGACTACGCGCGCCGAACAATGGCTGCTCAGCAACGGTCCCTCTCACAGGGGTGCGGGGCAGGCACGGTGCCAGGGTGAGGGATAAAAACCCGCACGTGAGACTTACAAGTAACCGAACTACTTTCTCCGAAGGAGACATTCCCATGGCAGTTGTAACCATGCGTGAACTCCTCGACGCAGGTGTCCACTTTGGTCACCAGACGCGTCGCTGGAACCCGAAGATGCGTCGCTTCATCTTCACGGAGCGCAACGGCATCTACATCATCGACCTGCAGCAGACGCTGACCTACATCGATGAGGCATACGAGTTTGTCAAGGAAACCGTCGCACACGGCGGCACCACCCTGTTCGTCGGCACCAAGAAGCAGGCACAGGAGCCGATCCAGGAAGAGGCGCAGCGCGTCGGCATGCCGTACGTCACGCACCGCTGGCTGGGTGGCATGCTCACCAACTTCCAGACCGTATCCAAGCGTATCGGTCGCATGAAGGAACTTCAGGCGATGGACGCAGCCGAGGACGGCTACGCAGGTCGCGGCAAGAAGGAAATCCTCATGCTGACCCGCGAGCGCGTGAAGCTCGAGCGTGTCCTGGGTGGCATCTCCGAGATGACCAAGGCTCCGTCTGCTCTCTGGATCGTGGACACCAACAAGGAGCACATCGCCGTCAACGAGGCGCAGAAGCTCCGCATCCCGGTCGTCGCTGTTCTGGACACGAACTGCGACCCGGATGTTGTCGATTTCCCGATCCCGGGCAACGACGACGCCATCGGCGCTGTCAAGCTGCTCACCCACGTCGTGGGCGAGGCTGTCATCGCTGGTAAGCAGCAGCGCGAAGAGCGTCAGCTCGCAGCTGCACGTGACGCTGCAGGCGACACCGACGCGAAGCGTCAGGCTGAGGCAGCCGAGGCTGCTGCACAGGCCGCTGCTTCCGACGAGGTTTCCGCAGCCGATGCCGCTAAGGCCGCTGTTGCTGCAGAGACCGCTGCTCCGCAGGAAGTTGCAGAGGTCGAGCAGCCGGCAGCCGTCCGCGCTGCTGAGCAGGCTGAGGGCAAGGACGCCTAAGTCTCAAGGACACTGCAAGTCCGCAACCCAGGCGTAAGCCGCCTGGCTTCGGCCAGGATTCACGCACACCCCGCGTTCCGCTCACGTCCGCCGATTACCGGCCGGGACGCGGCGGACCGGGGTGTTCGTATTTTCCACACGTGGCAAGTCATGCCGCCGGCCAGATCGTCGGCTACGCTTGAAACGGTTGAATACCTTTACGTAAAACTTTCACGAGGAGGATCGCCCAATATGGCGAACTACACTGCTGCTGACGTCAAGAAGCTCCGCGAGATCACCGGCTCCGGCATGCTCGACTGCAAGAAGGCACTCGAGGAAACCGACGGCGACTTCGACAAGGCCGTTGAGAACCTCCGCATCAAGGGTGCGAAGGACGTGGGCAAGCGCGCTGAGCGCAACGCCCTCGAGGGCCTCGTTGCTGTTTCCGGCAACACCATCGTGGAGATCAACTCCGAGACCGACTTCGTGGCGAAGAACCAGGAGTTCAAGGACATCGCCAGCCAGATCGCTGAGGCTGCTGCTGCAGTGAAGGCGAACTCCCAGGAGGAGCTGGCAAAGGCCGACGTCAACGGTGAGACCGCACACGAGGTGCTGGAGCGCCTCTCCGCAAAGATCGGCGAGAAGCTCGAGCTGCGTCGCGCTGCCACCATCGAAGGCGACAACATTGCCAAGTACCTGCACCAGAAGGCTGCTGACCTTCCGCCGGCAGTTGGCGTACTCGTTGCCTACAACGGTGACAACGCTGAGGCTGCACACCAGGTGGCTCTGCAGATCGCTGCTATGAAGGCTCGTTACCTCAACAAGGAGGCTGTCCCGGCCGACGTTGTTGAGAAGGAGCGTGCGGTTCAGGAAGAGATCACCCGCAACGAGGGCAAGCCGGAAGCTGCCATCGAGAAGATTGTCGAGGGCCGCATGGGTGGCTTCTTCAAGGACGTTGTCCTGCTCGACCAGCCGTCGCTGGCTGACTCCAAGAAGACCGTGAAGCAGTTCGCTGACGAGAACGGCATCGAGATCACCGACTTCGTCCGCTTCGAGGTCGGCCAGGCATAAGCCAGGCGAGAGGTTTCATAGCCTCACACGCGGTGCAACCCCGTACTGTCTGTCCCGATTAGGGGGACGGGTGGGGCGGGGTTGTCGTCGTTAAGCAAGCAGTTCTGAACTCAACGCGTTGCGTGGCTAAGATCGGTTCCGAACATTTTGCAATTGGCTGATCCGCGCAAAGGAGCGTTTTCGGTGACTGACCTCAACCCCAACCGCACAGGTTTCAAGCGAGTCATGCTGAAGCTGGGGGGTGAGATGTTCGGCGGCGGCAAGGTTGGCATCGACCCCGACGTAGTCGAGTCCGTCGCCCGCCAGATCGCAGATGTCGCGCGCTCCGGCACCGAGGTCGCTGTCGTGATCGGTGGCGGCAACTTCTTCCGCGGCGCTCAGCTGCAGCAGCGCGGCATGGACCGTGCGCGCTCGGACTACATGGGCATGCTCGGCACTGTCATGAACTGCCTTGCGCTGCAGGACTTCTTGCAGCAGATGGGCATCGATTGCCGCGTCCAAACTTCGATCAACATGGCGCAGATTGCAGAGCCGTACCTGCCACTGCGTGCAGCACGCCACCTGGAGAAGGGCCGCGTGGTCATCTTCGGTGCGGGTATGGGTATGCCGTATTTCTCCACGGACACCACGGCCGCGCAGCGTGCGCTGGAGATCGGCTGCGAGGTGCTGCTCATGGCTAAGGGTGTGGACGGTGTCTACGACTCCGACCCGCGCGAGAACCCCGATGCGAAGCTCTACTCCGAGATTTCTCCTCGCGAGGTCATTGAACTTGGCCTCAAGGTTGCGGATGCCACCGCATTTAGTCTCTGTATGGACAACAACATGCCGATCCTGGTGTTTAACCTGCTCAAGGAAGGAAACATCGCCCGCGCGGTTGGTGGCGAGCAGGTAGGTACGCTAGTCGCCTAACAGCGTCTCAATATGCTGTGCCACCGTGAGCAGTTCCGGCCCGGTGAGCGTAAGGCTGCCAAGGTGCACCCCGCCGAGTGCAATCGCAGGGGTGCCGAGCATGTTGTACAGCGAGCACCACGGTGACCATTCGGTTTGCGCGTGGAAGCTCGCTTCTGGCGTGAGAGAGGGGAAATAGCCGATCCGGGGTGGTGCGAATGCGAGCGTGGGGGAGAGCACTACATCGACGTCCCATTGGGAGGCGATGAGGTGAGGCAAATCCCGGCGGTGTTGCTCGGCGGCGTCAAGGTCGCTGTTGGTCAGCTTGTGGGATTGCTCGACGAGCCAGCCGATGTATTCGCTGTCGAGCGGATCCGTCAGGTTGAAACTCGCGGTGATTGTGGTCGTGAAGTGGGCGTAGGTTTCCAGCGATTCGCGATACGGCTTGAGCTGCACCACTTCAAAGTCGAGAGCACTCGCAAGCTTTTCGACGAGCGCACCTCGCCGATCCTCCACATCCGGCCGCGCGAAGATACCGTCGGTAAGCACACCGATTCGGTGCTGCTTTCCTTTGATGCGGCGGTGCCAACCCCACAACGTGAATTGATCCGCGACGTCTTGGGTGAGAAACCCATGTGCGGCGATACCTTTGCTTGCGGGTTTGAAGCCGACGATCTCGCACGCTGCAGCTGGCACGCGTATGGATCCGCCGGCATCGGTGCCGTGTGCGGCGCGAACGGTGCCGTCGGCCACCACAACTGCGGCGCCAGTAGAAGAGCCACCTGGGGTGCAGCCGGGGTAGGCCGGCGACTCGAGCACGGGAACGTCAGGGCGCTCTGCGTAGCAGGTCGCGCCCAGCTCCGAGGTCAGCGTCTTGCCGTGGATGGCGACGCCCTGCGCCAAAAGATTGGAGATAAACGGATCGGTTGCTGTTGCGGTGTAGGCGCGTGCCGGGCTGCCGTGGGTAGTGGTCATGCCAGCAACGTCGGTGCCGTCTTTGACCGGAATCTGCCAACCAGCCAGACGTCCAACGTTTGGGCGCGGCCGCGTGTGTGTGCTTGGGGGCAACGTGAACGCGGGATGCAGCATGGCGCCAGTGTAGGTGCCAGTCGCGCTGGTAGGTTAGTAGGGACGCCGAATAGAGAAAAGGTAGGGTTTTCCCCATGATTGATGACGTATTGCTGGATGCCGAAGAGCGCATGACCGCCTCTGTTGAGCACGCTCGTGACGAGTTGGCCACGATCCGTACCGGACGTGCGAACCCGGCGATGTTCAACGGTGTGATGGCTGACTTCTACGGTGCACCGACGCCGATTAACCAGATGGCGACGATTTCCGTGCCGGAGCCGCGCATGCTGCTGATCAAGCCGTACGACATGTCCACCATGGGTGAGATCGAGAACGCGATCCGTAACTCTGATCTCGGTGTGAACCCGACGGATGACGGCCAGGTCATCCGTGTGTCTATCCCGCAGCTCACCGAGGAACGCCGCCGTGACCTGGTCAAGCAGGCGAAGCAGAAGGGCGAGGACGGCAAGATTGCCATCCGTAATATCCGTCGCCAGGGCATGGAAGCGCTGAAGAAGATTCAGAAAGACGGCGACGCTGGTGAGGATGAGGTCGTAACCGCCGAGAAGGCGCTGGACAAGACCACCCAGTCCTACGTTGCTCAGGTCGATGAGATCGTTCAGCGTAAGGAAGCCGAACTGCTGGAGGTCTAGCGTGCCTGCTGCTGATCAGGAGGAGCGCGCCACGCCGAGCCGCTGGCCGGTGCATGCGCCGAAGCCGAAGAACAACCCGGGGCGTGATCTGCCGACCGCCATTACGACCGGTGTTGTGCTCGGCGCGATTGTCATTGCCGCCGTATGGGTGGGGCCCAAAGCCTGGTACCCACTTGTCGCCGTCGCTGTAGCAGGAGCGATGTGGGAGGTGATGACCCGGCTGCGGGAAGCTGGTTACCAGCAGCCGCGCACACTGCTGATCATCATGGCCCAACTCATGCTGTGGTCCTCCGTGCCGTATGGCACTACAGGGCTCGTGGCGGGTTTTGCCTTCACCGTTCTAGTTGTCATGTTCTGGGGGATGTTCCACCAGGGCAGGAACAAGCGACCAGAGAACTACCTGCGCGACACGGCAGTGAGTCTGTTCGTGCTTGCGTGGATTCCGCTGTTTGGCACGTTCGCCGCAATGATTTCCTTGATTAGCCAAGGTGGGGTGGATGGTTCCGCCTACATTGTGGCGTTCATGCTGTGCGTTGTTGCCAGCGATGTGGGTGGTTTCGCTGCAGGCGTGATGTTTGGCTCGCACCCGATGGCGCCGGCAATTAGCCCGAACAAGTCCTGGGAGGGCTTCGCTGGGTCGATCGTTGCCGGAAGCATCACCGGCATCTTAGTGGTCACGCTGCTCATTCACGGCCCGTGGTGGATGGGCGTTGTGCTCGGCATCGCTTTAGTGATTTGCGCAACGATGGGAGATTTGGTGGAAAGCCAGTTCAAGCGTGAACTGGGCATCAAAGACATGTCCAACCTGCTGCCAGGGCATGGTGGCATCATGGATCGACTTGACGGGATGCTTCCCGCAGCAGCGGCGACCTACATCCTGCTCACGACCATCACGCTTATGAGCGCCTAAGCACAGACCTAGTAATTCGAAAACATTCGTGCGACATGCAAAGATGGGGCGCACTATGAGTGATTTTCCCGAGATCAAACTGCTCGCCCCAAAGCGTGGCATGCCGCCGAAGCACTTCGCTGATTTGTCGGCACAGGAGCGAATCGACGCGTTGAAGGAACTCGGGCTGCCGAAGTTCCGTGCTGATCAGATCGCGCGTCACTATTACGGCAAGTTTGAGGCGGATCCGCTAACGATGACGGATCTGCCCGAGAACCAGCGTCAGCTTGTCAAGGACGCACTTTTTCCCACGTTGTTGACTCCCGTGCGCACCGTGGAGACTGACAACGGTGATACCACGAAGACGCTGTGGCGCCTGCACGATGGCATCTTGTTGGAATCGGTGCTGATGCGTTACCCAGGTCGCGCGACGTTGTGCATCTCCTCGCAAGCTGGCTGCGGCATGGCATGCCCGTTCTGTGCGACCGGTCAGGGTGGCCTGGACCGTAACCTGTCCACCGCGGAGATCGTGGACCAGGTGCGCGCTGCGGCCGCAATGATGGAGGCAGAAGGCTCCCGCCTATCCAACATTGTGTTTATGGGGATGGGGGAGCCGCTTGCTAACTACAAGCGTGTGGTCTCTGCTGTTCGCCAGATTACGCAGCCGTCGCCTGCTGGCTTTGGCATCTCCCAGCGCAACGTGACGGTATCCACTGTCGGACTTGCACCGCAGATTCGTATGCTCGCGGATGAAGGGCTGTCCTGCACACTCGCAGTGAGTCTGCACACACCGGACGATGAATTGCGCGACGAGTTGGTCCCGATCAACAACCGCTTCGAAGTAGCCGAAGTGCTTGATGCGGCCCGCTATTACGCGGACCAGACGGGGCGACGTGTCTCCATTGAGTACGCCTTGATTCGCGACATGAACGATCAGAACTTCCGCGCTGACATGTTGGGCAAGAAGCTTCACAGCGCGTTGGGTTCGCTGGTGCACGTCAATCTCATTCCGCTCAACCCGACACCGGGATCGAAGTGGGATGCGTCGCCGAAGGATCGGCAGGACGAGTTCGTCCGCCGTGTGATCGCCCAAGGCGTGCCTTGCACGGTGCGCGACACCAAGGGCCAGGAGATCGCGGCTGCCTGCGGGCAGTTGGCAGCCGACGAAAAAACTGGCTAGTCCGCTCAGGCAGACGGCATGAAAATACCGCCGCACCTTCGTTGGAAGGTGCGGCGGTATTTCGTCGAAAAGATTTTAGAGGGCGTGCTTGCCGGTCTTGGATTCGACCTCGATGACCTCTACGTTTTCGCGTGCCTGTGCCGGTGCGGCGTTGCGCAGGTGTGCAACACGGCTCGGCTCGATGTTGAGGGCGCGCAGCTGGCTATCGGTCAGCGACTCGTAGACATCGCCGGAGAGGGTGGCCTGGTCGTAGGTCCAGTCACGCTCCACGTAGCCGACCGGCTTGTTGTGTGACGTCACGGTACGCACCTGGTTGAGCTTCGGCTTGGTAGCCAGAAGGATCAGGGCGAGAGCAATGAGGACGGCCAGTGCGATGAGCCAAATGGTCTCAACGTGGCCCTGGTGGTTGCCAAAGTTGTAGGCGACGAGGAACGCGACGGAAATCCAACCTGCCAGCTGGATGGCGCGGTCGCTCAGCGCACTCCAACCAAATTTGGCGGACGGGACGTCAGCCTCGGATACACCGTTGTACACCTGGGGTGCGCTTTCCTTTGCGTGGGCCACTGCAACGCTCCTTGTTAACACGGGATCGATCGCAAACACGATCACCTGGAAATGATGAAACTATCGCTGCCCATCATCGCACACAGAGCGCGAAAAAGGTGACAATAGCCCCCAATGTGTTCAAACTTTCGCACCACCTCGGGGGTTTAATCCAGTTCAAGTGCCGAAATGAATCAAAACGTGTCACAATGGTTGCGTGCGAAACGTTGTAATTTTAGGTTCGACCGGTTCCATTGGCTCACAGGCTGTGGAGGTGATCCGCGAAAACCGCGACAAGTTCAACATTGTCGGGATTGCCATTGGTGGCGCCAATCCTAAGGCTGCTATTGAGCAGGCGCAGGAGTTTGGCCTGAGCGCCGACCAGATTGCCGTGCGCAATATTGAGGGTGCGAAGGAAGTCTCCCGTGCGCTTGGCGGTTACGTGATCACTGGCGAGAACTCCGCTGCTGCGCTCGTTGAATCGCAGGAAGCTGACGTGGTGCTCAACGCACTCGTTGGTGCCTCGGGCCTGCCGGCAACCATGGCTGCGCTGCGCTCGGATGCGACACTTGCGTTGGCTAACAAAGAATCGCTTGTAGCGGGTGGCCGTATCGTGCTCGACGCTGCAAAGCCGGGTCAGATTGTTCCGGTTGATTCGGAGCACTCGGCAATGGCGCAGTGCATGCGCGGCACTCGCCGTAGCGAAATCGCTCGCCTTGTTCTTACCGCATCGGGTGGTCCGTTCCGTGGCTGGGGGCGCGAGGGTCTCATGGAGGTGACCACGGAAGAAGCCGTGGTACACCCGACCTGGTCGATGGGAACGATGAACACCATTAACTCTTCGACTCTGGTGAACAAGGGCCTTGAGCTGATTGAGGCGGCCATGTTGTTCGACATGGATCCGGACAAGATCGACGTCACGATTCACCCGCAGTCCGTGATTCACTCGTTGGTCACGTTTACGGACGGTGCAACGCTTGCACAGGCTTCGCCGCCGTCGATGAAGCTGCCTATCGCGCACGCGCTGGATTGGCCGAACCGTGTGCCGGATGTGCAGGAGCCGTTGGATTTCTCGCAGGCATTCTCGTGGGAGTTTGAGCCGCTGGACAACGAGGTGTTCCCTGCTGTGTGTCTGGCCCGTGAGGTGGCCAAGAAGGGTGATCCGTACCCGGCTATTTACAACGCTGCTAACGAAGCAGCGGTAGAGGCGTTCTTCGCGGGTCGCATTAAGTTCCCGGAGATCGTGGACATTATCGGGGAGGTCCTGGACGAGGCCGACGAGTTCGCCGCAGTCCCGAGCGATGTGTTTGATGTGATGCGGGTTGAGTCCCGTACGCGTGAGCGAGTCGCCGCGGCGATTGCGCGCATTGAGCGTTAGACCCTTGAGGTGCGGGCGGTGTGCCCGCACCTCTTCGCTGTGTGTGCTGTGGGGTGAAGCGCGATGAGTGTGTTGGGGATTGTGCTTTTCGCGCTTGCAATCACTGCTTCGATTGCGCTGCACGAAGCAGGCCACATGTTCACTGCGCGTGCGTTTGGCATGCGAGTGCGCCGGTTTTTTGTCGGTTTCGGGCCAACGTTGTGGTCGGTGAAACGGGGCGGAACAGAGTATGGGATTGCTGCGCTGCCGTTCGGTGGGTTCTGTGACATTGCGGGGATGACGGCGATGGATCCGGTCACCGAGGAGGAAGCGCCGCACGCGATGGTGAAAAAGCCTGCGTGGCAGCGTATTGCGGTGCTCTCCGGCGGGATCGTGATGAACATCTTGATCGGCGTCGTGATCATTTTTGGGGTTGCTGTCTCATCAGGTATCCGGAACCCGTACGCGGATTTCACCCCGAAGGTGGGCCAGGTCGTCTGTGTTGCCGACCAGGTGGATGAGAAAACTCTGGCGGAGTGCAGCGGACCTGGTCCTGCGGGCCAAGCGGGTGTGCGCGTCGGCGACACTTTGGTGGCGGTCGACGACGAACCAATCGAGACATTCGCGGACCTGCGTACTTATGTTGCGCAGCGTTCTGGGGAGACGGTCGCGCTTGAGGTGGAGCGCGGTGGGTCGTCGCAAAGCATTGATGTCCCCGTGGCGCGGGTCGAGCGCATCGATCCTTCGACGGGCGAGCGTATCGACGTCGGCGCGGTGGGCATCGCCGCAGCTCCGGTCAAGGATGCGGTGAAGCAATTCGGGCCTGTCGAGGCGGTGCCGGCGACGGCCAAGTTCACCGGTCAGATGCTTCGTGCGTCCGTTGACGGGTTGATGGCATTTCCGGGCAAGATCCCGGGGGTTGTCGCGTCGATCTTCGGCGGGGAGCGCGACATTGAGGGCCCGATCAGTGTGATTGGGGCCTCGCGCACCGGCGGTGAGTTGGTGGAGCGCGACCAGTGGCCGGCGTTTTGGATGATGCTGGCCAGCCTGAACTTCTTTCTGGCGTTGTTTAATCTCGTGCCGCTCCCGCCGCTTGATGGTGGGCACATTGCGGTGGTGATCTACGAGAAGATTCGCAATGCTTTGCGACGACTCCGTGGCCTGCCACCAGCCGGCCCGGCAAACTACGAGAAGCTGATGCCACTGACCTATTTCATGGCGGCGCTGCTGCTTGTTGTTGGTGTGTTGGTGATGGCGGCAGACGTGGTGAACCCCGTCAATCTTTTTGGGTGACGGTGCTAGAGTTATCCACCATGAGTACCCCCATCGGATTAGGCATCCCTGAAGGTCCGGCACCCACCCTGGCCCCACGTCGTAAGACCCGCCAACTGATGGTTGGAGGTGTCGGTGTTGGCTCCGATCACCCGATCACGGTGCAGTCGATGACCACGACGAAGACGCACGACATCAACGCCACCTTGCAGCAGATTGCGCAGTTGACCACGGCTGGCTGCGACATTGTGCGTGTCGCGTGCCCGAAGACGGTCGATGCGGAAGCGTTGCCAGCAATTGCTGCAAAGTCGCCGATCCCGGTGATCGCCGATATTCACTTCCAGCCGAAGTACATCTTCGCTGCGATCGACGCCGGCTGCGCAGCTGTGCGTGTGAACCCGGGCAACATCAAGGAGTTCGACGGCCGCGTCAAGGAGGTTGCAAAGGCAGCCGGTGACGCAGGCATCCCGATCCGTATCGGCGTCAACGGTGGCTCGCTGGATAAGCGCCTGCTGGAGAAGTACGGCAAGGCCACGCCAGAAGCGCTGGTGGAGTCCGCGATCTACGAGGCTGGCTTGTTCGAAGAGTACGGCTACGGCGATATTGCGATTTCCGTAAAGCACTCGGACCCGGTGCTGATGGTCGAGGCGTACCGCCAGTTGGCAGAGAAGACGGATTACCCGTTGCACCTCGGTGTGACGGAAGCTGGTCCGAAGTTCATGGGCACGATTAAGTCGTCCGTCGCCTTCGGTGCCCTGTTGTCGCAGGGTATCGGCGACACGATTCGTGTGTCTCTTTCCGCTGACCCGGTGGAAGAGATCAAGGTCGGTGACCAGATTCTGCAGTCGATGAACTTGCGTCCGCGCAAGTTGGAGATCGTTTCCTGCCCGTCCTGTGGTCGCGCCCAGGTGGACGTGTACAAGTTGGCCGAGGAGGTCACCGCTGGCCTGGATGGCATGGAGTTCCCGCTGCGTGTGGCCGTCATGGGCTGTGTTGTCAACGGTCCGGGCGAGGCGCGCGACGCTGACCTTGGTGTAGCTTCCGGTAACGGTAAGGGCCAGATCTTTGTCAAGGGCGAGGTTGTGGAGACCGTGCCGGAGTCGAAGATTGTGGAAACGCTGATTGCTCACGCGCTGCGTATTGCTGAGGAGCAGGGCCTCGAGGAGGTCGCTGGCGCCAAGGCTGAGGTCAAGGTCACCCGCTAGTATGCGTCGTGTCGTCGCAGTTGTTGCCGGGGTGGTGCTTGCGTCGTCGATAAGCGCATGCACCCCGCGCCCCAATGATGCTGAGCCAGCAGCGAGTGCGTTTTTGGAGGCGCTGGAGCGTCGCGACGTCGAGTCGTCTGCGATTGACAATCCGACGTCCGCGGCTGATTCCACGAACGCGACCTGGGATGGTTTGCAGGCAGAAGACGTCACGGCGACGCTGAAAGATGTGCGCCAGGAGGAGAATCTAGCCACCGCGACGTACGAGTTGGCGTGGCAATTGCCGCGTGACCGTGAGTTGAAGTACGACGCGCAGATGACGCTGACACAATCTGGCGAGAAGTGGACTGTGCGCTGGCAGCCGTCGGTGTTGCACCCGCGTCTGGGTGCGCACCAGCATTTGGAGCTGCGTGCGATCGCTCCCGCACAGGCGAGTGTCGTGTCCTCTGATGGGGTGGAGTTGTTAAAGCCCGGCATCGCGTATCGGGTGTTGGTGGATACCAACGAGATGCGCACCGCCGGTGCTGCGGCATCTGCGATCAGCGGTGCTCTCGCCCGGGCGCACGAGCAGGACCGTGGCGTGCCGCTCCGCGATGCAGACACGTTGAAGGGCGAGCTCGAGCGCGCCTCCGGTGTGTATTCGGTGGCGGTGGTGCCGGCAGCAGCGCGAGATGCTGTTGAAGCAGCGCTTAGCAACGAGCCCGGTGTCCGGCTCAACGAAGAAGCCGCCATGGTTAACGCAAAGCCGGGCTTCGCGCCCGACATTATGGCGCGCGTGGGCGAGTTGGTGCGCGATGATTTGGTTGGTGATTCCGGCTGGAGCGTCGACATTGTCAACGAAAATGGTGCGTCGTACGAGGAGATCACCCGTCAGGATCCTGCACCGGCGCCGGCGGTGCACATTAGCTTGGATCACCGCGTCCAGGAAGCCGCTGAGCGTGCGCTCGAACCCGTTGCCGGGCAGCAGGCCATGATTGTGGCCATCAGGCCGTCTACGGGCGGGATTCTGGCTATTGCGCAGACCCCGGCTGCGGATGCGCAAGGCAATCTGGCGACGATGGGCCAGTACCCGCCTGGCTCGACATTTAAGATCATCACCGCAGCGGCGGGGCTTGCACGGCAAGGGCTCACACCAGGCTCGCCGGTGCCGTGTCCGGGCCCGATGAACCTGTATGGGCGCATCGTGACCAACTACGGAGGCTTCAGCCTCGGCACCGTGCCGTTGGAGACGGCGTTTGCGCGTTCGTGCAACACCACGTTTGCGGACATGTCGACGCGTCTCGCCCCAGGTGAGTTGCAGGACGTGGGTAAGCAGTTTGGTCTCGGGGTCGATATGCAGATCCCAGGGGTAGAGACAATCACTGGCTCGATCCCGGTCGGGGAGGAGCCCCTCGACCGCACTGAGGCCGGCTACGGCCAGGGCCTCGACCTTGCTAGCCCGTTCGGCATGGCTCTCGTTTCTGCAACGGCCGCGCGTGGATCCTTGCCGGTGCCGTACTTGGTACAGGGTGAGGAAACGAAACTCAGCGAGGACGTGCAGCCTCTTCCGCCGGAAGCGATTGATCAGCTCCGCCAGATCATGGCTGCCGTGACCGGTCCAGGCGGTACCGCAGGCGGAATGAGTGCCGGTGGCGATATTCGCGGCAAGACCGGCGAGGCCGAAATCAACGGTGGGTCCCACTCCTGGTTCACCGGCTACCGCGTGGAAGACGACATCGCGTTTGCAACCCTGGTGGTCCTCGGCGGTGGTTCTGAAGCGGCAGTCGCGCTGACGAACACGATGCTTGCCAACTTGCCGCTGGGGTAGATCAGAAAGCTGGCTAGCTGCCGCAGGGCCAATTTGCTCGCGGTACTACCATGGCGTTTATGAATCCAAGAGGACTACTTACACCAGGTAAACCGACCCCAGTGCGTAAGGTCCCGGACCACATTGAGCGTCCGGAGTACGCCTGGAAAGACGACGTCCAGGAAAACGTCGGCGAACCGGTCATCCAAACGCCCGAGACGATCGAGGCTATGCGCGAGGCATCCAAGATCGCCGCGAACGCCCTTGCCCTTGCCGGTGCGGCGGTTGCGCCGGGCAAAACCACTGATGAGATCGACGGCATTGTGCACGACTACCTGATCGAGCACGGCGCATACCCCTCCACGCTTGGCTACCGAGGCTTTACAAAGTCTTCCTGCGTGTCGCTCAATGAGATTGTGTGCCACGGCATCCCGGATACGACTGTGATCCAGGAGGGCGACATCGTCAATATTGACGTCACCGCATACAAGAACGGTGTGCACGGCGACACCAACGCCACGTTCTTCGCGGGCGAGGTTGCACAGGAACACAAGGACCTTGTGAACCGTACCTACCAGGCCATGATGCGCGGCATCAAGGCGGCGAAGCCGGGCCGCGAGATCAACGTCATCGGGCGCGTCATCGAGGCGTACGCGAAGCGCTTCGGCTACAACGTGGTCACCGACTTCACCGGACACGGTGTGGGTACGACGTTCCACAACGGTCTCGTCGTCCTGCACTATGACTCGGATGCATACACGGATGTTCTCGAGCCGGGAATGACGCTGACCGTCGAGCCGATGATCAACCTGGGTGAGTTGCCGTACACCGTGGGGGACGACGGCTGGACGGTACAGAACGTCGATGGTGAGTACACCGCGCAGTTCGAGCACACCATCGTGATCACTGACGATGGCAACGAGATTCTCACGATCCCGGACGCCGATGTAGCAGCAGGCCAGCACATGCTGGGGGAGTAGACGTCGCACTGGTAGATGCATATGTGCCCCGCAGGGAACGTTCCCTGCGGGGCACATTTTTGTTGGATGCAAAGCCGAGACTGACCAAAGCAAAAACCCGCTGCCGGAGCAGCGGGTTTCTATCGTCCTACGACGAAGTTGACTTAGAACTTCGGCAGCTGGATGAAGCCGTTGTAGGAAGCGAAGTTGATGCCAGCGATCACGAGGCCGACGAGAGCACCGATACCAGCGACGATGGTGCCGTCGATCCAGTAGCGTGCCCACTGCGGGACAGCCTCAGGGTTGGTCTTCTCGCCGAAAGCATCGGTCGGGTAGAACGGGGTCGCGGTGTCCTTCTCGTCGAAGTACTTGGAGGAACCCTTGCCGTTGAACAGGCCTGCGGTGCCGTCCTTGACAACGTCGCCGAAGGACTTGTCGCCCTCCTGCTTGCCAGCGAAGATGACCTGCTTGTCCTTGTCGGACTTCTTCTCTTCCGGCTTCTTGGTGTCGGTCTGGCCGTTCTGCTCGGCAGTAGCGGTGGTCTCCGGATCCTTGTTTTCCTCAGCGGAAGCGATAGCGGTGCCGCCAACGAAGACGGTCAGAGCGGTTGCGGAAGCAACTGCAGCGGTGCGGAAGTTACGCATCTTATTCCTTCTTTCGAAATGTGAGTTGGAAGTGGTTAGCGGAAATCCGCGTTATTAGAACTTCACCGGGCCGTGAACGATGAAGTTGTACAGCGGGCCAACAATGAGGCCGATGACTGCGGAGACAGCGGTGAAGACGGTCAGGCCGTAAGCAGCCTGAGCGTACTTAGGCTGGTTGTTGAAGCCGTTTTCCTGCTTTTTGGTGCCGAAGATTGCGCGGCCATCAACACCGTTGACCTTGACGTCGCCGTTCTCGTCCTTGCTCCAAACGCCGAGCTTGTTGCCCAGCTTGGTGGAGGAACCGTTGGTCTTCTCAGCGTCGTTGTCGACGCCCGGCTTCTGGTCGCGGACCGGTGCCGGGTAAGAGGTGTACGTCGGGGTCGGGGTTGCCTCCGGCTTCTTGGTCTCAGCGGTTGCGACTGCGGTGGAGCCGAATGCCACAGCGACGGCGGTTGCGCCGGCGAGGGCTGCCTTACGGAAATTACGCATGAAACGAAATCCTTCTCTGATAGTTCTTGCACGACGTCCGGGTGGAATTCAAAGAAGTCCAGGGGCATTGAGCTCCTAGGACCGATAGCAAGCCTTAGAGGCTCGGTCCCGGTGTCTGCAACGACAATAGCCGATCGTTTCCAGCATCGTGCAAGTTTGGTGTGCGATTTGATGCAAAGATCATCAAAAGGTTGGAGTCTCTGTGTGTCCGCTGGGAATGATTGCGGGTGGATAACAATCGCAACGTGCGCTTTTCGCTTCTTGGGCAGTTGTCCCAGCGGTTTTGTTGAATGGCCCCCAAATTAGGGGGTGAAGGATAGGTTTAGACTTCTTTGAAGGTCAGGTCGAGGCCCAGGATCGCGTTTTCCGTCACTTCGGCCAGTGCTGGATGGATCCAGTATTGGCTGCGTGGGAACTCGCGAAGGTCGAGGTCGTAAGCCATGACGGTGATCATTTGCTGGATCAAGGTCGATGCCTGTGGGCCCATGTAGTGGGCGCCCAGCAGTTTGCCTGTGGTGCGATCCGCGATGAGCTTCACCAGTCCGGTGCTGTCCTCCAGCGCCCAGCCGTATGCAACGTCGCCATAGTTCTGGACCTTGACGGTGACATCGTGGTCGGCCTCGATTGCTTGCTGCTCGGTCAGGCCGACGGTGGCGATCTGCGGGTGGGTGAAGATCGCCGACGGCACGTGGTCGTGCGGCATCGGAACGAGCGCGCCGTTGTCGCGCCAGGTGGCAAGCACGTTGTGGGTCACCGCACGCATCTCGGCGTTGGCAACGTGCTTGAGTTGGTAGGGGGAAGAGAGATCACCAAGCGACCACACACCCTCAGCGGTCGTGCGGCCGAACTCGTCGACTTTTACGCGGCCGTCGTCATGCGTTTCGATGCCACCCGCTACAACGTTGAGGGTGTCACTGTTCGGGATGCGACCGGTGGCGATGAGGAGGGCGTCGGAGGTCACCTGGGTGTCGTCGTCAAGCGTGAGCGTCACCTGGCCGCCATTCTCGGTGGCTGATGCGACCGTGCGGCCGATGTGGGTGGTGTAGCGCTGTGTGGCGATCTCGTTGAACGGATCGCGCAGATCCTCGTCGAGCGGACGCAGCAGGGGAGAGCGGCTGATGATGGTTACGTCGGTGCCCAGGGCATCGAAGACGTGCGCAAACTCCATGGCGATAAAGCCGCCGCCAACGATGGTCATCGACTTTGGCAGTTCGTCGAGGCGCATGACGTCCTCGTTGGTGTGATAGGTGACGCCCTTGGCCCACTCGGGGATAAACGGACGCGCACCGGCGGCGAGAATGATCGTGTCTGCGGTAATCGTTTCCTCTACGCCGCCGCGACCCGTCTTTAGGGTCTTCGGCCCGACAAAGGAGGCCTCCATGTCGTAGACGGTGACGTTGTCGCACTCATTGCGGCGGTAGTTTTCGCCGCCCTTAGCGATGAGGTCGATCCGGTTATCAAAAACACGTTCCTTGATGGCATCCCAGTCGGCGCCATGGAACTCAAGATCAACACCGAGTTTGCCGGCCTCGCGTGCGGCAAAGGCGTGCTCGGCGGCCAGGACGTACATCTTCGTCGGGATGCAACCCACGTTCAGGCACGTTCCACCGAATTTGCCCTTTTCGACGATAGCGACCTTCTTGTCATCGAAGTCCGGGGTCAGGATCGAGTTGCCGGAACCGGTGCCCACGATAATGAGGTCGTAGTGGGTGGAATTCGTCGCCACAGCAGACATGCTCGTCTCCTCTATATATATGTATGGATTGGGTTTAGACGTTACTGCGCCCCGGTGAGATCGTCTAGCCACGTAAACGTCGCCTTGAACGCGGACTCGCGGGCATGGCGTTCGGAGAGGAAAACGTCGTGGCGGGCGCCGTCGATAACTCGCACTTGTGAATCTTTCCCAAGTGTCGGGGCCCAACGCTGGATCTGGTCGACATCAAGCACGGTATCGGCCGTGTCGGCAGCGGGGGAGTACTCCTTGCCCAGGTATGAGTGCGAAGAGCACAGGGTCAGCGTTGGCACGCCGGTATCAACGTTGCCCTTGTGGATTTGTTCCTGTCCTTTAAGTACTGCCCGGATCCAGCCGAAGTACTTGCGGTGACCGACCAGCGGTTTCCAGGTGGTGTTGAAGCTCCATTCGCCGTGTTTGCTCTCGTGGATAGAGGTGCCATAGGTACCCAGCCCGCCGCCCGGCAGTGGGATAGACGGGAAAATGGCTCCAAGCGTGTTCAGTACTGGGCGCAGGAGCTTCACCTGCCAGGTCGGGTACTGCAGGTCCAACCACGGGCTGTTGAGCGCGATTCCTTGAAGCAGTGCATGATCCGCGGGCGATTCTCGTCGTAAATGATCCGCCCACAGCGGAACAATCAACCCGCCAGTGGAGTGCGCGAGCACAACGACCGAGCCATGCTCACGTCCGATGAGCCGCAGTGCCTTCGTGAGTTCCTCGAAGTAACGACGCATATCCAGCGTGAAGTGGAAGCGCTGGCCCTTCATGTGCGCGCGGCCACAACGGCGCAGATCCAGCGCGTAAAAGGGGTAACCGCGTTCCACGAACTCGTCGGCAACATGGTTGTGGAAGAAGTAGTCCGACATGCCGTGGACCCACAGCACCGCGGGCTTGTTGCTTGTCGACGACCTCACGTCCCGGATCAACACCGCCTCCGGTGCATGTCCCGTGTCGGGGTCCTTATCTAATTGCAGACGCGCATGCTCGTAATTTTTACCGAGCACGTCCGGTTTCCAGGTAAGCGTGTCGAGGGATGCTTCTTCTGTTTGATTCATGGGGCTGATGATACTGACCCGAAAGCGGGTGTGGGCCGTGTCATAATTCGGGCCTATGCACGTTCCGGTGCAGATAGACGTAGAATGTCTGTACTCCAAAAATTGTCGAAACACTATAAGGATGACTACGCATGTCTGACAACGGTGGTAATAAGTACGCGGACGAGGTGGACATCCTGCACGTTGGCGCTGGCATTATGAGCGCCACCCTGTGCTCGATGTTGCACGAACTGGAGCCCGAGTGGAGCCAGATGATCTTCGAGCGCCTCGACGGTCCCGCCGAGGAATCCTCGTACGCGTTCAACAACGCTGGTACGGGTCACTCCGCTCTCTGCGAACTGAACTACACCCCGGAAAAGAACGGTCGCATCGACGTCTCTAAGGCGATGGCGATCAACGAGAAGTTCCAGGTCGCCCGCCAGTTTTGGTCCCACCAGGTAGAAAACGGTGTGATCAAGGACCCGCGCGCCTTTATCAACCCGGTGCCGCACGTTTCCTTCGCCCAGGGCGAAGACCAGATTGCATACCTGCGTAAGCGCTACGACAAGCTTTCTGCGAACCACATGTTCCCGGAGATGCAGTTCACCGATGACCGCGAGAAGTTCGCTGAGAAGCTGCCCCTGATGGCGCAAGGCCGCGACTTCGACGCTGAGCCGGTCGCAATTTCCTGGACCGATGCCGGCACCGACATCAACTACGGTTCCCTGACCAAGCAGTTCCTGGAGTCCGCTCAGGAAAGCGGCACCAAGATTCGCTACGGCCACGAAGTGCTCAACCTCAAGCGTGAGGGCAACTTCTGGAAGGTCACCGCAAAGAACGTTCGCACCGGCGACAAGCAGGTCGTCCGTGCACGGTTCGTGTTTATCGGCGCTGGCGGCTACGCCCTGGACCTGCTGCGCAAGGCAGGCGTTCCAGAGGTTCACGGCTATGCAGGCTTCCCGATCTCCGGTTTGTGGCTCAAGACCACCAACCAGGAGCTTGTCCAGCAGCACAAGGCGAAGGTGTACGGCAAGGCCAAGGTTGGTGCTCCGCCGATGTCTGTTCCGCACCTGGATCTGCGCGTCGTCGACGGTGAAGAGTCCCTGCTGTTCGGCCCGTACGGCGGCTGGACTCCGAAGTTCTTGAAGGAAGGCTCCTACCTGGACCTGTTCAAGTCCATCCGTCTGGACAACATCCCGTCCTACCTCGGTGTCGCGGCAACCAATATCGGCCTGGTCAAGTATCTGGTTGAGGAGGTTTTCCGTAACTTCGACGGCAAGATGGACGTGCTGCACGAGTACTACCCGATGGCAGACGGCAAGGACTGGGACGTTGTCGTCGCCGGCCAGCGCGTGCAGGTGATCAAGCCGGCAGCATTCCCGCGTTTCGGCACCTTGGAGTTCGGTACCGCTCTGGTCAACGACCAGAACGGCACCATCGCGGGCATCCTCGGCGCATCCCCGGGCGCATCGATTACCCCGGCTGCGATGCTCGAGCTGTTGGAGCGTTGCTTCGGTGAGCGCATGATCGAGTGGGCTGACAAGCTCCACGAGATGTTCCCGACGTACGGCAAGTCGCTCAAGCACGACAAGAAGGCGTACGAGGAGCAGTGGGCATGGACCCAGAAGACGCTGAAGCTCGAGGATTAATCCGCTCGCTTCACTGAACTGGCTGCCCTACGTCCCGCAGAAGGTGACGTAGGGCAGTTGTCCTTCCGGCCGGGCCATCCATTCGGGCCCGGCCTGCTCGTTGTACGGGTCGGATACTGCCGCGAGCAGTTCGTTGTACTTCGCGTAATCACCGTGCAACTCAGCGGTGTCTATCGCATCCTGCAGCATGTGGTTGCGCGGGACGAAGATCGGTCCTGGATCGCCGTTGATGCCGTGTTCGCGGTTGTAGGTGGTGATGTCGGTGGCGTTGTTGAGGCCTTCGTGGTCGTCGCCGATCCAACGCTGCCACGCCTCGTCCCAGGTTGGCTGGACTGTTTTGATGTAGGCGTCAACATAATCCTGGCCCAGTAAGGGGTAAAGCGCCTCTGCCAGGCGAGCCATGTTCCAGGCGATGATGCTCGGTTGGTTGCCAAAGGCGTAGCGGCCTTGCCTGTCGATAGATGAAAACGACGCTGCGGCGTCGAAGCGCTCCGTGAACGCGCATGGCCCGTAGTCGATCGTTTCGCCTGAGAGTGTCACGTTGTCGGTGTTCATCACCCCGTGGACGAAACCGATGCGCATCCAGTGCGCAACTAGGTCGAAGTGGCGGCGGGTGACGGTTTCGAGCAGGCTGGCTGCATTGTCGAAACCGGCAGCGGTGACGATCTGGCGTACAAGGTCCTCGGATTGCGTTGCCGCGTACTGGACGCTGCCGACACGAAGGTGGCTCTTCGCCACGCGGACCACGATGCCGCCGGGTACGGCGCCGTTTTGGCGTATGACCTTCTCGCCGGTGGTCAGCACCGCTAGCGAGCGTGTCGTCGGTACGCCGACGGCGTGCATGAACGTAGAGACGAGGTGTTCGCGCAACATCGGGCCGATCGCACCGACGCCGTCAGATCCACGCCGTGAAAACACTGTCAGGCCGGATCCTTTGAGTTGGATCTCGTGGCCGGCGATGTTGCCGAGCAGCAACGCGCGGCCGTCGCCAAGCAATGGCACAAACTGACCGAACTGATGGCCCGCATATGCCAATGCGTGCCCGCCCTGGGCGCCGGTAAGCCAGGCGAGGCCGTCGCTGCTACGCAACCAAGCGACATCGATCCCAAGTTCTACTGCGAGAGGCTCGTTGAGGGCAACCATCTGGGGGTTCTCAAAACTTCTGCCTGGTTCAGCGTGGGCGAGCTCGGGCAGGTTCTCGGCGAATGTGTGGTCGAGCTGGGGTCGTGTCATGGTGCCACCCTAGACTGTGTCGCTATGACGAAAGGCCACATCACTCTTGTCGGCGGCGGCCCAGGCGCATGGGACCTGCTCACCATCCGAGGCTTGCGCGCGCTGGAAGCAGCGGACGTAATCCTTGCGGATCACCTTGGGCCGGCCGCGGAGCTTGAGGATTTTCTGGATCTGACCGGCAAAGAAGTCGTAGACGTGGCCAAGTTGCCCTATGCACGCCAGGTCGCGCAGGAGCGTATCAACGAGATGCTGGTGTCCTATGCGCGTGAGGGCAAGCAGGTCGTGCGGCTCAAAGGCGGCGACCCGTACGTGTTCGGTCGCGGCTTTGAGGAGCTGCAGGCATGCGCGGCTGCCGGTCTTGAGTGCTCGGTAATCCCGGGCGTGACGTCCGCGGTGTCTGTTCCTGCGGCGGCAAACGTGCCCGTGACGCAACGCGGGGTGACGCACGCGTTCACCGTGGTGTCGGGACACCTGCCGCCGGAGCATCCCAAGTCGCTCGTGGATTGGTCCGCGCTTGCACAGGTCGGCGGCACCATCGTGGTGGTGATGGGGGTGCGCAACGTGCGTGCGATCGTCGAGAAGCTGCTGGAGGCATCGCTGTCCCCGGATACGCCCGCAGCGGTGATCCAGGAAGGCGAAACCGACGCGCAGCGCGTGTTCTTCGCTACCGCCGCCACCTTGCCAGATGTGATGGAGAACAACGATGTGACTTCGCCTGCTGTGTACGTTTTTGGGGAGGTCGCAGGCCTTGCGCACGCTGGATAGTCTGATTTGGGACACGGCCGATGTTGCTGCGGGAGAGGTCGTCCTCGTGTGCAACGACCCGACACTCGATCTCACCCGCACCGCACTCGCTGCTGGGGCGAAGGTCGTGTTTTTGGACTCCGACTACTCACGCTGCCAGGAAGCAGCGTCGCTCGGTGCGGAGATTGCGGGCGATATGCGTATCGACGACTACCTTGCCGGCTCTTCAGGCACAGCCGTTGCCATTGGGGAGATGCCGAAGTCCCTGGCGCGGCTGGACTACCTGGCACGCTCGATTGCGGGAGCTGGGTTTGCTTCGGCGCGAGTGGTGTTCGGCGCGAACAATAAACACTTGTCTCGTGGCATGAATGTGGTGCTGGGCGAATCGTTCGACCAGGTGGCGGCCTCCCGTGGGCGAGGGAAGTTTCGCTGTCTTGTGGCGTCTGGGCCGCGCGAGGTGTCCTATGAGCCCGTACGCGGCGATGGACTTGTCGCCATCGGAGGCGTGTTCTCAGGGGCGAAGCCCGACCGTGGTGGGGAACTGCTGCGCTCCTGCCTGCCGGCAGAGCCTGGACGACTGTTGGACCTGGGGTGCGGCAACGGCTCTGTCACGCGTGGCTTGGAGGCAGTGGCCACAGACGCTGACGCAGACGCGGTGCTCTCCGCCCGCGCCATCGGGCTGGAAGCGACCTGGGATGACGCCGGCTCACAGTTCCCGGACGGCTCCTTCGACACCATTGCGCTCAACCCACCGTTCCACGACGGGACCACGGTCGACGCAACCCTCGTCCAGCACCTCCTCGACGCCTCCAAGCGACTACTCGCGCCGGGCGGCACGCTCTACCTGGTCCACAATTCGCACCTGCGTTACCGCGGCGAGGTGGAGCAAAGGTTCGGCGCCGTGGAGCAGGTCACCCGCGATAAGACCTTCACGGTCCTGCGTGCTTCACTCTAGAGTGTGGTACCGTATTGCGGTACCACTCGGAGGAGGTTGTGATGTCTATCAGTGCATCTGAAGCGCGGCGCACGCTATATCCGCTCATCGAGCGTGTGAACAATGATCGCGATCCCGTTGAAATCGTGTCGCGTCACGGTAATGCAGTATTGATGGCTGCAGATGACTACGCGGCATGGGTTGAGACTGCCTACCTGTTTAAGTCGCCAGAGAATGCTCGACGCCTGACTCAGGCCTACGAGGAAGCACTCAACGGGGCGGTGGCCGAACACGACATCGACCTGGACGCGTAATGCGGCTTGTGTGGACCACCAACGCGTGGGAGGACTACCTGTACTGGCAGGGCAACGACAAGAAAACGCTGAGGCGAGTCAACCAGCTTCTGCGCGACACCTTAAGGGATCCGTTTGAAGGCATAGGGAAACCCGAACCGCTGAAGTACGGAGCTGAAGGGGCGTGGTCGAGGAGGATCACGCAAGAACACCGCTTGGTCTATACGGTCGCTGGGACAGATTTGGTGATTCTCCAAGCCCGGTACCACTACTAACCCAGCAGCTTCGGCAGGGCGTTGGCTGCGGTGTCCTCGATGACCACGTCGGCGATATGCGACAGGTCCGTGCGCATCGGGGTGACCTCAATGATGGGGATTTCGCGCGCGTGCGCCATTAGAGGCAGGCCAGCGGCGGGGTAGACCACGCCAGAAGTGCCGACGATGATCAACGCGTCAGCGGTGCGCATGCGACGCTCCGCCTCCTTCCACTCAGCTTGGGGCAACATCTCGCCGAACCACACCACGCCGGGACGCACCGGCCCGCCACATAACGGGCACTGGGGCGGAGTGATCGTCGGGACAGGCTCCTCGGGCAGTGGGATTGGGTCGGTGTAGGGCTCGTCGCAAAGCGAACAGCGAAACGCGAAGAGCGAGCCGTGCAGGTGGACGACATTGTCGCTGCCAGCACGCTCGTGAAGGTTGTCGATGTTTTGCGTGGTTACCGTCGTCTTCGGCGATTGCGCGATGGCGAGATGTCCTGCATTCGGCTCGGCGCGCTGGGCGAGTTGGGCGCGCCAGAGGTACCAGGCGAGCATTGTGTCCGGGTCGGTGTGCCAGGCGTCGATAGACGCCATGGCCTGCGGGTCCACGTTCTCCCACAGGCCGGTTTGTGCGTCGCGATAGGTCACAAGGCCACTGTCGGCGCTCATGCCGGCGCCGGTGAAGACCTCGATACGGCTGGCGTCGGCGAGTAGTGCGCGGGCGTTGTCGATTGTGGTCATGGTTTAAACGCTACCGGGAGAAGCACAGGAGCGTGTTCTTTGTCACAAACGTGTGCGCGCTTTAGACTCTTCGAGATCGACAGACATCTAACAGAGAGGTGGCCGCCGATGGCGATTGAATTCAACATGATCCAAACCATCGGCTTCGCCGTGCTCCTGCTCGTCGTTGGACGCTGGCTGCGCAACAACGTGGCGTTCTTTGAGCGCTTCGCCATCCCAGCGCCGGTGATCGGCGGGTTCCTTTTCGCCCTGTTCAACCTGGTGTTCAAACTCACCGGTTGGGTGGACATCACCTTCGACACCACCTTGCAGGGCTTCTTCATGACGATGTTCTTCACCACCGTTGGCTTCGGCGCCAGTGTCGCGCTTCTTGGCAAAGCCGGCAAGATGGTCACCCGCTTCCTCCTCGTCGCCTCTGTGCTGGTGGTGCTACAGAACCTTCTTGCGGTGCTGCTCGCGCCGATTGTGGACATCCCGTCCGCGCTCGCGCTGATGACCGGATCCGTTTCCATGACCGGCGGCCACGGTGTTTCCGGTGGTATGGCCCCGCTCGTGGAGGCGCAGGGTGTGGAGCGCGCAGAAACCGTCGCCTACACCGCAGCAACGTTCGGCCTGCTGATGGGCTCGCTCATAGGCGGGCCTGTCGGCGACCGTCTGATCAAACGCAACCGCCTCCAATCCAGCGGCACCCGCAATGTCGACGTGGACGATAGTTTGCTCACTGCGTATCGACGAGACCTGCGCAGCGACCAGGTCATGCAAGCCTTCATCGTCATCCTCATCGCGATGTTTATCGGCACCTACATCACCGACGGCATCAACTGGATCATCAGCCAGTTCACCGACAAAGCCGCCTTCCCGAACTACCTGGGTGCCATGCTCGTCGGCATTCTGTTCCGCTACATCTCAGACACGCGCAACCAGCGCCAGTACCACGAGTTTGTGCCCACACAAGAGGTGGAGATCATCGGCAGTGTTGCGCTCGCACTTTTCCTCGCGCAAGCACTGATGACGATCAAACTGTGGGAACTGGCAGACCTTGCCATCCCGCTTGTCATTCTGCTCATCGCCCAGACCGTGCTGATGCTCCTTTTCGCCCGCTTTGTCACATTCCGAGCGATGGGCAGCGACTACGACGCCGCCGTCCTGTCCGCCGGCCACTGCGGTTTTGGCATGGGCGCAACCCCCAACGGTGTAGCCAACATGGAGTCGGTGGTGCAGAAGTACTCGCCGTCGCGCCTAGCGTTTTTCGTTTTGCCAATCGTCGGTGGGATGTTCATCGACTTCGTCAACATCCTCGTGGTGACGGTGTTCCTCAACGTGCTGTAGCCGTTAGATAAACACAAACAGGAGACAGACCACCAGGACTGCGACGACGCTTGTCATTACACGCCACAGGTAACGCTTGCCCGGCGCGTGTGCCGTGTTGACCGAGATCTTGCCCGGGGCCTGCGGCAGCACCGCGGCGAGCATTGGGTCGTTCGGCTCCTTGTAGGTGCCCATGCCACCCTGCATCCGCAGCAGGTGGTTGCGTTGTTGCTCCGCTTCGTCGGGTTCGATGCCGTCCTTGGCCGTGGTCATGCGGATTGCTACGACGACGATGTAGACGGTGAATGCGATCCACAGTGCGATCTCCAGCCAGAATGGCAGCGAGATGTCCGGCAGCATCATCGAGACGTTGGTCAGCGCGAACAAGACCGCCATAGCGAGGAGGGTCTTCGACATGAAGTCGGCTGTTGCATCGCACAGCTTCTCGACGCGCGCCGCCGCCGTCTCCGAATACGGCAACGCCTTGTCCTCCGGTACGTCCACGGTCTGTCGTGCGAGGGTTTTCGGCGGCAGGCACGCGAGCATCGATATGGAGATGACGATGCCGATTGTGATCAAGAACGTCGCGTGAAGCAGGGTTTTCGGTTCGAATCCGTCCGCGTCGCCGTTGACGTTGAAATGGACCGGCACCGGGTCGGGGATCGCATCCCAGCGCAGGAGGATATACGCGAACGCGGCTGCGTAGGCCAGGGCAGCGAGGACATAGCGACGGTAATGGGCAGGCATGTAGGCGATCTTAGACACAGCCCAAAAGACGATATCGTCTTTTGTGCCGGCGATGGAGCCGCGACCTGGGGTTTTAGATCCGCGCAAATGCTAAAAGACGATATCGTCTTTTAGGCTGTGGATAACCGGCGCGAAAGTATCCGGAGTTACCCGAAGTTATCCACAAAAACGGGCGGGGTCTTCCGCCGACACGGGATCTCTGCAATCGTTGTGGCATGGATATGGGGAGGCAACGGGAGATCCTGAGCAAGGTGATCGACCGTAGAGATACACAAGCAGGTAGGACAGTCGCGTTGTCGGCAAGGCATGCGATGCTACAGGCCGACTTTCACGCGTTGGCGTTTTACGAAAAGCGCTGGGTGCAGGCGGTTGCAGCAGGTCAGGCAGCGAGGAAGGCGGCGCTGGCTGGCAGGTCTGCGGCGCGTGTACTGGGGATGTGGCTGGTGACCACGGACTCAAACGAACCGGTAGAACTGTTGCTCCCGAACGGCAGGACACCATCGAGAAGACAGTGGCCGGACAATACCGTCTATCACCGTGCGCGCAACTGCGAGACTGTGATCAAGCACTTTGACACATTGCGCGTTACCGACGAGCTGACCACAGCGTTTGAGATCGCTCTGCACCACGGGTTCAGGGAGGGGCTGGTGGCGATGGACTGGGTGCTCAAACACCACACCGATCGTGCGACCGTGGAGGCGGAAGCCGACAAGCTTGGCCGTGTCAAGGGGATAGGTGTATTGCGGAAAGTGCTGCGATACGCAGTGGGTAACTCGCGGTCGCCGTTCGAATCGTACGCACGCGCGGTGTTGATTGAGCGGGTGGCCGACCGCTGGATCGTCAACGGCATGTTCGCGGGCTACGAGGTGGACCTACGCCTCGGGGCACTGATCTTGGAGATCGACGGGGACTACAAATACGACGGAGTGACCTTCAAGAAAACCGACGAGACGCTGCGACAAGAGCGCAAGCGGGAGAAACATCTGCTCAAACGTGGTGTGTATCTGCTCAGGGCGTCGCCGCATGATCTGTTGTTTAAGGAAGACGAGTTTGTCGACGACGCCCGCGCCCTGCTCGCCCTCGCCCAGGCGCGAGAAGCAGACAACGGGGCAGCACACACCCAGGCGGCGTGACACCTACACGCGCATGGTCAGCAGCGTGCCGTCGACAGACACGTCGAAGCCCGCAGCCACGGACAGGTCCACGACCTCCGAAGCAGACGACGCGTCGTGTGGCGCCAGTACCCGGGCCAGCTCGCCCTTGTACTTCTTGTTGAAGTGGCTGACCACCTTGCCGGTGTCGGCCTGTTCCACGCGGATGGTCAGCGCGCCGGGCACAGGGCCGAGGTTCTGGTAGGCGCCGGAGCGCATGTCGATGACAAAGCCGCAGTCTGCAAGTGCATCCGTCACGGCGGAGCCCCACCAGGCACGCAACGTTTTGCCGTCCAGTTTCATTCCGGCGGACAGGCGGTAGCGGGGGATGAGGTCGCCTGCCCGAACCACGCCGAACAGCGCGGAGCCAACGGCAAGGCGCGACAGCGCGTCGGCGGACAACGTGGAGGCATCGAGCGAGTCGTACAGCACACCCGTGTAGCGCTCGATGGCCGGCATCACCGGTGCCGAGCGCAACGTGAGGTTTTCCTCCGCCTCGGCCTGCTTGGAGGCGGGGGCGTCGACGAGGGTGTGGGTGAGTTCGTCGAGAAGCGAATTGCGAATGGGATCCAACGACGGAAACGACAACGCCATCGCAGCGTCGGTGCCGCCGGGCGCTTTGGTTTCGGAAGGAGGGAGGACGATCAGCATGACGAACAAGCTACCGGGTAAACTGCCCCGCATGATTACTCGCCTGTCCACGCTGTTCCTGCGCACTCTGCGCGAAGACCCGGCCGACGCTGAAGTGCCGAGCCACAAACTCCTTGTCCGTGCTGGTTACGTCCGCCGTGCCGCGCCGGGCGTGTACTCCTGGCTGCCGCTTGGTCTGCGTGCGCTGCGCAAGATCGAGGGTGTGGTGCGCGAGGAGATGGACGCAATGGGTGGCCAGGAACTGCTGTTCCCGGCACTGCTGCCGCGCGAGCCCTACGAGGCGACGAACCGCTGGACCGAATACGGCGATGACCTGTTCCGCCTGAAGGACCGTAAGGGTGCGGACATGCTGCTCGGCCCGACGCACGAGGAGATGTTCACTACGGCGGTGAAGGACCTGTACTCGTCGTATAAGGATTTCCCGGTCACGCTGTACCAGATTCAGACGAAGTACCGCGACGAGGCACGTCCGCGCGCGGGCATCCTTCGCGGGCGTGAGTTTGTGATGAAGGATTCCTACTCCTTCGACATGTCGGACGAGGGCCTGGATGAGTCGTATGCAAACCACCGTGCGACCTACCAGCGCATCTTCGACCGCGTGGGATTGAAGTACGAGATCTGCCAGGCCACTTCCGGCGCCATGGGTGGCTCCGCATCCGAGGAGTTCCTCGCGTACTCCGACAACGGCGAGGACACTTTTGTCGTTTCCACCGCGGGCGATTATGCAGCCAACGTTGAGGCTGTGACCACGGTTGCTCCGGAAGCCCGTGCGGTCGAAGGGCTGCCTGAGGCTGTCGAGCACGACACCCCGAAGTCCGAGACCATCGCGGCACTCGTGGAGTGGGCGCAGAGCGCAGGAGTGCTTATCGACGACCGCCCTGCCGAAGCCTCCGACACCCTCAAGTGCATGATGATCAAGGTCAACGATCCGCGCGCCGTGGATGAGGACGGCAAGCCGGTCGGCCCACAGTTGGTCGGCGTGCTCATCCCGGGTGACCGCGAACTGGACGAGAAGCGCCTGGAATCATCGCTCGAGCCGGCGACCTTCGAGTTGGCAAGCGACGAAGACTTTGCCAAGAATGATTTCCTGGTCAAGGGCTACGTTGGCCCGCGTGCGCTCCAGGCCAACGGTGTGCGTGTGCTCGCAGACCCGCGTGTGGTCGAAGGCTCCGCGTGGATCACCGGTGCGGACGCTCCGCAGAAGCACGTCGTCGGACTGGTCGCTGGTCGCGACTTCACCGTCGATGGCTACATCGAGGCCGCCGAGATCAAGGAAGGCGACCCGTCGCCGTCCGGCAACGGCACCGTGAAACTCGCCCGCGGCATCGAGCTTGGCCACATCTTCCAGCTGGGCCGCAAGTACACCGAAGCCATGGACGTGCAGATCCTGGACGAAAACGGCAAGCGTGCCGTGCCGACCATGGGTTCCTACGGCATCGGTATCTCTCGCATGCTCGCTGTGGTGGCGGAGCAGCGCCACGACTACAAGGGCCTGGTCTGGCCGGTGGAGATCGCCCCGTACCAGGTGCATGTGGCTGTGGCGAACAAGGACGCTGCTGCGCTCGAGGCAGGCGACCGCATCGCTGCAGAACTCTCCGACGCCGGGCTCGAGGTGCTTTTCGACGACCGCCCGAAGGTCTCCCCAGGCGTCAAGTTCAAGGATGCGGAACTGCTCGGTATGCCGTTCATCGTGATCCTCGGTCGCGCGTTCGCTGACGGCAACGTCGAACTGCGCATCCGCGGGGGCGAGACCCTTGAGGTCCCGGCCGACGACATCGTGGCGAAGGTCCAGGAACTGGTCGCAGAGCGCCGCGACTAGGCGATAAATCTGGGTGTGAAGGCTAGGCCCGCTGGGCGTGGGCGGCGAGTTGGATTGCCGCCTTGCGCCACTGCTTGGTCTCTGCGTGAGCGGCGGCGTAGCGCCACTGTCTGACAAGATCACCGTGCATCGTTTCGACGAGCGCGGTGGCCTCTTGCGTTGTCTGGGGGTCGTTGTAGCCGTCCGCGAGGGTGTATCCGGCGGCGGGAACTAACGATTGGCCGTCTGTGTCGCCGAGCAGTTCCGTAAGCGCCTCGGTGCGTTCGTGGGACGCCTCGCGCAGTTCGCTAATGCGGGTGCGCAAAGCCTCGTCGGCATGGGCGAGCGCGAGGCCGAGGCCGTAATACATCGCGTTTTCGCGGGCGAGGAGGTCGGCGGCGGATTGGGTGGCGGCGTCGTCGTCAAGCGGGCCCTCGATCTCAATCTTGACAGGAGTGAGCGCAAGCGCATCGATGGCTTGGGCTACTACGAGGTCAACCGAATCGTCAGGCACCTTGTCGGCGGCGGTGACGGTGTGCTCCAAAAGGGCTGCGCCGTCCGCGGCTGCCGGAAGGTCGGTGTCGCCATACCCGACGTTGCAGGACTGCGGGGTCTGTCCAGTTTCGTCCGTGCCGCACAGGCGCAGTGCTTCGTCTTGAAGCTGCTCGCTCTGGAACTTGCGCAGTTCCGCCCACTCGGGGTGCTCCCCGAACACCCAATCAGCGGAGGCTTGCTTGGCCAGCGACATGATCTCGCCGTTGGCGCGAGGGCCGACAACATCCATCACTGTGCAACTGGTCAGGAGCAGTACAGCTGGCAAAACAAGCAGTTTCTTCACCCGCTGCACGTTACACGCTAGGTTTGACGCATGGCATTTCCCACAGATAACGAACTTGAACAATTGGTCGCCCCTGTCGTGAAGGCGTACGCGATGGACATTGAGAACATTCGCACCGTCAAGGCGGGGAAGAAATCGCAGGTCGTTATTGCGCTCGACTCGGATACGCACCCGACGCTGGATGAGTTGGAGGAAGTGTCCAATGAGCTATCAACGCTTTTCGACGACCTCGAGCAGCGCGGGGAAGTCAACTTCGGCGCCGGATACACGCTTGAACTGACCACCCCTGGTGTGGATATGCCGCTGACGCAGCCGCGACACTTCCGTCGCAACCAGGGCCGTCTGATTAAGGCGGGTGAGCAGAAGTGGCGCATCGCCGTACTGGATGAGGCGCAGGAGCATGTTGCGCTGGTGCGTTCGTCGAAAAAGGGCGATGAGGTGCGAATTGCACCGGTTTCAGAAATTGCTGGTGCAGTGGTAGAAATTGAGTTCAACGCGCCGCCAGCAGCAGAAGTTGAGCTGGCGGATCAGACGTTTGCAGAGCTCGAAGCCGCAGCGGCGGCACAGGAAGGAAACAAGTGAATATCGACTTGAACGCGCTGAAAACCATCGAAGAGCAGCAAGGCATTTCGATGGAGGATCTGCTGACCACCATCGCAAACGCGTTGCTGTTTTCATACCGCGAGTTCAAGGAGGAAAGCGGTACGGAGCGTTCCAAGGCGCGTGTGGACATTGACACCGAAACGGGCGACGTTGCCGTTATCGTCAGCGAGCTCGACGCCGAAGGCGAAGTCATCTCTGAATACGACGACACGCCGGTGAACTTCTCCCGAATTGGTTCCGTCGCCGTGCGTGACGCGATCAAGGGCCGTCTGCGCCAAGCGGAGGCGGGCCGTGTGTACGGCGAGTACGCCGAACTCGAGGGCCAGATTGTCTCTGGGCTGGTCCAGCGCGATGCCCACGCAGAGGCGCGCGGCATCAGCATCGTCCAGCTCGGTACGGAGGCAGACCCGCAGGACGGCATCCTGCTGCCGGCAGAGAAGATCCCGGGCGAAGTGTTGCGCCACGGCGATCGCATCAAGGCTTACGTGGTGGGTGTGAACAAGGGCGACAAGCGCGTGCAGGTCAACCTGTCGCGCACGCACCCCGAGTTGGTTCGAGGCCTGTTCGCACTCGAGGTGCCGGAGGTAGCCGACGGTTCGGTAGAGATTGTCAGCATCGCGCGCGAGGCAGGCCACCGCTCCAAGGTTGCGGTGCGTGCAACCGTCAAGGGTGTCAACGCCAAGGGCGCGTGCATCGGGCCTCGAGGAGCGCGCGTGACCAACATCATGCAGCAGCTCGGCGGCGAGAAGATCGACATCATCGATTGGGATGCGGACCCGGCGAAGTACGTCGGTAACTCCCTGGCCCCCTCGAAAGTGGTGGATGTCACGGTGCTCGATGCGGATATGCAAGCGGCTCGCGTGACGGTGCCGGACTATCAGCTCTCCTTGGCCATCGGCAAGGAAGGCCAAAACGCCCGCCTGGCCGCCCGCCTGACCGGCTGGAAGATCGACATCCGCTCCGACGCTGATATCGCCGACGACGAATAAGGTCTTTGCCAACGTTTATGAAACCCGCAGGAAGTACAGATTCTGCGGGTTTTCGCGTACAGTGTTTAACGGCTTTGCGTCCGCACGTTGGGTGCGGCGGCCCACCACGCACACGAGTGCGCCGGTGTGAGACATAACGGCACAGTGTTAGACGGCAGATAGGTTGCGGGAAGGATGTGAATGAGCGGAATGCGTAAGCACCCCATCCGCACACGTACCTGTATTGCCACCCGAAAAACTCACCCCGACGTCGAACTGTTGCGCGTGGTCGCCGATCCGGACGTGCCGGGGAAGATCCTCGCCGACCCGGACCGGAAACTGCCTGGTCGGGGAGCATGGATTACCCCGTCGTTGGACGCAGTCGAGCTGGCGGAACAACGCCGAGCCTTTGGGCGAGCGCTCCGTCTGTCTGCGAAAGTAGACCTAGGTCATGTACGTACGTACCTCGCCTCGTCGCAAAGCAGAAGCGCCGAGGCGGTCGACCCAGAGAATGAAGGAAAGACCGAACACTGATGAGTACGCAACCATGAAGCAGCATCAGCGATGAAAGTCACTGACCACGTCTAGGGGCCGGTAGCCGAAGGGCACTGGGCTCCTAGCATGAACAACAAGGAGACATGTGTCCGGAAAGCTACGCGTACACGAGTTGGCTAAGCAGCTCGGCGTAACAAGTAAGGAATTACTCGCAACCCTGAAAGAACAGGGTGAGTTTGTGAAGACGGCGTCGTCGACCATTGAGCCGCCTGTCATCAAGAAGATGAAGGCGCACTACGCCAAGCTCAATGGCGGTGGCGCAGACGACAACGAAAAGAAGGAAGCACCGACTCCGGCGAAACCGCCGCTGAAGAAGCCTGGCCAGAACCGTGCCAAGCCTGCAGCGCCGAAGCCCGCCGGTTCCGCACCAAAGCCGGGCGAGGCTGCGAAGCCGAAGCCGGCTCCGGCTGCTCCGAAGGCACCGGCTGCGAAGGCTGCGGGTGAGCCGGCCCAGAAGCCAGGCGCCCCGAAGCCGGGCGCACCGAAGCCTGCAGCGCCGAAGCCTGCGGGTTCCGCCCCGAAGCCAGGCGCACCTAAACCCGCAGCTCCAAAGCCCGCAGCTCCAAAGCCTGCAGCGCCGAAGCCGGCTGCTGCGAAGAAGGACGGCCCGACTCCGGGCGGTATGCCTCGCCCGATGCCGAAGCCTGGTGGACGCCCGCGCGTTGCTAACAACCCGTTCTCGTCCAATACCGGCGGTGGGCAGCGCCCGCCGCGTCCGGGTGGACGTCCGGGGCAGGGTCGCGGTGGCCAGGGCGGCCCACGCCCGGGTGGTGCCCGTCAGGGTGGCGGCAACCGTCCGTCCCCGGCGGATATGCCGGCAGGTCCGTCGCCGACACAAATGCCTGCGAAGGCTGCACCGGCTGGTGGCCGCGGCGGTGGCCGTGGTCGTGGCCGTGGTGGCCAGAACGGGCCACAGCGTGGCGGTTTCGGCGGACCGGGTGGCGGTTTCCGCGGTCGCGGCGGACGTCGCGGCGGTACCGCAGGTGCATTCGGCCGTCCGGGTGGTGCACCCGGCAAGCGCCGCAAGTCCAAGGGCCAGAAGAGGGCTGAGTACGAGGAGATGCACAAGCCGAACGTCATCGGTGGCGTTCGTCTCCCCGACGGCGGTGGCAAGACCGTTCGCCTGCGCCAAGGCGCGACCCTGTCTGACCTCGCTGAGAAGATCAACACCGATGCATCGTCGCTGGTGCAGGCGCTGTTCAACCTCGGTGAGATGGTGACGGCAACGCAGTCCGTGTCTGAGGACACCCTGCAGCTGCTCGGCGCTGAGATCAACTACGAGGTCCAGATTGTCTCGCCGGAGGACGAGGACCGTGAACTGCTCGAATCCTTCGACCTGCAGTTCGGTGAGGACGAAGGCGGCGAAGAGGAGCTCGAGCAGCGTCCTCCAGTGGTCTCCGTCATGGGTCACGTCGACCACGGTAAGACCCGCCTGTTGGACTCCATCCGCAAGGCAAACGTGGGTCGTGGCGAGGCCGGCGGTATTACCCAGGGCATTGGTGCATACCAGACCGAGGTCACCCTCGACGGCCACCCGCGTAAGATCACGTTCCTGGATACCCCGGGCCACGAGGCGTTTACCGCCATGCGTGCCCGTGGTGCGAAGTCGACCGACTTGGCCATCCTCGTGGTGGCAGCGGACGACGGCGTCATGCCGCAGACCGTTGAGGCGATTAACCACGCCAAGGCTGCGGAACTGCCGATCGTGGTTGCGGTGAACAAGGTGGATAAGCCGGAGGCTTCCCCGGAGAAGATCCGTGGTCAGCTCACCGAGTACGGCCTCGTGCCGGAGGAGTACGGCGGTGACACCATGTTCATTGACATCTCTGCGAAGCAGGGCACCGGTATTGATGACCTGCTGGAGGCTGTGCTCCTGACCGCAGATGCGGCGCTTGAGCTCACGGCGAACCCAGACATGGACGCGCAGGGTGTTGCCATCGAGTCCCACCTGGACCGTGGCCGTGGCCCGGTGTCCACCGTGATCGTGCAGCGCGGTACCTTGCGTGTCGGCGACTCCATTGTCGTCGGCGGCAACTTCGGTCGCGTGCGTCGCATGGTCGACGAGTGGGGCAACGATGTGGAAGAGGCGGGCCCGTCCCGTCCGGTTCAGGTCCAGGGCCTCAACGGTGTTCCTGGCCCGGGCGACAACTTGCTCGTGGTTGAGGATGACCGTGTGGCTCGCCAGATTGCTGCGCAGCGTGACGCTCGTCAGCGTGCGGCGATGCAGGCACGTCGTAAGAAGCGTGTGTCTCTGGAGAACCTGGATCAGGCTCTCAAGGAGCGCAGCCAGCTCAACCTCATCCTCAAGGGCGACAACGCCGGTTCGGTGGAAGCCCTCGAGGAGGCGCTGCTCAAGATCGAGGTCGACGACGAGGTGCAGGTCAACATCATCGACCGTGGCGTCGGTGCTGTGACCCAGACCAACGTCACCCTCGCGGCGGCATCCGACGCCATCATCATTGGCTTCAACGTCCGCGCGGACGGCAAGGCCACGGAAGAGGCGAATGCCGAAGGCGTGGAGATCCGCTACTACTCGGTCATCTACCAGGCGATCGAGGATGTGGAGCAGGCGCTCAAGGGCATGCTCAAGCCGATCTACGAAGAGCGCGACCTGGGCGAAGCCGAGATCCGTCAGATCTTCAAGGCCTCCGCAGTCGGCCTCATCGCAGGTTGCATGGTTACCGAGGGCAAGGTCAAGCGCGGTGCGAAGCTGCGCCTGGTCCGCGACGGCAACGTCATTACTCCGGATGCGTCGATCGATTCGCTGCGCCGCGAGAAGGACGACGTCAACGAGGTAGCCAAGGGCTACGAGTGCGGCATGGTGCTGTCCTACCCGGATATCCAGGTGGGCGACATCATTCAGACCTACGAGATGGTCGAGGTCCCGCGCGACTAGTCGTCGCAAAGCAATTGCTTATCGACGAAACCCCCGCCCCGCACGCACGTGCTCGGCGGGGGTTACACTATGCAGAAGTTTTGAGGAGGAGTGACATGGCTGATAACACCCGCGCCCAGCGGTTGGCGAAGCAGATTCAGACGATTGTTGCTTCCGCGATTGAGCGGGAGATTAAGGACCGCCGGCTGGAGTTGGTCACTGTGACCGACACCCGAGTCACCGGGGACCTTCATGACGCCACCATTTACTACACAGTGCGTGGCCAAGAGATCGACGACGAACCTGACTACGAGCAGGCCGCTGAGGCGCTCAACCGTGCTCGCGGGCAGATCCGCAAGATCGTGGGTGATCAGCTTTCGGTTCGGTTCACGCCGACCATCTCGTTTGAGCGCGATACCGTGCCGGAAGCTTCCGCGCACATGGAGGAGTTGCTCAACCGTGCCCGCGCGCGTGACGAGGAGCTAGCAAAGCTGCGCGCAAATGCGAAGCCGGCTGGCGATGCTGACCCGTACAAGCGCTCCGGTGAAGGGGAGTAGTGCCCTGAACAGCCAGCTGTTTGCGGAGCATGCTCCGCTATTTGCCGAGGTTGCCGAGCGTATCCGCGCCGCGGACCGCGTCAACGTGGTCGCACACATCAACCCCGATGCGGATGCGATCGGGTCGGCGTGTGCGCTCGCAAAGGGGCTCACGGCGCTTGGTATCGACAACGACGTTTACATTGGCCAGCCGTTGCCGCACCCGGCGAATATGCGCACTATCCCGGGAGTCGATGAGATCATCTACGGCGAAACTTTGCCGGAGGATGGCCTTGTTGTCACCGTGGATTGTGCCTCCGCAGATCGCACAGGAGCATTCCTGGTCGATGTTACGGATAACCCGTCGCGCGTTATTGTCATCGATCACCACAACACCAACCCCGGTTTCGGCGACATGAATTTGATCGTCGAGTCCGAATCGACCACAACGATGATCCGCGAGTTGCTTGATCATCTTGGGGTGGAGCTTGACGAGGACATCGCGTACTGCCTGTACGCGGGCTTGGTCACCGACACCGGCAGCTTCCGGTGGGGCACACCGAGGATGCACCGTTTGGCCGCGGAGCTGATGGGCTACGGCCTGAATACTCGCCAGATTGCGCTGGACCTGATGGACACGATGAGTGCGACTGACCTCCAGCTCATGGGCGCGGTGTTGGCGGAAACCCAGATCATTCCGGTCAAGGGGCTCTCCGTTGCAGTGCTCACCATTCCCACGGGGTTGTTAGCGCGCATGAGTCAGCCAACGGTCGAGGCGATCATCGACTACGCCCGTGCCCTTGAAGGCACCGACGTTGGTGTGGTGTTGAAGCAGTACAGCAGCAAGCACTGGGCGATGTCGCTGCGTTCTACGGTGCTGAACGTTTCAACCGTCGCGCGCTCTCTTGGCGGTGGCGGACACAAGGCAGCAGCGGGGTACTCGGCCACCGGTTCGCGCTCTGAGGTCGTCCGCGACCTGCTCGACGCGTTGCCAGAACCCGCCGACCGATGAGGGGCGCGGACGCTGCCCGCACACCAACCGCGCGGGATATCTTGATGCTCGCGCTGCCCGCGCTCGGCGTGCTGGCAGCCAACCCGCTGTATCTCCTGCTGGATACCGCTGTCGTTGGCAGGCTCGGCACCGCGCAGCTGGCTGCACTCGCTGCAGGCGCTGCCATTCAGTCGACCGTGACAACCCAATTAACGTTTTTGTCCTATGGCACGACGGCGCGAAGCTCGCGGTTTTATGGTGCCGGAAAACGCGATCAGGCAGTCGAGGAAGGTGTACAAGCTACCTGGGTAGCGCTCGGGGTGGGCGCGATCTTGGCGCTGATTGTGTGGGTGTTCGCCCAGCCGTTGGCGATGGCGCTTGCAGGTGACGTTGACACGAGTGTGCGCGCTGCGTCCTGGATGCGTGTATCCGCATTCGCCATCCCGATGACGCTGATCGTCATGGCCGGAAATGGCTGGATGCGCGGCGTGCAAAATACGCGATTGCCGTTTTACTTAACGTTGTGTGGCCTCATTCCCGGCGCGATCTCGTTGCCGTTATTGGTGAACCAGTACGGGCTTGTGGGCTCCGCGATATCCAACGTGATTGGCATGGGGATCACATCAACGTTGTTCGTGGTGTTCCTTATCAGGGATCACCGGACGTCGGGCCGGGGCTGGGCGCCGCAGTGGTCGGTGATTTCCAAGCAGCTCGTGTTAGGCCGCGACCTGATTTTGCGGTCGTTATCGTTTCAAGTCTCGTTGCTGACCGCTGCTGCAGTTGCTGGTCGCTTCGGCGTGGTTGCGCTTGCTGCTCACCAGTTGATGCTGCAGCTGTGGAACTTCCTCACACTCGTGCTTGATTCGCTGGCTATTGCGGCGCAGACCCTGACCGGCTCGGCTTTGGGGCGGGCAGGGGCGCAGGACGCACGCGCTGTTGGTGAGCACGCACTGAAGTACTCGATGGTCTTCGCGGTCGTGCTGGCCGTGGTGTTCGCGTTGTTCCGTGAGCCGATTCTGGGTTTGTTTACGCAGGATCAGGCGGTCGTCGATACGCTGCAGCTGCCGTGGCTGTTGTTTATCGCCATGATCATCGCCGGGGGAGCGGTGTTTGCGCTCGACGGGGTGCTGCTTGGTGCGGCGGATGCGGCGTACCTGCGCAACCTGACACTGTTTTCGCTGCTCGGGGTTGCGCTGCCGATCATCATCGCTTCCGGTTTCTTTGGCTGGGGCCTGACCGGTATTTGGGTCGGACAACTCGGCCAAATCCTTGTGCGCCTCGTAGGTGTAGTGCACAGGTTCCGTTCCATGCGATGGGCAGTGACAAGCGGTGATGGTAGGAATGACGCATGACCACGACACTCTGGGCAGTCAGCGACCTGCACGCCGCAGTGAAGCTCAACGGCCCAAAAATCGACGACATCCAGCCTACTGACCCGTCTGACTGGCTCATCGTCGCTGGCGACGTGGCCGAACGGTTCGAACTCATCGTTGAAGTGATGACAGAACTGGCCAGTCGGTTCGACACCGTCATCTGGGTGCCCGGCAACCACGAGCTATTTTGCCGTTCTGCGGACAGGTACCGCGGCCGAGAAAAGTACGCCATGCTAGTTCAAGCGATGCGCGCTATCGGTGTGATTACCCCGGAAGATCGCTATCCGGTGTTCGGCGGAGTGACCATCGCGCCGCTATTTACGCTGTACGACTATTCGTTCCGCAGCAGGGAAATGACTGTCGACGAAGCCCTGCAGGCCGCCCACGACAACAACGTGGTGATGACAGACGAGTTTGCCATCGCACCATTTGTGGATATCCGTGGCTGGTGCTGGGACCGTTTGGCCTACACCACCAAACGCTTATCCCGCATTAGCGGGCCGACGATTCTGGTCAACCACTGGCCGCTGGTGCAGGAGCCGGTGCAGCGCATGATGTGGTCCGAAATCGCCCTGTGGTGCGGGACCCGGCACACCAGGACATGGCCCAAGCGCTACAACGCGCAGGCAGTGGTGTACGGTCACCTGCACATGCCGGGGGTGACCAAGGTCGATGGCGTCGACCACATTGAGGTCTCCCTGGGCTATCCGCGCGAGTGGCGCCACCACCCGTCCACGCGGCAATTCCCGTATCCGGTCATGGAGGTTGAATAGTGATGCAAGATATTTCGCTGTTTCCTCCAGAAGCACGCTGCGTCTTTTTACTTACCGACGACGCCGGCGACCTCACCCGCTACGACCACCTCCATCCGGCAGAGCGCCAGGAAGTAAAGACTGCGGTGGACCTGCGCAAGGGAGAGTTCGGCGATGCCCGCTGGTGCGCACACCAGGCACTGCGCGAACTGGGCGTGGAATCTGCAGGCGCGATCCTGCGCGGGGAACGCGGTATGCCGTTGTGGCCAGAGGGGTTTACCGGCTCGCTGACCCATACCGATGGCCTGCGCGCCGCTGTCGCAGCACCAACCCGGTACGTACTGTCGATGGGGCTCGATGCGGAGCCGGCAGAATCGCTGCCAGACGGGGTGCTGGAGTCGATCGCCAGTGATACTGAGATCGCGATGGTCAACGGTATGCGTGAGCAGGGGCAGCAATGGGCCGACCGGCTGCTGTTTTGCGCCAAGGAAGCGACCTACAAGTGCTGGTTTCCGATGACACGGCGTTGGCTAGATTTCGACGAAGCCGAAATTGAGTTGCGCGCCGACGGCACGTTTGTCTCGCAGCTCCTCGCCCGTCCCGCGCCGGTGCCGGTGTTTGAGGGCCGCTGGGTGGTCCGTGGTGGCTACGCGGTGGCTTCCACGTACGTGCGCTAAGAGCTAAAGTGTGGATGGCCGCGCCACAAACACCGTGGCGAGGCGCTTGCCCTGCTCTTTGACCAGGGCGACTGCTTTGCCGTCTGGTCCAACGGCGGCGTGCACGCCCTTCAAACCGCGCGGCTCGAGCCACTTGCCCATGGATAGCGCCGCGTATTCATCAGCAGTGACATCAAGCACCGGCCACGAGCGGGTCAGTGCCTCATCCATGGTCAGTGACAACACAGCATTGTCTTCCAACGCGTCGAGGGTGTGAGCGTCGTCGATGGAGAACGGGCCGACGGAGGTTCGTCGCAAAGCAATCAAATGCCCGCCAACCCCCAGTGCTGCGCCGAGGTCGCGGCCCAGCGAGCGGATATAGGTGCCGGAGGAACAATGCACGCGGGCGTCGATGTCGACGACGCCATCGTGGTGGCGGATCTCGCTGACATCGAAAGCGTGGACGGTCACGGGGCGGGGAGGAATGGTGACCTCCTCACCGGCGCGCACCAGTTCGTGGGCTCGGCGCCCATCGATCTTGATCGCGGACACCTTCGACGGAACCTGCATGATATCGCCGGTCAGCAGTGCGATCTGCTCGTGGATCGCGTCGTCGGTTACCTCAGACGCGTCGTGCGTTTCGGTGATCTCGCCCTCCGCATCATCTGTGGTCGTGGACGCACCGAGGCGGATCGTCGTTTCGTAGACCTTGTCCTCTGCGACCAGGTGCGCCAGCAGCTTCGTGCCGCGCTCAATGCCTGCGACAAGCACGCCCGTGGCCATCGGGTCGAGCGTTCCAGCGTGGCCAACCTTGCGAGTACCGAAGAACCGACGCAGACGCGCCACCACGTCATGACTCGTCAAGCCCTGAGGCTTATCGACGACAACAATGCCGGACTTTTCGAGGGGATCGTTCATGCTTTTGAAGTATGCCGTACTGTGTCCCCCGTGGATATTTTGCGTGGCCTCGACGCAGTGCCGGAAACATTTGGCGAGCCTGGTGGCACCGTCGTCACTATCGGCGTCTTTGACGGCGTGCACAGAGGCCACCAACTGCTGATCTCGAAGGCCGTGGATACCGCACGTGAACTCGGTGTGCCAAGCGTGGTCATGACCTTTGACCCGCACCCCGTGACGGTATTCGCCCCAGGTCACACACCTGCGGCGCTGATGTCGCTTGAGGAGCGCGCCCGCCACATCGCTGAGTTGGGCGTGGACTACTTGCTTGTCATTGATTTCCGGCACGAGCTCGGCGGGGTTTCGCCCGAGGGGTACGTGGAGGACGTACTCGTGGGCCAACTGCGCGCCCGCCACGTGCTGGTGGGGGAGAATTTCACCTTTGGAAAAGATGCCGCAGGCACCGCTACAACCATGGCGCAGCTAGGGGAGCGCGCAGGCATCGACGTGACGATTGTGCGATTGCTTTCCGACGGCGGTGTCAAGGTCTGCTCCACCGCCATCCGCGACGAACTCTCCGGCGGAAACGTACAAACGGCGACCGACTACATGGGACGGCCGTTCTCTGTGATCGCACCGATTGAACGTGGTGCCGGCCGTGGCGGCAAGGAACTGGGATACCCGACGGCCAACCAGTACGCATCCGATGCGGCTGCGATCCCGGCTGACGGTGTCTACGCGGGCTGGCTCACCATCATCGACGACGCCCCCATCGACGGCGACATGGAACCCGGCGTGCGCTACCCAGCGGCGATCTCCGTGGGGACGAACCCCACGTTTGGCGACAACCGGCGCAGCGTTGAGTCGTTTGTGCTCGACCGCGACGCCGACCTGTACGGGCGGATGGCCCGAGTGGAGTTCGTGGGCAAGGTTCGCGACATGGTCAAGTTTGACTCCGTTGAGGAATTACTTGAGCACATGGCGCGCGATGTGGACACCACTCGCGATATTCTCGGTGCATGACCACGAAGCTGATCCTGATCCTGGACCTTGACACCGGCATCGACGATGCCCTGGCACTGGCGTACGCACTCGCGTCGCCCGAAGTAGAACTCATCGGCGTGACCTGCACCTACGGCAACGTGGTTGTCGAGGATTCAGTGCGCAACACCCTTGCCATCTTGGAGCTGTTTGGCCGCACAGACATTCCGGTGTTCGCAGGCCCAGACCACGCGCGCGCGAAGGACTCCTTCGAGGTCCAGGAGATCTCCGCGTTCATCCACGGCAAAAATGGCATTGGCGAGGTGGAGATCCCTGATCCGACGCGTCAGGTGGAATCGACGTCTGCGGTGGACTTCCTCGTCGAGTCGGTTACGGCGTACGGCGATGACCTCATCATCGTGCCCACCGGGCCGTCAACCACGATCGCGGCAGCGGTCGAGGCATCCAACGTGTTCCGTGAAAATGCCAACATCGTGATGATGGGCGGCGCGCTCACCGTCCCAGGCAACGTCACCGCCTGGTCCGAAGCGAACATCAACCAGGACCCCGAAGCAACCGACCTGCTGTTCCGCCAGCTGCGCAACGTCACCATGATCGGTCTCGACGTCACGCTACAAACACTGTTGACCACCAAAGAAACCGCGACGTGGGCCGAATTGGGCACCACCGGTGGCACATTCCTGGCCGACATCACGAACTACTACATCAACGCCTACAAGACCACCTCGCCGCACCTCGGCGGCTGCGGCCTGCACGACCCGCTCGCCGTAGCCGTGGCCATCCAGCCTGAGTTGGTGGACACGCTTGGCATCAACATGAAGGTGGACACCGAGGGCGAGACGCGTGGGCGCACGATTGGCGACGAAACCCGCCTGAACGACCCCGACAAGTGCGCAGCAGTGGCTGTACGGGTAGATACTGCAGGTTTCCTCGAAGAGTTCATGCGTCGATTGACTGGTTTGGCCCAGTCCACCCCTGTCGTGTAACCTTTTCGAGGTCTTGCGCCAGCCGACTGTGGTTCGCGGCAGTCATGGAGCAGCACAGACTTTTTCCGTAGAACGCGAACTGAAACAACCAAGGAGCACCTCATGGCACTGTCCACTGAGAAGAAGGCCGAAATCCTCAAGGAGTACGGCATCCACGAGACCGACACCGGTTCCACCGAGGCACAGGTTGCGCTGCTCACCGCGCGTATCAACAACCTGACCGAGCACCTGAAGGACCACCAGCACGATCACCACTCCCGTCGTGGCCTGCTGCTGCTCGTCGGTCGTCGTCGTGGCCTGCTGAAGTACCTGCGCGAGAACAATGTTGATCGCTACCGTGATCTCATTGCCCGTCTGGGTCTTCGTCGCTAAGCAATAGCGCAAAAAATAACGCCTCACCTGCGCGGTGGGGCGTTTTTTGCTATTATTGCTGGCCGTTGCAAGAACACCTATGACATGGCGGCACCGATGATCGCCAACACGCCTTCGAAGGAGAGGGATCTTTTGCGCAACTTTAAGCCAAACAACTCGTTTGATGTCCACGTCGATGAAGACTTCGGCGTCACCGAAGCGGTTGCCACGCTGGATAACGGCGACTTCGGCACCCGCACCATTCGTTTCGAGACCGGCCAGCTCGCGCGCCAGGCCGACGGTTCCGTCACCACGTACCTCGACGAAGAGACCATGATGCTGGCCACCACCACCGCATCCAACCAGCCGCGCGAAGGATTCGACTTCTTCCCGCTGACCGTCGACGTTGAAGAGCGCATGTACGCCGCGGGCAAGATCCCGGGCTCGTTCTTCCGCCGCGAGGGCCGCCCGTCCACCCAGGCGATCCTGGCATGCCGTCTGATCGACCGCCCGCTGCGCCCGACCTTTGTTAAGGGCCTGCGCAACGAGGTTCAGGTTGTCATCACGGTGCTGTCGCAGCACCCGGAGGAGTACTACGACGTTGTCGCGATCAACGGCGCGTCCGCCGCGACGCAGCTTTCCGGCCTGCCGGTGTCCGGCCCGGTTGGTGGCGTGCGCATGGCACTGCTTGCCGACGATAAGCACCCCGAGGGCCAGTGGGTCGCATTCCCGAACTATGAGCAGCACGAGCGTTGCCTGTTCGAAATGGTCGTTGCTGGCCGCATGGTTGAGCGTAAGCGTGGCCGCAAGACCGAGGAAGATGTCGCCATCATGATGGTGGAGGCAGGCGCCGGCGTGAACGTGGTCGAGCAGATCAAGAAGGGCTACCCAGCCCCGACTGAGAAGACCGTTGCAGAAGGCCTCGAGGCAGCCAAGCCTTACATCGAGACCCTGTGCCGTGCGCAGCGTGCGCTTACCAGCGAGGTTTCCACCGAGCAGAAGGAATTCCCGCTCTTCCCGGCGTACTCCGAGAAGGTGTTCAAGGCCGTTGAGAAGAAGGCCGCGAAGAAGCTGGCCAAGCTGATGACCATTGCATCGAAGGCTGAGCGTGAGAACGCCACCAACGAGTACATGGAAGACATCGAGGAAGATCTGTTCGACTCCTTCGATATCGACGATGACGAGCGCGAGGAGCGCGACGCAGCATCGAAGGAAATCCGCGCCGCGTACAACGCACTGCAGAAGCAGATCGTGCGCGAGAAAATCCTCACCGAGGGCTTCCGTATCGACGGCCGCGGCGTGACCGATATCCGCGACCTCGGCGTCGAGGTGGAGCTCATCCCGCGTGCCCACGGCTCTGCGTTGTTCGAGCGTGGCGAGACCCAGATTCTCGGCGTGACCACCCTGGACATGCTGAAGATGGAGCAGCACCTCGACTCGCTGCACCCGGAAGAGTCCAAGCGCTACATCCACCACTACAACTTCCCGCCGTACTCCACTGGTGAAACCGGACGCGTCGGCTCTCCGAAGCGCCGCGAAATCGGCCACGGTGCGCTCGCCGAGCGTGCCCTTGAGCCGGTGATCCCTTCGCGTGAGGCGTTCCCGTACACGATCCGTCAGGTTTCCGAGGCGCTCGGTTCTAACGGCTCGACCTCGATGGGCTCCGTGTGTGCTTCCACGCTGTCGCTGTACAACGCTGGTGTGCCGCTGGCAGCACCGGTTGCGGGTATCGCGATGGGTCTGGTCTCCGGCGAGGTCAACGGCGAAACCGAATACGTTGCGTTGACCGACATCCTCGGTGCCGAAGACGCGTTCGGCGACATGGACTTTAAGGTCGCCGGTACCCGCGAGTTCATCACCGCTCTGCAGCTAGACACCAAGCTCGACGGCATTCCGTCCAGCGTTCTTGCAGATGCGCTGAACCAGGCCCGCGACGCCCGCGAGGCTATCCTGGACACCATGGCTGAGGTCATCGACGGCCCGGACGAGATGAACCCGCTCGCACCGAAGATCACCACCGTGAAGATCCCGGTATCCAAGATCGGCGAGCTGATCGGCCCGAAGGGCAAGACCATCAACCAGATCACCGAGGACACCGGCGCAAACATCTCCATCGAGGACGATGGCACCGTGTTCGTCTCCGCCACCTCCGGTGAGGCTGCCGACGCCGCGATTGAGAAGGTCAATGCGATCGCGAACCCGCAGATGCCGAAGGTGGGCGAGCGCTACCTTGGCACCGTGGTCAAGACCGTGGCGTTCGGCGCGTTCGTGTCCATCACCCCGGGCACCGATGGCCTGATCCACATCTCCAACCTGGGTGGTAACACCCGTGTGGAGAAGGTCGAGGACGTCATCAACGTCGGCGACAAGGTCGAGGTTGAGATCCGCGACATCGACAACCGTGGCAAGATCTCGCTTGTCCCGGTGGAGGATAACGCGTAGTTTTTCGCAAACATCATGGGCGCTTCCCAGTTGGGGAAGCGCCCGTTTTGTCTTGCTAGGGCAGAAGACGCAACCTTTTGCCAAGCGCCAGTGCCGAGGTCATGAGCGGGCCGTAGAGCCGCTTCGGCATCGCGTGTGGGCCGCGCATAGACACGATGCGTTGCTGTGCGATGTTTTTCACCTCGGTGTACTTGGTCATCCCGTCGCGTCCGTGGCGCCGGCCCATCCCGGATTCCTTTACCCCGCCCAGCGGGGTTGCCATCGAGCCCCATGTAGCGGCGTAGCCGTCGTTGATCGTCACGCTGCCGGCTTCAACGCGGCGCGCGATCTCCCAGGCGGTGTGCGGGGATGCAAACACGGAGGCGTTAAGTCCGTAGGGGAGGGCGTTGGCCAGATCGATCGCCTCCTCGACGCTGCCCACACGCTGGACATACACGACGGGGCCGAACACCTCTTCCTCACGCAGGTTCGCGTCAGCGGGTAGGTCTGCGAGAACGGTAGGCGCGAAGTGGAGAGGACCAACATCTGGGCGAGGTGTGCCACCGGTGACCACCCGTGCACCCTTCGCTACGGCGTCGTCGACGTAGGTCTGCACCCGTTTGAGCTGGGTATCGTCGATAAGCGAGCCCATGTCATAGTCCCAGTTCAGTCCCTTGCCCAAGGTGAGTGATTCGGTGGAGTGGGTGAACGCGTGCAGGAAGTCGTCGTAAATGTCTGTGTGGACGTAGATGCGTTCGATGGACACACACAACTGACCCGCGTTGGAGAAGCACGCGATAGCCATTGTGCGCGCGTGCTTTTGTACGTCGGCGTCCGGCGCGACGATCATCGTGTTTTTGCCGCCGAGTTCCGCGGAATAGCCGATGAGCCGTTCGCCGACAGTGCGGCCCAGTTTCTTGCCGGTGGCGGTGGAGCCGGTGAACATCAGGTAGTCGCACCGCTCGGCTATCGCACCGCCGACTTTTTGGCCGGAGCCTGTCACGACTTGGAACACGTCCGCTGGAAGGCCAGCCTCCACGAGCAGTTGCTTGACGACGAGACACGAAAACGGCGTCTTCGAATCCGGCTTCGCCACTACAGCGTTGCCAGCGATAAGAGCCGGGATGGCATCAGAAATAGCCAGGGAAAGCGGGTAGTTCCACGGACTGATCTGGCCGACAACACCGACGGGGATGCGTTGCTCCCGCGCACGGGTCAGCAGAGGTAGAGCACCCGGGCGTCGTTTCTCTGCCAGAAACGTTGCTGCGTTGCGGGCGTAGTACCGGGCATTATTGAGCACGTCGAGCACTTCGTCGAACGCTGCCGTTCGGTCCTTGCCGGTCTCGAGCTGCACGATGTCCGCCAGCACGTCGCGGTGCCGGTAGACCAGCGAATGGAACGCGTCGAACACCGCGGTGCGATCCGCCAGGCTGCGCTCCGCCCACGCACGCTGCGCCACACGGGCGCGGCGAAACGCTTCATCCACGTCGTCTGTGGTGCCTGCGGGGACGGTGCCGAGGGGCTCGTCGATAAGCGGAGATGCGACGGAGATCACCTCGCCGCCGTGGTTCGTCGTCAGGGCGACGAGCTCGCTCTGAAGGTGTGCGGGCAGTGGTTGTTCGCGGAGACGTTTTGGCAGCATAACGCCGATGCTAGACGGGGCAACCGCCGGACGTTGCGTCTTGGCCCTTCGGAGAGTACGGGGTGATCAGTTTCGGTTCCTTGTACTTGCCGGAGATCATGCCGTTTTTGATCATCAGCGAGCGCCCTGGCTCCATGTAGCGCTTGTCCCCAGGCAGGATTTTGAACACACTGCGGATAAACCTTGCGATTCGGTTGAAGCGGCGCTGGTCGCGGTGCGTCCACTCAAGGTCGAGGATCTGGCGCTCCTTGTCGTTGAGCGTGCCAACAGTCAGCCAAATCACGCTGCGCATGATCGGCTTCCAGATGACCTTCCACACAGCCTCGGGGACACCATCCGGTGCCTTCACCGGTTCGACGCGGGCGGTACGCAGCGCGAAATCGACCGTATCGTTGCGCTCAAGCACAGTGTCTTCCATCTCTTCGATGTAGGCGATCAGGTCGTCGTAGTTGTCAATGACAGGGCGCTCGGACAGGCCGTACAAGTCCCACCAGGTCACGCCTTCGCGCACGATCTGGTCTTTCTCCGCGTGGGTAAACGGGGTCCCGAACAGTTCCTGAGCGAGGATGACACGGTAGACGAATGTTGCGTGTGCCCACCAGTAGGTTTCTGGGTTGAGCGAGTGGTAGCGCTTGCCGTCGCGGAGCTTGCCCTTGATATCTACGTGGTAATCGCGGATTTGTTTACCGATCACGTCCTGGTCGTCGTAAATCGACGCGATGATTTGAGGGGTGGAGCGCTCAAGGCGTGCGAAAGGCTCCTCGAAAAACTTCGAGTGGTCCAGCAGTGACTGGCCGATGGCTGGGTGCATATTCTGCAGCACGCCGGTGTAGCCGCGCAGGAGTTGAATGCGGTTGTCGGCGCCCCATTTCCACAGCAGCGAGTCAGGGCCGAGCGGTGCGCGTTTTACGTCGCGCTTACCGGTTTTGACACTGCCGTCGAGCAGGTCGTCGAAGTTATCTGATGGCTGTGGCTTTGGCATGGTGTGAAGCGTAACACAATCACGCTGTATCTTGACCTGTCTCACTGGAAGTTTCTTCCGAATCGTCACGATGGCCGAGCAATTCTTCGCGACGATTCCACGTAAACAATCCGGCAAGCGGCGAGATACCGAAAAGCAGGCCCCAGCGGCGCTTGGCGTCGTCGTCAAGATCGCTGCGCTGAATCTCGCGCAACTTGCGCCACAAGACGAACAACCCAAGGACACTCACCCCGATGACGAAGGCGAGCCCAAGCCACGATGTGGCGTTCATTACTTCTGAAAGTCCACGACGATGCGGGTCGGGTTTTCAAGCACGCTGAGCTTGTACGGGCGCTGCTTGTCCAAACCGACAACGTACTGGGCGTCCGCTTCGAACACGCCGCCGTCCGCGATCTCCGTGATGCTGCCGGCCGCCACGCCGGCAGGGCTGGACTTAGCCAAGACTGCCTCATCTGCAGACATACTTAGCGGCACACCCTGGATGATCAGCGTGAAGTACGCATTACCGGCGGGTTTCAGTGGGAAGCCGGAAGCCTGCTGGCGCGGGTCGGTGTCGTACCCGGCGATCACGCTCGGCGAACCGGTGCCAGACAGTTCCACTACGAGGCGGTCGTATCCCTCGTGCGAACCAGCACGCACGTCTTCGACCATCATCTCGGCGAGTTGCTCGGACTGGATGTGTGTGTCTTCGAGCGAGAACCCATCTTTGGTGGGTGGCTCTACGGGGGCAGCTGCTGCGGCAGGGGAGACATCAGTGGTCGTCGCCGCTTCGCTCGAGGTAGCGGTCGTGCTCTGCGACGTTGGTGCTGTAACGGTGGCGTCGGTACTGGCGTCGGTGCCGGCGTCGTTGTCCGCAGAGCACGCGCCGAGCAGCAGCGCCGCAATGGCACCCGGGATAAGTAGTGTCGTGTGGCGTTTCATAGTCGCCCAGCTTAGGTGGCGCTACCATTGCGGGCGAGCGAAAGAAAGGATGCACATGATCAAGGTTGGAGTGCTTGGCGCACAGGGCAAGGTCGGCTCGGCAGTCGTCGCCGGAGTGAAGAAGGCGGAAGATCTCGAGCTGGCGGCGGAGATCAACAAGGGGGCCTCGCTGCAATCGCTTGTCGACGAAGGCGTCGACGTCATCGTCGATTTCACCACCCCGAACGCGGTGATGGACAACCTGGAGTTCTGCATTAACAACGGCATCCACTGCGTTGTCGGCACGACTGGCTTCGACGATGCCCGCTACCAGCAGGTCCGCGACTGGTGCGCCGCCAACGAGGGCGTCGGCGTGCTCATCGCTCCGAACTTCGCCATCTCTGCGGTACTCACCATGGCGTTTGCCCGCCAGGCGGCGCCATTCTTCGAGTCGGCGGAGGTCGTCGAGTTCCACCACCCGAACAAACTCGACGCGCCGAGCGGCACCGCAGTCAAGACAGCGCAGGGAATTGCACAGGCCCGCAAGGAAGCCGGTATGGACGCGATGCCGGACGCGACCGAGCAAGCACTCGACGGCTCCCGCGGCGCCGATGTCGACGGTGTGCCTGTCCACGCGGTACGCATGCAGGGCATGGTCGCGCACGAAGAGGTCATTTTCGGCACCACCGATCAGTCACTGACCATCCGTCAGGACTCTTACGGCCGTGAATCCTTCGTCCCAGGTGTTTTGACTGGTGTGCGCGAAGTGGCCAACCGTCCAGGTCTGACGATCGGCCTCGACGAGTACCTCGGGCTCTAAATGCGTGCCGAACTCGTCGCCGCAACCGCCCTGCGCAACACCCGCCCCGCAGGCGGCACCGATGTCACCGACGCAGAGGCGGTTATCGCGCACGCCGCAATGTCGTCCCACGACGCCGAAACAGTGCTGCGCAGGCTTATCGACGACGACCGCACCGACCTTCTCGCCCACGCCAGCGCCACCCTCCACGTGTACGGGGTATCGCGCGCCGCGGCAGAAATCATCCGTGCACACCCCGGTTTCGCGGTGAGCCTGCGTGACGACGACGGCGCGGTCGTCCCGCACCTCATCGCGGAAGACGAGGACCTTGTCAACCTGTTTGACACCGCCATCGAACACATTGCATTCATCCGCCAAGAACTCCTCGACGGTCTCGAGCACGTGCTTGTCGACGACCCCAACCTGCTCTCTCGGCGCAAACGAGCCACCGAAGCAGCACGCTTGCTTCAGCCCTTAGCCACCGCAACGCAACTGGTAATCACAGGGTCGTACGGGGCGTGGCGTGGTTTCGTCGAAAAGCACAGCGGAAAATATGAAGACAAAGAAATCAGAATGATCGCACGCGCGTGCCTCGATGTGCTCCAGCCGGAAGCGCCCTTGGTGTTTGAAGATTTGGCGGCAGGGGAACGTCGATAAGCACATACGTGTCAATAGGAGGTATTCTTCTTGCTCATGGGCTCATCATGCAAAGTTGATACAGGTGCCAACACATTCGGCACCGTCTGCGTCGCCATGGTTACGCCGTTTGATTCCGACGGCAACCTCGACCTCGCCGCAGGACGTCGGCTTGCTGCCCACCTTGTAGAAAACGGAATCGACACACTCGTCCTCGCCGGAACCACCGGCGAATCCCCAACAACCAGCGCAGAAGAAAAGGTTGAGCTGCTCAAAGCAGTGCGCGAAGAAGTTGGCACCAACGCAAAAATCGTCGCTGGAGCCGGCTCCAACAACACCCGCCACGCAGTCACGCTGGCACAACAAGCTGCAGACGCGGGCGCAGACGCCCTGCTCGCAGTCACCCCCTACTACTCCAAACCCTCACAGGCCGGAGTAGTCGCGCACTTCAAAGCAATCGCAGCCGCAACCGACCTACCCGTCTGCCTCTACGACATCCCGGGACGCTCCGGGATCCCCATCACTGCCGAATCGATCCGCGAACTCGCCGAGGTCGACAACATTCAGGCAATGAAAGACGCCCGCGGCGACCTCTTCGAAGCCGCAGGCCTCATCCAAGAGACAGGCCTGGCGTGGTACTCAGGCGACGACCCGCTCAACCTGCCCTGGCTCACACTCGGCGCAACCGGAGTTATCTCCGTCGTCGGACACGCAGCACCACAAGCGCTGCGGGGACTCGTGGACGCATTCGAGGCCGGCGACCTCACCCGCGCACGGGAAATCAACGCCAACGTACTCAACGTCCTCGCACGGCAGCAGGCCGAGCTGGGTGGCGTGACATTTGCAAAAGCAGCTCTGCGACTGCAGGGCATCGAAGTGGGAGACCCGCGCCTGCCTGTCGCACCAGCGACAGCCGAGCAGGTCAAGCGGCTCCAAGAAGATATGAAAGAGGCTGGAGTCCTATAAATATGAACGAACCCCGCAACCGCGCCCGCAAGGTGACGCGCAAGGCAGGACCCCCGGAACCGGCTGATCAACAGCCGGTCTTCCAAGCTCCGGAGACCCCGGACACAAACGCACAGAAGAACACCGCCGATAATGGCGGCGACGCGGGCCGTGATGGCGGTCGCGACGGTGGTCGCAATGGCGGCGAAAGGCCGCGCGGCAACCGTGGTGGTAACGGCGGCAACAACGGTGGTGGCGGCAACGGTGGTGGCAGCAGCCGAAACCGTCGCCGTGGCCGTGGTCGCGGTGGCAACCAGGGCGGCGGTCGTCGCAACCCGGTGAAGGGAATGCAAGGCGCCGACCTGACCAAGCGCTTGCCAGCCCCGCCGAAACTGGCCAAGGACACCCTGCGTATCTACGCACTCGGTGGTATTTCCGAAATCGGCCGCAACATGACGGTCTTCGAATACAACGGCCGTCTGCTCATCGTGGACTGTGGCGTGCTGTTCCCGAACTCCGACGAGCCGGGCGTGGACCTGGTCCTGCCGGACTTCGGCCCGATTGAGAACAAGCTGGACAAGATCGACGCGCTCATCGTCACCCACGGCCACGAAGACCACATCGGTGCGATCCCGTGGCTGCTGAAGCTGCGCCACGACATCCCGATCTACTCGTCCAAGTTCACCAACGCCCTGATCAAGGCAAAGACGCAGGAGCACCGCCAGCGTCCGAAGCTCAACGACGTGAACAAGGACTCCGAGGTCACCGTCGGCCCGTTCCGCCTGCGCTTCTGGCACGTCAACCACTCCATTCCGGAGTGCCTCGGCGTATCCATCAAGACCGGTGCCGGACACGTCGTGATGACCGGCGACGTCAAGGTTGACCAGACCCCGTACGACGGCAAGCCGACCGACCTGCCGGCCCTGTCGCGTCTTGGCGACGAGGGCATCGACCTGTTCATGTGTGACTCCACCAACGCCACCATCCCGGGCATCTCCGCCTCTGAGGCGGGTATTGAGGAGACGCTGATCCGCCTCGTCGGTAATGCTCGCCAGCGCGTTGTCATTGCCTCGTTCGCCTCCAACGTTGCACGTGTGCAGATGGCGGTCAACGCCGCTGTGGCCAACAACCGCAAGGTTGCCTTCAACGGCCGATCCATGCTCCGCAACATGGAGATTGCGGAGAAGATGAACCTGCTCAAGGCTCCGAAGGGCACGATCATTCCGATCGAAGAAGCCGCGAAGATGGCCCCGCATAAGACGGTACTGATCACTACGGGTACGCAGGGTGAGCCGATGGCGGCACTGTCGCGCATGTCTCGCCGCGAGCACCGTCAGATCACCATCCATGACGGCGACACGATCATCCTGTCGTCCTCGCTCATTCCGGGCAACGAGGAGGCCGTGTTTGCGGTGATTAACAACCTCGCCCAGATCGGTGCGAACGTGATCACCAACGCTGAGGCGCACGTTCACGCGTCCGGCCACGGCTACGCTGGCGAGCTGCTTGCGCTGTACAACGCAGCACGCCCGCGCAACGCCATGCCGGTGCACGGCGAATGGCGTCACATGCGCGCGAACAAGGAGCTCGCGATCTCTACTGGTGTGAAGCCGAACAACACGGCGCTTGCCCAGAATGGTGTTGTCGTCGATATGCACAAGGGCAACATCAAGGTTGCCGGCCAGTACCAGGTGGGCCAGCTTTACGTCGACGGCGTGACCATGGGTGATGTCGACCCGGACGTGCTCGCCGATCGTACGTCGCTGGCATCCGGCGGTGTCGTGTCGATTACCTGCGTTATCGACGACGCCACCGGTCGTCTCCTCGAAGCACCTCGCGTATCGACGACCGGCTACTCCGACGATGACCGCGACTTCAACAAGAAGGTCGTCGAGGGGGTCGAAGCCGTCATGGGTGACCTCGCTGCGGAAGGCGAGAACGATCCGTTCCGCATGGTGCAGCAGATTCGCCGCAAGGTCTCGCGCGCGATCGAGCAGAACTACAAGCGTCAGCCTGTGATCCTGCCGACCGTTGTGCCGATGTCGTCCGACAACCACATCGCGACTGAGGAAGAAATCGCCGCTACTCGCGAGTCCCGCTAGTTCGCTGCGTTAACCCCCAAATCGGGGTCTGGCCGTAACGCCGGGCCCCGATTTTGCTATTTCAGAGGTATGAAAAAGTCACTCGTAGCACTCACCGCCACCGCGACCCTTCTCACAGCCACGCCTGCACTTGCCGACGAGCGAGCACATCCGCTGCCGGAGGGGACACCGGTTCCGTACGATCCGGGCTACACCGGATACTGGATGAGCCACGACGTTGTGCGCCCTGGTGATCAGGACTACTACTCGGCTAATAACGATGCGATTCGCGTGCTGGGTCGTTTCGACGGCGACCAGATCCTGTGCGCTCACTACAAAGGTGGCATGCAGGGGTGCTACGTCGAAGGTCAGACGGTCACCGATTTGGGTTACGGCGCGTCGGGTCGGGTCGTGACCACTGACAAGACGTGGGCGATGTTCGCACCTGTACTCCGAGTTTTCATCAATATCGAGCAGAATCTCTTTAGCGTGTTCCGGAGCGCGCAGCTGCTCTAAAGGCTCGTGGCTATGCTCGTTGGCATGTCTTTTGCACAACGAGAACGCTCACGTCTGGCCGAGTTGTTCCTTGAGGTAGGCCCTGATGCGCCCACCTTGAACGAAGGGTGGAACACCTTCGACTTGGCCGCACACCTGCTGATCCGCGAGTCGAAGCCCTTGGCGTTGCCGGGCATGTTCGTGGACGCACTGTCGGGTATGACGGAGAAGGAAACCTCAAAGGTGAAGGCCCGCCCATACACCGAGGTGGTGAACGAGTGGGCGGCCGGCCCGCCGGTGTGGATCAAGCCGTTCGATGCTGCAATGAACACTGCCGAGCACTTTATTCACCACGAGGATGTGCGCCGGAGTGGGGGAGAGGTGCGCCCGCGCGACTTTTCTCGCACGGTGAACGCGCAGCTTTTGGCGCTGGCGAAGCGCTTCGGCGCGATGACGTTGCGCAAGGCTCAAGCGCCCGTGATTCTGACACCGCCGGACCTGCCGCCGGTGACTCTCGGGGATAAGGCAGGGGTGGCACAGCGTGGCGACGACGTCGTGCGCGTCAGCGGAGCACCCGGCGAATTGCTGTTGTGGGTATCGGGTCGCAACGCTGCGGAGATTGAACTGACCGGCGCATTGGAAGCGCTCGATGGCCTGGATGTCAAGATTTAACGCTTGACACCGTGCCTCTGGTGTGGCGTATGGGGAAAATGTGACTTAAGGCGTTAGAGTTACACCCATGTCTGTCAAAAACACCGCACCGCGTAACTCGCGGTCTTCTTCACGCCGCTCGGCGGACGGCACCCGCTACGGCGGGCCGGTGTCGATGACACACCCGCCGACCTCTTCCACCGTGGCCGCCGACACTGCCGATGAGCGCGTCGGCTCTGCGTACAAAGTGGTCGGTAGTTCCCTCGGCGCCGCAGCCCGCGGCGTCGGTTCGTTTCTCCGGCGCGAGCCGCGCCACCATGAGCAGGAAGAAGAGAATCTGAGTACCTCACGCCGTCGCCCGCGACGCGACCAGTACGACGACCACGACGAGCTCGAACAGCGTGACGACGACCCCACGCCGCGTTCCAGCACCTTCGAGCACCACGCCGACGCATGGGGTCTTGTACTTATCGGCCTCGCGGCCGTCATCGGCGGCTCAGTGTGGTTCGATGTTGCGGGCCCGGTCGGGGATTTGATCTCCACCGGCACCCATTGGTTGATCGGTGCGGGTGCGCTGATCCTGCCGGTCGTGCTCGTCGGCGTCGCTATTGCGCTCATGCTTAACGTGCGCGCGAGCGACGAGGTTCGCGCACGCGCCGCTCTGGGCTTCAGCATCATCGCAGTGGCGATGCTTGGCCTCATCCACGTGTTTGCCGGCAACCCTTCGGCATGGGAAGACCGCAGGATCGCTGGCGGCGCGATCGGTGCCTTCACCGGTGGTTTGCTCGCTGCTGGTTTTTCCTCGTTCGTTGCCGTGCCGCTGCTGGGCTTGATCGTGCTGTACGGTGCGCTCAAAGCGACAGGTATTACGGTGCGCGAGGCCTACGACTACGTCAAGGGCCTCGTTACCGGCATGCTCAACGCAGAAGACGATGAGGACGACGACCCGTACTCGCACGTCGACGCAGACCTCGATGACATTACAGAAGGCCGCGACCGCCCACGCCCACGCGCGTCGCGTCCAGCGCCACGTCTGATGCCCCGTCCGCGCCGCCCGCGCACGCCGATGGAGAGTTACCCCACCAACGAGGACGAAGACGACGACCTGTTCGACTTCGCCGACGACCTTAACGACACCGACGACACCGACGACACCTCCGAACCAGAAGCAGAACCGGAGGCGACCACGGCCGTTCCTCGTCCGAAGCGTCGCCCTGCACCGACGCCAGCGCCGGCACCAGCGCAGACGACCCGCGCCGACAACAACCCCAACGAGACGAAGGTGTTGGAGCGCCCGGAAGAGACGTCGGATCGTCGACAAGCAGTGGCCCCCGATGCCGTCGAGACCTCGCGCGAGCAGATGGCGAAAGCCATCGCCGCACGCTCCGGCATCGACGCCTCCAAAATCCCTGCAACCACCCCAAAGTCCGAAACCCAACCACCGGCACCGAAGCAGGTACGCAAGATCCCGCAGGGCGACTACACCCTGCCCTCAACCGACCTGCTCATCCCCGGCAACCCGCCGAAGACGCGCACCGAAGCCAACGACCGCATGATCGAAGCCATCACCGATGTCTTCGAAGAATTCAACGTCAACGCACAAGTCACCGGCTTCTCCCGCGGCCCGACAGTGACCCGTTACGAGGGCGAACTTGGCCCAGGTGTGAAGGTCTCCAAGATCACCAACCTGCAGTCCAACCTCGCCTATGCGGTGGCCACCGACAACGTCCGCCTGCTCACCCCGATCCCCGGCAAATCCGCCGTCGGCATCGAGGTACCCAACGCTGACCGCGAAATGGTGCGCCTGCGCGACGTGCTCGACGCACCGAACGTGGCGTCGCAGGACGATCCGATGCTCATCGGTCTGGGCAAGGACATCGAAGGCGACTTCATCGCGTCGTCGGTACAGAAGATGCCGCACCTGCTGGTTGCGGGTTCGACGGGTTCCGGTAAGTCAGCGTTCGTGAACTCCATGCTCATCTCGTTGCTCACGCGCGCCACCCCTGAGGAGGTCCGCCTCATCCTGGTGGACCCGAAGATGGTGGAACTGACCCCGTACGAGGGCATCCCGCACCTGATCACGCCGATTATCACTCAGCCGAAGAAGGCGGCCGCAGCCTTGCAGTGGTTGGTGGAGGAGATGGAGCAGCGCTATATGGACATGAAGTCCGCGCGCGTGCGCCATATCAAGGACTTCAACCGCAAGGTGCGCTCTGGTGAGCTGACGGCCCCTCCGGGGTCGGAGCGTGAGATGCGTCCGTACCCGTTCATCGTGTGTGTTGTCGACGAGTTGGCAGACCTGATGATGACTGCGCCGAAGGAAATCGAGGACTCGATCGTTCGTATCACGCAGAAGGCGCGTGCGGCCGGTATCCACTTGGTGCTTGCGACCCAGCGTCCGTCCGTGGATGTGGTGACTGGTCTGATTAAGACGAACGTGCCGTCGCGTCTTGCGTTTGCGACCTCGTCGTTGACGGACTCTCGCGTGATCCTCGACCAGGGCGGTGCCGAGAGGCTCATCGGTATGGGTGATGGTTTGTTCATCCCGCAGGGTGCCGGCAAGCCGCAGCGTATGCAGGGCGCGTTCGTTTCGGACGAGGAGATCCAGGCGGTTGTCGACGCTGCGAAGTCCCAACAGGACGAACCCGACTACGTTGAGGGCGTCACGGAGGATAAGCAGGCGGAAGCCAAGGTCATTGACGACGACATCGGTAAGGACATGGACGACCTCCTCGAGGCCGTCGAGCTGGTGGTGACCTCCCAGCTGGGTTCGACGTCGATGCTGCAGCGCAAGTTGCGTATCGGTTTCGCCAAGGCTGGCCGCCTGATGGACCTGATGGAATCTCGCGGTGTGGTCGGCCCGTCTGAGGGGTCGAAGGCTCGCGAGGTGTTGGTCAAACCGGAGGAGTTGGAGACGATCATCTGGATGATCAAGGGCGCCGATCCGGCTGAGGCACCCAAGGACATCATGCTTGACGACGACACCACCACCGACGGCCCTGACTCTGGCAGTGACACTGGCGGCACCGACGGCGACACCCGCACCGTTACCGCCACGTACAACCCCACTGGGGGAGCCTTCTAGCCTGTCTGAGGGCATGTCGAATAACCCGCCGTGTGCGGGTTTTCGTCGTTAAGTAGCCGCTAGCCGAAGAGTTGCTGCATTGCCCCCGCTTCGGTCACGGGAACCGGCACACCACTTGGCGAGACCCATGTCGGGGTGCCGTTGATGATTTCGATGCGCCCTCGACTGGTGTGCCAAGGGTCGTCGTCGTTGACCCGGTTGTGGTAGCTGCACAGGGGTGCGAGGTTATCTATGTTGGTTTCTCCGCCGTGCTTCCAGGCCGTGATGTGGTGAATCTCGCACGAGTCAGCTCCATGACGGCAAGAGGGGAAGGGACAACGAGGCATGAGCAGGCGTGCGAGGTCGCGCTGTTTTTTGTTGGCGAAGCGCTGTGTCCGGTAGAGGTTCACCGCCCCGGCTTGCGGGTGGAACAGGGCGATTTCACCGAAGGTGAGATTGAGGTACTCGGCTCCGGTCATGGTGGTGCCGTCGGTAAGTACGAGGGTCACATCCTCGCCGTCGCCGGAGAGGATCCGGATGTGCTCAGGTAGCGGTGCGAGCACTATCGGGCGGGGAGCGACGTGTGGGATGGAGGTGCCGTCGCGAAGCAATGTCAAGAACGCATCAAGCATCTGTGGTGCCGCGGGCCGTGAGCTGTCCACGTGCTGGCGCAGGGCGTGCTCGAGATCCGCGATGTCTCGCTCGGAGGCGGTGACCCTCATCGTCCGCATCCCAAGGGTGGAGCAGGAGAACGTGACCTGTGCCTTCGGCATCCTCGGCGCCGTGGGTGGGATGAGGTCTTTTGCGGCCTGGCGCAGTGCGGCGAAGCTGCCGTGGACGGCGAGGAGCTTGTGGCGCGCGCGCCAACGCTCGCTCTCATCGTCGATTGCAGTCAGCCGGTTCTCGATGTACGACAGCCGGTCCAAGTCGAACGCGCCAGCGCGGGCCGCCTCCAGGGCTCGGCGCTGCTGCTTGGTCCACTTTGTGGCGCCGAAGTAGACGTCGTGGATGCGGCCCCAGGCGGTCACGGTTGCTGGCCGGCAGCGGCTGGCAAGTGCGGCTGCACGGTTGAAGCCTTGCAGGCTATCCACCGTGGGTAGGTCCGCGAGGAAGGTTTCAAATGGGCTCATGCCTCGCACGTTAAACCAGTTGCGCAATGCCCGGCAGGGCCCTTGTGGATAACCGCGTTGACACATCAACAAACTGGGGTGGTTATCCACATTCGCGACACCAAAAAAGTGTGTGTATTGTGTTACCCACTTGGAGGGGAGTACCCCGGAAGTGTTCTGGATCGTCAACACGGTGTCGTCGAAAAGTGATGGCCCCGGTCCGAACAGCCCACTTGGGTGGGGGAGACCTCCGGTTGTTTCTGCTACCGGAGGATTAAACGCATGCATGTGCCGTTAAGTATTTGGCTGATCACCTCTGCGGTGATCCTGGGATTTTTCATCTTTGACTTCGTCTCGCACGTGCGTACCCCGCACGAGCCGACGATGAAGGAATCGGGCGGCTGGGCCCTGTTCTACATGACCATGGCCTGCATTTTCGGCGGGATCGTGTGGTGGCTGTGGGACGGCGAACACGGCATGCAGTTCTTCACCGGCTACATCACTGAGCTGTCGCTGTCGGTCGATAACCTTTTCGTGTTCGCGCTGATCATGGGTGCGTTCAAGATCCCACGCGCGTATCAGCAAAAGGTGTTGCTGATCGGCATCGTGATCGCGCTGATCTGCCGTCTCGTATTCATTCTGTTGGGTGCCGTGATCATCGAGGCCTGGTCGGACGTGTTCTACATCTTCGCCGCCTTCCTGATCTACACCGCGATCAAGATGGTGTACGACGAGGTGACGGATCAGGAGGATCCGGATCCGAACGACATGATGGTGGTCAAGACGCTACGCAAGGTCATCCCGGTAACCAAGTCGTACCACTCCGACCGTCTCGTTTCGAGGACTCAGGCCGGAAAGAAGGCTGTCACGCCGCTGTTCGTCGCCCTGCTGTCCATCGGTTTCATCGACGTGATGTTCGCCTTCGACTCCATCCCGGCGATCTACGGCATCACCCAGGAATCCTTCCTCGTGTTCACCGCCAACGCGTTCGCACTGCTTGGCCTGCGTCAGCTCTACTTCTTGCTCAACGGTCTGTTGGATCGTCTGGTGTACTTGCCGTATGGCCTTGCGGTGGTGCTGGGCTTCATTGGTGTGAAGCTGCTGCTGCACGCGTTGCACGAGAATAACCTGTCGTTCATTAACGGTGGCGAGAATGTGGCTGTTCCGGAGATCGGCACCGTGACGTCGCTGCTGGTGATTGTCGGCGTGCTCATCATTACCGCGATTGCCTCGGTGATCAAGGACCGCGCTGACGTGAAGGCTGGTGTTCGTGATCCGAACGAAAACCAGTACCACATTGATTTCGACGACCACGGCAACCGCCGCAAGGTCGACCGTCACGGACACCATGTTGAGTGGATCGACGATCCGGCGACATCTGGCAAGGGCGATCACACCGCGACGGGATCGCGCGAGACCGCCCACCTCGATGTCGCGCGTGGCGGTAGGAAGGCTTAGCCGAAGATATTCATCACCGGGTTCCACTCCCGGATCTCGCGCGCTGCGAGTGCGCCGGCGGTCGTGTATGGGTCTTGATCCAGCACGGCCGCCGCATCAGCTTCAGTGGCAGTGTCGGGCAGTTGCAGGATGATCAGGGCTTGATTGGCGCCGATAAAAGGGCCGGATCCCACGATGCGTCCGAGTGCGAGTTGCGAGGAGATGAATTCGCGGTGGGCGGGGCGGGTGTCGTCGACAAGCGTTTGCTCGCCGTAGGTGTAGGTTGCTGCGAAATACTTCATGGAGGGCAGTCTAGGTGGAACGCGTGAGATGGGTATGGTGGATCGCGTGATGCAAACGGATAAGCCGTCGAATTGGAATCTGCCGAATGTGTTGACGTCTCTGCGGATTCTGTTCATTCCTGTGTTCGCGTGGCTGGTGCTTTCGGAGCGCTGGTGGTGGGCGTTTGGCCTGTTTGTGGCGTTGATGATCACAGACAAGCTTGACGGGGATATCGCTCGTGCGCGGGGGCTGATTACGGATTTCGGCAAGATTGCTGATCCGATCGCGGACAAGGCGTTGATGATTACTGCGCTGGTTACGTTGAATATTGCGGGGCCGTTGCCGGTGTGGGTCACTGTGGTGATCGTGGCTCGTGAGTTGGGGATCACGGTGTGGCGCATGTGGATGTTGCGTCGCGGTCTGGTGGTGCCGGCGTCGAAGGGTGGCAAGGTGAAGACTGTCCTGCAGTCGCTGGCGGTTGGCCTGTACTTGTGTCCGTTGCCCGCATGGGCGGATACGCCGGTGTTTGTGGTGATGTTGCTCGCGGTGGCGGTCACCGTGGTTACGGGTGTGCAGTATTTGGTTGATGCAGGAAAGGCGAACAAATGACGACGGCGCAATTGCTTATCGACGAACTACGTTCCCGGAACCAAACCATCGCTTTTTGCGAGTCGCTGACTGCCGGGCTTGCTGCTGCGACCCTTGCGGACGTGCCGGGTGCTTCCGACGTACTCGTCGGCGGTTTGGTGACGTACTCGGCGGAGCTCAAAACCGAGTTGGCCCACGTTCCGGCCGACCTGATTGAGGAAGAAGGCGTGGTCTCCGCGGCGGTGGCCCGCGAGATGGCGCGCGGTGCTCGTAAGGTGTGCGGGACGGATTGGGCGGTTGCGCTTACTGGCGTCGCAGGGCCCGGTGCGCAAGACGGTATGCCGGCTGGCACGGTGTGGATTGGGCTGGCGGGGCCGAAGTGGACGGCGTCGTCGCAAGCTGCGGAACTGCTCGATTCGGAAGCGGGCCGGTATGCGCTTGTCGATGGACATGCGACCCCTGTCCGAGTCCTCGCAGGGTCGCGGAACGAGATTCGCCGACGCGCGGTCGAAGCGGCCCTGGTTGGTGCGCTGACTGGCGTTCGGGAACAAAACTAGACCACCGATCGTTGGAGCAGCTGATGACAACTACGACTCTGCTTTACGAAGCCCCGGTAGAACTGCCGATTGCATCCGCCCCAGCGCGTGAGCCGCTGTTCCGCGAAGCCCTCGGTATGTCGCTGCGCGCTTTTCGCGCTGATAAGGGCGTAACCCTTCGCACGTTGGCGAAGGAGGCTCGCGTGTCTTCCGGCTACATCTCGGAGCTGGAGCGCGGTCGCAAGGAAGTGTCCTCTGAACTGCTTGCAGCGCTGTGCGAGGCACTGGACACCACGGTGTCTGAGGTGTTGCTGGAAGCGGTGGCGAATATGTCGCTGCATTCCTTCAACGAGGAACTCGCGGTTACCTCTCCGGCGGCTGCGGAAGCGTAACGGAGCTCACCCGACTATTGTGGGTGGAGTTTGACGCACTAACTAATGAAGATGAAAGGTCGCGGTGATTAGCCATGGCGAACCCCTTTTCCAAGTTCTGGAACTACCTGATGGCTCTCTTCGACAACAAGATCGAAGAGAACGCTGACCCGAAGATCCAGATTGAGCAGGCCATCAACGAGGCGCAGCGCCAGCACCAGGCACTGTCGCAGCAGGCTGCCGCGGTGATTGGTAACCAGCGTCAGTTGGAGATGCAGCTCAACCGTCGCCTCGAGGATGTTGAGAAGCTGCAGGCGAATGCCCGCCAGGCGCTCAAGCTTGCTGATAAGGCTCGCGGCGAGGGCAACGCGCAGAAGGCACAGGAGTACGAAAACGCCGCGGAGGCGTTTGCGGCACAGCTGGTCACCGCTGAGCAGGGTGTGGAGGATACTAAGCAGCTCCACGACCAGGCGCTGCAGCAGGCAGCCCAGGCGAAGCAGGCTGTGGAGCGCAACGCGGCTCACTTGCAGCAGCAGGTTGCTGAGCGCTCGAAGCTCCTGTCGCAGCTTGAGCAGGCGAAGATGCAGGAGAAGGTTTCGGAGACGATGCAGTCGATGAACTCGATTACTGCGTCCGGTCCGAACTTGGATCAGGTTCGTGAGAAGATTGAGCGTCGTTACGCTAACGCGCTTGGTGCCGCCGAGTTGGCGCAGAACTCCATTCAGGGTCGTATGGCTGAGGTTGAGCAGGCCGGTATCCAGATGGCTGGTCACGGCCGCTTGGAGCAGCTGCGTGCGGAGATGGCAGGCGAGCTCACCGCTGGCAAGAAGCAGGCGATTGAGCCGGGGCAGTCCGCTACCGACGCTAACGTCAGCGATGATGCGGTTGCGCAGCGCATGCGCGAACTGCGCGGCGAGTAAATCACAACGTCGAAGGCCCGAAGCACATCGCTTCGGGCCTTTTCGCTGCGTGGGGTTAGTCGACGGCGCCGCGCGCCATGAGCGCTTCACCGATCATCTTCGCCCGTCGTACGGAGCGGATGACCAGGGGAGTGCCGAACGCTAGGAGGGAGAAGCCAGCCCCGCGGGCTTTGCGGGCGTCGAGGACTTCGTTTGCGGTCGCGAGTGTCAGCGGAATCAGTCGAATGGTTAACGCGATGGTGAGCGAGATGAGTTCGCCTGTGCGTCCCAACGGTGCGAGTGCGCGGTCGAGGGCGTCAAGGAGTTCCTGGACCGGGGTGGTCAGTGTGAGAAGGTTCGCCGCAGCGATGGTAGCAAGCAGCCCGATAAGAAGTGTGGCCGCCGATTCGACGCCGTTTTGCCACACCATGAACGCGCCTAAAAAGATCAGGAAGGGCAGGAGTGGCACGAGTTGGCGCCACGCAATCTTCATTGGGATGCGTGCCCACAAGTAGAGCACCAGCACAAACCCGAGTGCGGCGGCTGCGTGCCAGGGCCGGGTGGGCAGGACAGTGACCCCGATGATGAAGACCACCAGCAGCACGAACTTCAGCGCTGGCTGGATGCGGTGGAGCAGTGTGTCGCCGGGGATGTAGACACCGAGGGGGAGTTCGCGGATCATGGTTTGTTATCCATGAGGTCGGTGTAGAACGCGATGGCGTCGGCGGGGTTGCTGTCGTAGACGAGTGTGCCGTCGTCGATGACGAGGACGCGTTCGAAGTCGCGCAGCATGTCCAGGTCGTGTGTGACCACGATGAGTTGCTGCTCGAGTGCGTTAAGTTCGCGCACGATTCGTTTGCGGTTGCGCAGGTCAAGCAGTGTCGTGGGTTCGTCTGCGATGATGGTGTCTGGTTCGATCACCATCACGGATGCAAGTGCGAGCATCTGTTTTTCGCCGCCCGACAGGGTGTGCGGTGAGTTTTCGGCGAGGTCGGTGAGTTCGAAGCGGGCGAGAGCGTCGTCGACACGCGATCGCACTTCGTCGCGGGGGAGTTTGAAGCGGCGAAGAGAGAAGGCGACGTCGTCGGAGACGCGTGGCATGACGATTTGGGATTCGGCGTCGGAGAAGACGAATCCGACGCGTTTGCGGACGTCGCGGCCTTGGGTGGTGGGGGAGAGGTCGTCGTAAAGCACTTGCCCTGAAGTGGGTTCGATGAGTCCGTTGATGAGGCGCACGGTGGTGGATTTGCCGGAACCGTTGGAGCCGATGATGCCGATGCGTTGCTCACTCAGGCGCGTGGTGAGTGGCTGAAGGACGGTGTTGCCGTCGTAGGTGACGGCTGCGCCTTTGAATTCGATGACGGGCATCGTGCTTATCGACGACTACCGCGCAGGTCAGGGAACGCCTGGTGCACCGCGATTGCGATGGCGATCATGAGAGCGACCTTGCCGGCGTCAGGCAGCAGGAATGGCACCTGTGCGGCCCATGCTGCGCCGAAGGACATCTCAGCGCGGGCCATGAGGCCGAATACGCCGCAGAGGTACTGGAAGAACAGGGCAACGTAGCCGGCGACGATGAGGACGCCGATCGTAGCTGCGGTGTTGCGGCGGAATGGCGCACGGTAGGCGATCAGGCCCGCGACGGTAGCGGAGACGAGGTAGCCCACAAGGTAGCCCACGGTCGTGCCGCCGAGTGCGGAGATGACGGTGCGGCCGCCTGCAAGCACGGGTAGTGCGAGGCCGACCAGGAGGAAGATACCTGCGGTGAACAGGCCGCGGCGCCAGCCGAGGACGAGGCCGGCGAGGATGATGGCTGCGTTTTGTAGCACGATAGGCACGCCTGCGGCGCCGACGGGGATGGAGACGAAGCCGAGAGCGATGATGATGGCCGCGAAGACGGCGATGAGCGCAATGTCCTGCGCGGTGGAGGATTTACCCATGCGCGGCAGTGTACCTGAACGCCGTTCAATAACGCGTGTTCGGGTAGCGTGTTGAGTCATGCGTTTGACGGAGTTTCATCAACTGGTCGAGGACGAATTTGGCGCGGGTCGAGCCAAGTGGATTATCGATACGCAGGTCATTCCTGGTCACGAGCGCACCGCTGCAGACTTGATCGAAAGTGGTGTCGATCCCCGCGAGGCATGGCGAGGTTTGTGTGAGGCGTTTGACATTCCAGAAGAGCGTCGACTGGGTGTCGACAGGCCCGGGTTTTGAATTCCCGTTCGAACACGCTTGCGTGTACAGTGTTCGATGTCGTAGCCGCATTCTAAAGTGGCTCCTGTATTCGCCCCCGAGGAACTTTCCTTGTTTTGGAGGGAACCGAAGGGTAGGCGCGTGCGTCTAATAGGCACGGACTAACACACAGTGTGGATGCGGCAACCGTCGCACCACCGACAATTTGGAGGAAAACACCACATGGCAACGAAGAAGAAGACTGCCGCTTCCGCCGCGAACTCGCGCCAGAACGCGCTCGACGCTGCGCTTGCGATGATTGAGAAGGACTTTGGCAAGGGCGCCGTCATGCGCTTGGGCGACGAGAATCGCCCGCCGATTCAGTCCATCTCTTCCGGCAACACTGCTATCGACGTTGCCCTTGGTATCGGTGGCTGGCCACGCGGCAGGGTCGTGGAGATCTACGGCCCGGAGTCGTCCGGTAAGACGACCGTTGCCCTGCATGCGATTGCGGAGGCGCAGCGCGCAGGCGGCATCGCGGCGTTCATCGATGCCGAGCACGCCCTCGACCCTGACTACGCCCGCAAGCTTGGCGTGGATACCGACAATCTGCTGGTCTCCCAGCCAGATACGGGTGAGCAGGCGCTTGAGATCGCGGACATGCTGGTGCGCTCTGGTGCTATCGACATGATCGTGATCGACTCTGTTGCAGCGCTGACCCCGAAGGCTGAAATCGAGGGCGAGATGGGTGACTCCCACGTCGGCCTCCAGGCACGTTTGATGTCGCAGGCACTGCGCAAGATGACCGGTGCGCTGTACAACTCCGGGACTACCGCGATCTTCATTAACCAGCTGCGTGAAAAGATTGGCGTGATGTTCGGCTCCCCGGAGACGACCACTGGCGGTAAGGCCTTGAAGTTCTACGCGTCTGTGCGTTGCGATGTCCGCCGTATTCAAACCCTGAAGGACGGCCAGGATTCCATCGGTAACCGCACCAGGATGAAGGTTGTGAAGAACAAGGTTTCCCCGCCGTTCAAGATCGCCGAGTTCGACATCATGTACGGCGAGGGCATCTCGCGGGAGTCCTCCATCATCGACATGGGCGTGGAAAACGGCATTGTGAAGAAGTCCGGCTCGTGGTTCACCTACGAGGGCGACCAGTTGGGGCAGGGTAAGGAAAAGGCGCGCCTGTTCCTCAAAGACAACCCGGACCTGGCCGACGAAATCGAAGACAAAATCTTCCGCGCGCTTGGTGTGGGCAAGTATGCCAATGTTGACGACGATGCCTTGTCGGATGATCCCGTAGACATGGTGCCCAACATCGATTTTGACGACGAAGACGACGCCAAGGCGGACGAGAAGTAGCATATGGCAGACCCCGAAAAGATTGCGCGCCTCAAAGCTGCTCTCGAGGCGTACGAGCCGGGGTCGGGTTTCATCGACCACGCACATGAGGAGGCGAAGGCGCCGGTACGCAAACGCGCATTAGGGCTGCTGGATCAGCGGGCACGCTCGCGTGAGGAGCTGCGTGGTCGGCTGATCAAGGCCGAGTTTGAGCCCATGCTTGTCGGCGAAGTTCTCGACGACCTCGCCGGCTCAGGCCTGCTCAACGACGCAGCATTTGCTTCCGAGTGGGTGCGCCAGCGCGCTGCGCGTCGCGGAAAGTCTGCTCGTGCGCTCGATATGGAGCTGCGTGACAAAGGAGTGGGGAGTGCGGACCGTGCGGCTGCGCTCGAGCAGATTACTGACGACGATGAAGAGCGCATCGCCCGCGGGGTCGCCGAAAAGGCAGCACGCAAGGTGAAACACGCACCCGAGGATCGGGCAGAGTACGACAAGTTTTTGCGCCGGATCGTTGGGGCACTTGCCCGCCGTGGGTTTCACCAGGGGATGGCAATGCACTTGGGGAGGGAAGCACTCGACGAACGCATCGCCGAGTGCGAAGCCCACGCGTGACGCGGGGTGGTGACCCCGCACACGGGGGGTTAGTGTTTCTCCACAGGATTGTCGATCTGCTGGTAACCAGGGGCTTGCCAGTCGAGGTTCACGGTGTCCTTTGTGTCCAAACCGACTTCCTTGCCGGCGGTGGGCACCTTGGCAAACGGGTTGCGGCGTGCGCGGCCAGCGCGCAGTTGGCGCTCGACGCGGGTAGCGAGCATTGTCAGCGCGTAGTTGATCAGGATCATGATGATGGCCACCACGATGAGCGACGCCAAGTAGTTCCGGTTTGCAGAGGCGACCTGCGTGCCGGAGCGAACAACCTCGACGTAGCCAATTTGGTAGCCCAGGGCGGAATCCTTCAGCGCAATGACCATCTGGGAAATCAGTGCCGGGAGCATGGCTGCGACGGACTGGGGCAGCAAGATCTTGCCCATGGTTTGCCAGTGGCTTAAGCCAAGTGCCTGGGCGGCTTCGGTTTGCCCGCGGGGTAGCGATTTGATGCCGGCGCGGAGGATCTCGGCGATAACGGAGCCGTTGTAGAGCGTCAGTGCCACAACGACGGCCCAAAACGCGAGCGACGCTGGTGGAACGATCTTGTATACCGCGAAGACCTGGTACAGGAAGATCATGAGTAGCAGCACTGGAATGGCGCGGAAGAACTCGACAACCACAGCGCAGAACCCGCGTACGAGTTTGTTCGGGGCGAGCCGGCCAAGCCCGAAAAACACGCCGAAGACAATTGCGAGCAGCACCGATACGACGGCGGCCTTAATGGTGCCGACGAGGCCAGGGATGATGTATGTGGTCCAGGTGTTTCCCTGGATGAATGGGGTCCAGCGCTCAGCGTCGAGTTGGCCGTGTGTGGCTAGTTTGCTCAGTACCCACCAGCCGACGAGCAAAAGCGCAGCGATGGAGATTGCGGTGTAAATGTAGTTGCGGCGTACGGCTTTGGGCCCGGGGGCGTCGTAAAGCACGGTTGCGCGGAGTGAGGATGGCATTAGCGTTTCACCGCCAGACGGTTAGACAGCCAGCCGATGACGAGCCCTGTTGGCAGTGTGAGCACGATGAAGCCGAGGGCGAAGATGCCGAAAATGGCGAAGAGCTGGTTTGCGTGGAATTCGATGGTGGATTTCATCAGCAGCGATGCTTCCGCGACGCCGATGACCGATGCGATCGTGGTGTTCTTCGTCAAAGCGATCAGCGTGTTGCCCAGCGGAACGATTGCTGCACGCAGAGCTTGGGGGAAGATAATCAACGAGAAGATCTGCCCGAAGCTCAGTCCGAGGGAGCGTGCGGCTTCGGCTTGTCCGAAGTGAACGGTGTTGATGCCGCTTCGGAGCGATTCGGCGACGAAGCACGAGGTGTACAGGATGAAGCCGAGGATTGCGAGGCGGAAGTTTTGGTCTGCAAGGTAGGTGCTGGATTCGCGGCTCGCGAGCTCAAGGCCAAGGTTTTGGTAGAGGCCAAACGAGCAGAACAGGATCACCAGCGTCAGCGGGGTATTGCGGACGGTGTTGATGTAGAACGCCGACAGGTTCCGCAGGATGGCAACGGGGGAGACCCGCATTGCGGTGAGCAGGGTGCCCAGGATCATTGATCCGATGGCGGAGTAGAACGTCAGCTTGATTGTGGTCCAGAATGCTGGCCACAGTTTGGGCGCGAGATCAGCCCACATTGCATCCATGGCGGGAACTTCCAATACGTGAAGGAGATGAAGAAAGGTTGGGGCTCGGTGACCGGGTGGGGTTCACCCGGCCACACGGCGGGTGCTACTCGACGAAGGACAGGTCGCCGACCTTGTCCTTTTCAACACCCTGGCCGCCGTCGAGGTTGTCGTTGACGAACTTGTCAAAGGAACCGTCTTCGTAAAGCGCGTTGAGTGCCTTGTTGACGGCCTCGAGTGCGCCCGGGTCTTCCTTCTTCAGGCCGACGCCGTAGTGCTCGTTGGTGAACTGCTCGCCGTCCTTCTTCAGCTCGACGACCTTGAAGTCGCCCGGGGACTGTGCGGAGTAGCCACCGAGGATGGTTGCGTCGGTGGTCAGTGCGTCGACGTTGCCGTTGCGCAGTGCTTCGACGCAGGAGGAGTAGGTGTCGTACTCCTGGAGCTGGACGCCCGGCAGGGTGTCCTTGACCTTCTGTGCCGGGGTGGAGCCGGTTACAGAGCAGAGGATGCGGCCATCGAGGGATTCGAGGCCGGTGATCTCGGCGTCGTCGGAGCGCACGAGCAGGGCCTGGTGGGTCAGGAGGTACGGGCCACCGAAGTCGACTGCTTCGGAGCGGGATTTGTTGATGGAGTAGGTCGCGGCGATTGCTGCGACTTCACCGTTTTGCAGCACGGTTTCGCGCTGTGCGGAGGGGGTTTCGCGCCAGGTGATTTCTGGATGCTCCCAGCCGTTTTCGTCGGCAATGTGGTTGACCACGTAGGTGGCGACGTCGACGTCGAGGCCGGTCATGGAGCCGTCGGCTTCGCGCAGGCCTAGGCCCGGCTGGTCGTACTTAGTGCCGAGGGTGACGTTGCCGGCCTCGATCTGTGCGAGAAGGCCTTCGGCGTCGCCGGCGGAGTCGCCGCCGCAGGCGACGAGTGTGGTGGCCGCGAGCAGGGCTGCGGCAGTGGTCGATGCGAAACGTGCGGTGCGCTTCATGGTGATTCTCCTTGTAAGAAACGTGGGTGGGTTAATGAGGCAGGATTTTGCCGAGGAAGTCTCGTGCACGGCTGGACTGCGGGTTGGTGAAGAACGATTCGGGGTCGGTGTCTTCGACGATTTCGCCATCGGCCATGAACAAGATGCGGTCGGCAACTTTGCGGGCGAATCCCATTTCGTGGGTGACCACGACCATGGTCATGCCGCTTTCGGCGAGTTCAGCCATGACGTCGAGGACCTCGCCGACCATTTCGGGGTCGAGGGCGGAGGTGGGTTCGTCGAAAAGCATGACTTTCGGCTCCATCGCAAGGGCGCGTGCGATTGCGACGCGCTGCTGCTGGCCGCCGGAGAGCTGTGCCGGATATTTTTCTGCCTGGTTGCCGATGCCCACGCGGTCGAGCAGTTCGCGAGCGCGTGCGGTGGCGTCGGCCTTTTTCACCTTGCGGACCTTGATGGGGCCCAGGGTGACGTTGTCCAGAATGGTCAGGTGCGGAAACAGGTTGAACTGTTGGAACACCATGCCTACGTCTGAACGGAGGTGGGCCAGTTCCTTCCCTTCGGCGGGGAGGGTACGGCCGTCAATTTCGATCGTGCCTTCCTCGATGGTTTCGAGGCGGTTGATCGTCCGACACAGGGTGGACTTTCCCGATCCGGACGGTCCCAGCACTACGACTACTTGTCCGCGGGGGACTTCAAGGTTGATGTTTTGTAGTGCGTGGAAGTCGTCGAAGTACTTCTCCACACCCACCATGCGAATCATGGGTTCGGCAATCTCCTGTGTCATACAAGGCACAGTAGGCCAAAACTGTGATGCGGGTGACCAAAACTGGGAAAGTGTTTGTCATTTGCGGTTAGGTTTGGGCGCTTTGCCTGGTTAGACTGTCTCGCCGTGACTACGGCAAATACCTCTGAAAACACCACTTCGCGCACCTATGAGGTGCGGACGTTCGGCTGCCAGATGAACGTGCACGATTCTGAGCGTCTTTCGGGTCTGCTCGAGGATGCTGGGTACGTGGCGGCAGACGAGGGGACTGAGCCCGACCTGGTGGTCTTCAATACCTGTGCGGTGCGTGAAAACGCGGATCAGCGCCTGTATGGCTCGCTCGGACAGTTGAAGAACACGAAGGCGAATCATCCGGGCATGCAGATTGCGGTCGGCGGGTGTTTGGCGCAGAAGGATCGCGACACGGTGATTGAGAAGGCACCGTGGGTCGACGCCGTCTTTGGCACGCACAACATCTCCGCATTGCCGGCGTTGCTCGATCGCGCACGGGTGGAGGACGAAGCCCAGGTTGAGATTGTTGAGTCGCTCGAGGTGTTTCCGTCTGTCCTGCCGGCGAAGCGCGAGTCTGCCTACGCCGGTTGGGTGTCTGTGTCGGTGGGCTGCAATAACACGTGCACGTTCTGCATCGTGCCGTCGTTGCGTGGTAAGGAGCAGGATCGCCGCCCGGGCGATATTTTGGCCGAGGTACAGGCGCTCGTCGATCAGGGTGTGTCCGAGGTGACGCTGCTTGGTCAGAATGTGAATGCGTATGGCGTGAACTTTGTCGACGAGGACATGGAGCGCGACCGTTCTGCGTTCTCCAAGCTCTTGCGTGCCTGTGGCGACATCGAGGGCTTGGAGCGTGTGCGTTTTACGTCGCCGCACCCGGCGGAGTTCACCTCGGATGTGATTGACGCGATGGTGGAGACTCCGAACGTGTGCCCGCAGCTGCATATGCCGTTGCAGTCGGGCTCCGACAAGGTGCTCAAGGACATGCGCCGTTCCTACCGGTCGAGGAAGTTCCTTGGGATTTTGGAGGAGGTGCGTGAGAAGCTTCCGCACGCTTCCATCACCACTGACATCATTGTCGGGTTCCCGGGTGAGACTGAGGAGGATTTCCAGGCGACGCTCGATGTGGTGGAGAAGGCTCGTTTTACCTCTGCGTTTACGTTCCAGTATTCGCCGCGTCCGGGCACGCCGGCTGCGGAGATGGAGCAGCAGATCCCGAAGGCTGTGGTGCAGAATCGTTTCGAGCGCCTGCTTGCCTTGCAGGATCGTATTAGTGCTGAGGAGAACGAGAAGCTGATTGGCACGGAGCAGGAGTTGCTCGTGCAAGCGGGTGGTGGACGCAAGAATGATCGCACGCACCGCATGTCGGGTCGCGCTCGCGATGGCCGCCTGGTGCACTTCGCGGTTGAGGGTGACATTGATGGCGAGATCCGCCCGGGCGATTACGTCACTGTCACCATCACTGAGTCCAAGCCGCACTTCCTTATCGCAGATTCTGGGGTGCGTGATCACCGTCGTACGAAGGCCGGCGACAATTCGGCGGCGGGCCAGGTGCCGACGACTGCACCTGTCGGCGTGGGGCTTGGCTTACCGACGATCGGTCAACCGCCCAAGCAGCCCACCGGCGATTCGTCCTGCGGCTGCTAGGGGCTACAGTGGCTGCTATGACGCAGCAGGATTCGCAGACGTTGGCTCGCGCGGAGAAGTCCGCCGCTTCGCAGATCACGATGGGGGCGAAACGGTGGGTGCTCGCCGCGTGTGCGGTGGTGTACCTCGTGGCGTTGGTGTTGCCGTTTGCAGGTGGGGTGGCCGGTTGGCAGGTTTTGGGGCTGACCCAGGCGTCGCGCGATGCGCGCACTTCGGTGGCGGAGTACTTGTTTGTGTGGTTTTCCTTCATCGGTGTTGGGGTTTTGACATCGCTCGCAGTTGCTTTACGACGATTCGCCGTCACCCTGCCTGCCTGGATGGTCACAACGGTCTCTGCCGTGTTTTCCATCCTCGGCATTTGGTTGCGCAACCAAAGTGCTCCGGAAACCTCACGCGACATCGGCTACTACCTGGCCATGTTGGCTGTGTTCGTTGCGGTGTTCACGCTGTTCCCGCTGATCCTGTCTCGCTCTGAGGCACAGGTGAAGGTGGCCGACGAGCGCGCGAAGGTGCAGCAGCGCGACGACGTGGCGTTGCTGCAGCAGTCGGCGACGCATCAGGCGAACGCGCACGAGGAGAACCCGTTGCTTGTGGACGACCGCCGCGCCCGTGCCGCCGAGCGCCACCGCAATATTTAGAGCTTTTGCCAACCGGTCGTCGCGGATACTACTTCCGCGGCGACCGTTTTCATGATGGCGGCTGCTGGCGCGGAGTCGGCGGGGTAGGAGCAGTAGACCGTCTCCAAGTCTTCCCAGGTTGCGTGTGCTCGCTCGAGGGAGGCGCGTAGCAGCGCTTTGCCGATGCCGCGGCCGCGGTGTTCGGGGAGGACGTAGACGAGGCCCAATTCGCAGACCTTCGGGTCGTCGGCGTGGAAGCGCACGACTTCGCAGAGCCCGACGATGACGCCGTCGACGTAGGCCAGCCCGGTCAGTTGCGAGCCGCCTCGGTCTTGCAGCCTCGCGCCGGCGTCGCGGATGCGCTCAAGGTCCCAGTTGATGGTGTCCATCACCAGGTCGCCGCGAGGGTAGTCGCGCGATGCCGCGGTGAGCAGACTGGAGAACTGCTCTACCTCGTCGGCGCCTGCTTTGCGTTTGGAGAAGAATCCCGGGCCTTCGATGACTGCAAACTCGGCGGCCCCAGAATCGGGCAGCGCTTCTAGTGCGGTGATCTTGAAGGTGGCCTGGTCTTCCCGGAAGGCCGCCGTGTAGCCGGCTTCGGTCAACGCGGGGGATGCCGGAGCGTCGCGCAGATGCGTGACCCAGAGTTGGCGGATGGGACGTTCGAGGCGGGGGGAGAGGTCGTCGAGAAGCGACAGCGCTGCGGCCCACGGTTCGGACGGCTCATCTTCGCCGGGCAGGGGCGCGATCTCGGCGTCGAAGGTGAAGTTCGCTTCGATCACGCGACGGTCTTCGAGCAGGGGAAGTGAGATGAAGAGCCAGGCGTCGGTGTGGTCGAGGTCGTCGTCGAAGAGTTCGCGGTAGCCCAGATCGGTCACCGGGCGGGGAGCCTGTTGGGAGGTGAGCGCGAAGAGGATTGCTTCGGATTCGGCGGACGGCTCGAGGCGCTTCGCAATGTGCGATGCGGACACGCCAGAGGTGGCAAGACCGGTGATGTCTTGGATGGCGAGCGTTGCGGAAAATGCGTAACCCCCGACCACTGCCTCCGATGAGTTGGGCCGGGGGACGTACTGCTGTGGTGTGAGCACTAGCCCTCGTTCACAGCCTTCGCGGCAACGTCGGCAAATTCCTGCCACTGCTTCGCCTGCTCACGCAGCGTCGCTGCCTTTGCGGCGTTGCCCTTCGCCTCAGCTTCTTGGGCTTGGCGCTCAAAGTCGTCAGCCTTGACTTGGAACTGGTTGACCTTGTCCTGCTGGGCAGGGTTGGTCTTGCGCCAGCGGGAGTCTTCGGCCTCGGAGACGCGCTGCTCGATGCGGGCGATCTTGTTTTCGTACTCGCGGACGCGACCGCGTGGTACGAAGCCGATCTCGTCCCACTTGTCCTGCAGTTCGCGCAGTTTCGCCTTCGCGGCGCCGAGGCCCTTCGCGGGGTCGATCTGCGCGTCGTATTCGGCGATCAGCGCATCCTTGGCTTCTGCATTGGCCTCGAATTCGCGGTCGCGTTCCGCGTTGACGGCGTTGCGGGCTTCGAAGAAGTGGTCCTGGGCGGCGCGGAAGCGCTCCCAGAGCTTGTCGTCTACCTCGCGTGGGGCGCGACCGGCGGCCTTCCATTCCGTCATCAGGTCGCGGTAGGCGCGGGCGGTGTTGCCCCAATCCGTGGAGTCCTTGAGCGCTTCGGCGCGGTCGACGAGTTCTTCCTTGATCTTCTTTGCCTGGGCGCGGTTGCGGTCCAACTCGGCGAAGTGGGCGCCACGGCGACGGTTGAAGCTGTCGCGGGCGCGGGAGTAGCGCTTCCACAGCTCGTCGTCGGTTGCGCGGTCGATGCCGCGGATGCCACGCCACTCCTCGAGGATGTCGCGGATGCGGTCGCCGGCGCGCTTCCATTCGGTGGAGTTTTCTGCCAGGTCTTCGGCTTCGGCGGCGAGGGCTTCCTTGCGGGCGATTGCTGCCTTACGCCGCTCTGCCTTTTGCTCCTTGGCCTGCTCGCGGGCATCGGCGGATGCGGCAATCGCAGCATCGAGGCGGGTTTCGACGGCGTCGAGGTCGCCGATTACTGCGGCGTCGTCAAGCGAGGCTTTCAGCGCTTCGGCGGATTTGCGGATCGCGTCTGCGTCTTCCGGGTGAGCGCGCAGACGGGTCTCGATGAGTTCAACTTCGGTAACCAGGTCGTCGTAACGCTGCCCGTAGTGTGCGAGCCCCTCCTCAGGGGTGCCGGCTTGCCAGGATGCGATCTGGCGCTCGGTGCCGCCGCGGGTGAGGAAGACGTTTCCGTCTGCATCAACACGGCCGAACTTCGACGGGTCCGATGGCGTGCGCGCTGGTACAGGAGTGGATGTTACCGACGGGGCGCCCGTTGCCGTGGACGGGCGTGGCCCAGGCTTCGGGCCCTTTTTCGCCATGGCGGCAGGCGATGGGATCTTGCCTGGTGTGTTGGTGGGGTTCGACTCGGTCATGATGGTCGTCCTTTCCGCGGCATGGGCCGCACTGTGCCGCGCGTCGCGGCTGCCTTTGCGCAATGCAAGCGATCGTACAGCCACACACACCACTGCGGGGCGAATTGGGGTGCTAGGTAGGGTTGGGCGGGTGCGAGCAAACCTTTGGATCATCCCCGGATCGCCTGCGTTGGCGCTCTCGCCTCACGACGACGCCTCGCAGCGCCTCCTGGCCGTCACCCGTGCGTTGGCAGAAACTGCAGGTGGCCGTCCGATCGATATCGTCTGCTGCCTCGATGAACGGTGGTACACGGCGCACACTGGCTCGTTTCGTGCCTGGGGAGGCCCTGACATCACTGTGCGTGGTGGTAACCACTTAGGTGAGCTGGTTGCCAGGTTTGCGCTGGGCGATCCGGAGGTTCGCGAGGTACGTTCGCGCATTGACGACCCTGACCCCGCCGCCGTCACCGTTGTCGTCGTCGATGGGCCCGCGGGGTTAACTCCGCGGGCACCACTCGCGTTGGTTCCCGGCGCGCCGGAGACGCACGAGGCCATTGTGCGGTGGTTGGACGGTGGTGAAGCAGTGCTCGTCGATACGCAAGTGCTCGAACCGGAACTGTGGCGTGAACTCGCAGGACTTGAGCGCAAGGATGCGCGGTTGATCGACGCCGACGACACACTGGGTGTCGGACGGTATGTAGCGGAGTGGAGCGTATGAACCCCATAGCAGTTGTAGGGCCCACCGCCAGCGGCAAGTCCGCGCTAGGCATTGCGTTGGCGCACGAGTTCGGCGGGGAAGTGGTCAACGTGGATTCGATGCAGCTCTACCGGGGCATGGACATCGGCACAGCGAAGTTGCCGGTGGAGGAGCGCGAAGGCATACCGCACCACCTGCTGGATATTTGGGATGTGACCAAGACCGCCTCCGTCGCGGAGTATCAGGCACTCGCCGTGGCCACGGTTGAGGAGATCATGGCGCGCGACAAGATGCCGGTGCTGGTGGGTGGCTCGATGCTGTACGTGCAATCACTCATCGACGCCTGGTCTTTTCCACCCACCGACCCCACCGTGCGCGCCCGCTATGAAGCGCGTCTGGGGGAGATCGGTGTTGACGCGCTGCACGCCGAACTTGCGGCGGTCGACCCGGAGGCAGCCAGCATCATCGAGGACAAAGACCCGCGCCGCACCGTGCGCGCCCTCGAAGTCATCGAATTGACAGGCAAACCGTTCAAAGCGTCCCAGCCACCGAAGAACGCACCGCCGCGTTGGGGCACGCGCATCCTTGGCTTGCGCACGAACGCCGAGTGGCTCAACCCCCGCATCGAGCTGCGCACCCGCATGATGTTCGAGCAAGGACTTATCGACGAAACCCGCGCCCTGGTCGAAGATGGCCTCGTCCGAGATTCCACCGCCGGTCGCGCTATCGGCTACGCGCAGGTCCTCGCCATGTTCGACGGGGAACTCACCGAAGAACAAGCACTCGAACAGACCATCACTGGTACCCGCCGGTACGTGCGCCGGCAGCGCTCCTGGTTTAACCGTGACCCGCGCACGCAGTGGCTCGACGCCGCCGATTCAACCGTGGTGGATCTCGCGTTAGACTCGCTGGCGTGAAGTTCCTGAAAGCACATGCCACCGAAAACGATTTCGTCGTCCTGATCGATGTCGACGACCAACTTGGCGTCACCCCAGAGCACGTCGCCTTCCTCTGCGACCGCCGCGCCGGCGTCGGCGGAGACGGCCTGCTGCGCGTGGTGCGTCGCGATGGGATGTGGTTTATGGACTACCGCAACGCCGACGGTTCCATCGCCGAGATGTGCGGCAACGGCATCCGTGCGTTCTCCCACGTACTCGTCGCCGAGGGGCTCGAAGATGCCCGCGAGTTCGACGTGGACACCCGCGCCGGGGTGAAGCACATCCGCGTGCTTGAAGCTGACGAGGCCAACGCTGTCGTCTCCGTCGGCATGGGGGCAGTTCAGGTCACCGGTGTATCCACCGCATCGATGGGGGACAACCAGTTTGCTGGTATCGGCGTGGACGTGGGCAATCCGCACCTCGCCTGTGTGATCCCGGGGCTGACACCTGAAGGGCTTGCGGAGATGAACTTTGTTGCCCCGACCTTCGACCCGGAGTTCTTCCCTGAAGGCGTCAACGTCGAGGTGCTCACCGAACTTCGCGACGGCGAGGCCCACATGCGTGTCTGGGAGCGCGGCGTCGGTGAGACCCGCTCCTGTGGCACCGGCACGGTTGCTGCAGCGCAGGCAGTGCTTGCAGACGCCGGAATTGAAAACGGTGCCGTCACCATCAACGTGCCCGGTGGCGCCGTCAAGGTCGAGCTCAACGACGGTGTAGCCACCATGACCGGCCCGGCCACCATCGTGTTCCGAGGAGAGCTGGTCAGCACACTTTAGCGGAAAGTTTTTGTAAACCACGTGTGTGGGGGATTTTCCTGCCTTACAATGCACCTGTCGTTGTATCCCCAGCCACCCGACAGGAGTTTCCCATGCAACGCAAAGTAATCGCCTCGGCCGTCGCGCTCGGCCTCTCGGCATCCCTGCTCACCGTCCCTGCTGCATACGCAGCTGAGATCGGACCTCGCACCACCAACAACACGTGTTCGGTCAAGTTGGACCAGGCGGAAAAGGACTACCTGGCAAAACTGAACAAAAACTATACCGAAAAGAAGGTTTTCGAAGTTTTTGAAAAGGGTATTGAAGGCGCCTACCCGGAAATCAAGGGGTGGGCAGACTCTACGCTGAAGTCCGCAACAGTGCAGTCAGCGCTAAAGAAGATTGAGGCCCAGCGCACGGACGATCTCACTGCTGCTGAGGAGGAAGCCTTTGAAGCAGCCTACGACAAGTTGATGTCCTATAACCAGGACAACTACGTCGGCTACTTTTATGGCTACGCACGGCTGATGGAGAGCTACCCACGCGTTGCAAAGGAACTCGTGTACAACGGCGATATCCCCGCGACGTCACCGCTTTCATTCACTGAAGTGGTAGCAAGCAATGAGGCTTTGCCGACTGCCGATGTTGCATCGTTTGCCGCAGAGCAGCTGGGTATTCCGACGGGTCGCATTGAGGCCTTCAAGAAGGCCGCCAACAAGACGGCGCACGTTAAGACCGGCAATGCAGTTCAGAAAGAATACAATCCTGCGGTTGAGAAGGCAATGGCTGCCTGCGCTCAGGGTGGCAACGCTACCGTTGCGTTCCCAACGAAGGGTTGGGCTTCGAACCCCTTCAATACTCCTGAGGAAAACGTTGGGGCAATCGTCGGCATCGTTCTCGGCACTCTCGCTGCCGTTGGCCTGCTGTTTGCGGGCGTAGTTGCGCTTGCTCCGCAGTTTGGCATCGCGCTGCCGTTTAACCTGCCGCAGTTGCCGTTCTAAAACCGCAACTTTAAACCGTTACGCCGGGCCGATCTCTTTTGCGGCCCGGCGTGCGTCGTCCCAGGCCTCCTGAAGTTCGAAGGCGCGCTCGTCAGCGACCATCAGGATGCGTTCCAACTGGGTTTTGTCGGTGCCGGGGGATTCGAGATAACCGTCAACGCGCTCGATGAAGCGACGCGCGGAGGAGGCCCGGAGCAGAAACTCGTTGATCTGGGGGACTGAGTTATCTGGGTTTGCAAGCGCCGGGTAGTGCAGCGTCCGGTCTGCGATGTCGGCGGCTGATGCGCCGTTTTGGAGCTTCTCGTATGCGTCGAGAATTTCGAGGATGTCGTCGCGCGCGTACTGCAGTGACGAGCGCATTGCTGCCACTTCGGGGTCGGGCTGCAGATGTCGGCTGATGAAGAATGCACAGACAATCAGTAGGGCAGACACGAGCAGACCGGGTAGTTTCAACGTCAAGACAAGCACTACTGCGGCAGCGAGTACGAGCGCGCCGAGTAGTGCTCGCGAGAGGTCCTTGTCTGGTGAACTCATGGTTCTGCCCTACAGGATTAGTGGCCGCCGCAACCGCAGGATCCGCCGCAGCCGCCGCAGCCGCCGCCGGTCGGAGTTGGGATGGAGCCGGCCATCACTGCGGTGCCAGCGATCACGGAGTCGCGGGACGGCAGATCGCCGTCGGGCAGGCACACGTCGAACGGGAACGCAGCATCGACAGCGACGTGGATGAAGCGCTGGCCGGTCAGTTCGGAGGTACGGTATTCCGCATCGAGTACGCGGCCGGAAAATTCGGCCTGTGCGTCTGGGGTAGAGGCGGCACCGGATGCCAGTGCTTCGGCGCCCGGGGAAGTTACCGTGCCCACCACGGCTCCCGGGTGCAGGGCGAGGTATGCGTCGGTGGAGGTGTAGTTCTCCACCGACAGTGCGAGGGCGGTGACGGAGAGTTCTTGCCATTGGAGGGTGGGCTCGTCGACAAGCAATGGCCCCTGTGCAAGATTCACCGTCAGCGATGCCATGGCGTTGCCGCGCGGGTCGACGACGTCGGCGAGCGCAACTACGTCGTTGATTGGGGTGACGTGGGCGTATGCGCGGGTTACGGAATCGAAACCTGCGAAGGTGGCAAACGGCTCAACTGCCAAAATGTTGAGCTGCGCACCTGAGGGGTCGGCGTATTGGATCAGTTGGCCGCCGCGCACTTCACCGGTGACTGCGAGACGGTCGGTGGCAATGGCGGCTTCCACAGCGTCCTGCCACTTCTCAAAGTTCAAGCCGATTGCGGCGAGGTCGTTGCTGATTGCTGTGCTCATGGCGCCCGATAATAGTCGCAGTCGCACACGGGGAAGAATCTCGGCCGTATCTGCGTTTAATGGGGTAGATATGAAGAGGACATTTCAAGCTCCATTAAAGGATGTAATGACTGAACCCCACCTTGACCGTTTCGGCGGTAACCGTGAGCGCTTTTTGCGTGACGACGACACCACGCCCGAGCAGCGCGCCCACGACGAACTTCTCCGTGAGGCTTTTCGGCACAACACCGTCCCTGACGAATCCGAGCCGACGGTAGGCGCGCTTGACCTGGAGGAGCGCAACGCGTTTCGTTCCGTGACCGGGTCGACCGAGATCCGCTCGCAGGACCAAAAAGACATCACCGAGGTGGAGTACCGCAAACTCCGCATCGAACAGGTCTTGCTCGTTGGCGCGTGGACCGAAGGCACCCTTGCGGAGATTGAGGCTCGCATGTGGGAGCTTTCAGCACTGGCGGAAACAGCCGGCGCTGAAGTCGTCGACATGCTGTATCAAAAGCGCGACAAACCTGATCCGGGTACTTACATCGGCTCCGGCAAGGTTGCGGAGTTGCGTGAGATTGTGCTGTCTACCGGCGTTGACACGGTGATTTTTGATGGTGAGCTTTCGCCGTCGCAGATGATCGCGCTGGAGGAAGCCCTCAAGATCAAGGTGATCGACCGCACGATGTTAATTCTCGATATCTTCGCCCAGCACGCGAAGAGTAAAGAGGGCAAAGCACAGGTCAGCCTTGCGCAGATGGAGTACCTCTACAGCCGTACCCGCGGTTGGGGTGGCAACCTGTCGCGTCAGGCGGGCGGTCGTGCTGGCTCCAACGGCGGTGTGGGCCTGCGTGGTCCTGGTGAGACGCGTATCGAGGCCGACCGTCGCCGCCTGCGCACCGAGATGGCCAAACTGCGCCACCAGCTGCGCGATATGGAGACTGCCCGAGAGATCAAGCGCGCGCAGCGCCAGCGCTCCACTATCCCGAAGATCGCGATCGCGGGCTACACCAACGCGGGTAAATCCTCGTTGATCAACGCGATGACGGGTGCGGGCGTGCTGGTGGAGGACGCGCTGTTTGCCACTCTCGACCCATCGACGCGCAAGGCCAAGTTGGCAGACGGGCGCAACGTAGTGCTGACCGACACTGTCGGGTTTGTGCGCCACCTGCCTACCCAGCTGGTTGAGGCGTTTAAGTCCACGCTCGAAGAGGTCAGCGGCTCCGACCTTGTCCTGCACGTCGTGGACGGTTCGGATCCGTTCCCACTGAAGCAGATCGAAGCAGTCAATGCGGTCCTTGCAGAGGCCACACGCGACTCGGGCGAGGAGATGCCGCCGGAGATCGTTGTGGTGAACAAGATCGACGACGCTGACCCGATCGTTCTTGCCGAACTTCGCCACGCCTTTGAAAAGACGGGCCGTACGGCGGTGTTCGTCTCTGCGCTGACAGGCGAGGGCATTGACGAGTTGGAGGCGCGCATCGAACAGCACCTCAACTCCATCGATGCGCACGTGACCATGGTCGTGCCCTACACCCGCGGAGATGTGGTCAGCCGCGTGCACGAGGAGGGCACAGTGCGCTCCGAGGAGTACGAGGCAGAGGGCACGCGTATCGACGTCCGCCTGCCACGTGTCCTCGCCGACCAGTATGCGGAGTTCGTCGTCTCCTAAGCCTGGCGGTTCGGGTTGGCGTTGACCCCGGTGTTAGCGCCAGTAAGGGTCGAACGCCTTGTAGGTTTCGGCCCCGGTGAGCATCTCGGCGGCGCTTTCGTCTACGACAACCTTCGCGGCGTTGTGCAGCTGCAGTGCCGATGCCGGGCACGATGCGGACAGAGGCCCCTCGACGAGTGCTTGTACCGCGTTAGCCTTCGCCGGGCCAGTGGCGATAAGCACCAGGTGGCGTGCCTCAAGGATGGTGCCGATGCCCTGTGTCAGGGCTTGGCGCGGGACCTCGTCGGCAGAATCGAAGAAGCGTGCATTGTCCTCGATCGTGCGTGGATGCAGGTCGATGAGACGGGTACGGGAGCGCAGCGAACTCGTCGGCTCGTTGAACGCAATGTGTCCGTTTGCGCCAATGCCGAGAATTTGGATATCTACACCGCCCGCGTGGCGGATGGCGTGGTCGTAGGAGGTAGCTGCTGCCTGGGGGTTGGCGGCCTCGCCGTCGGGAGACGCAACGGACGAATCCGGAATATCGATAGAGCCGGTGAACTCGCGGCGGATCGTCGAGTAGTAAGACTGCTCGTGGTCACGAGGGATGCCGTAGTACTCGTCCAGCAAGAAGGCCTTGCAGTTGGCGAAGCTCAAGCCTTCTTCGCGGTGTCGGCGGATGAGCTCTTTATAGGTTGGGTTGGGTGAGGATCCGGTCGCAAGACCGATGGTGGCGCCTTGGCGTGCGAACGGCTCGATGCAATCGGCGGCGTATGTGCCGACTTCCTCGGGGGTGCGTCGAATGATGATGTCCATGAGGAGCAACTTACCCGCTCGAACTGCTGCGGCTGCGATTAGCTATGCAAAGCGCGCGAGGGCCATAATGAAGACTCGTGACGAACTCAATTGGTTGGACCCTGCATGGCGACGGACGCCATGTGAAACCCGGGGCGGTTGTCGCTCCCGACGAACGACTGTCGTGGTCGCGCACCATCGGCATCGGCATGCAGCATGTGGTGGCTATGTTTGGCGCAACACTGCTGGTGCCCACGCTCACTGGCTTCCCAGTAAACACCACGTTGCTGTTTTCCGGACTTGGCACGATTATCTTCCTGCTGATCACCCGGAACCAGTTGCCGAGCTACCTCGGCTCTTCTTTTGCCTTCATCGCCCCGCTGACCGCGTCTCAGCAGTATGGCATTGGATCGCAACTCGGTGGCGTGCTGCTGACGGGTGTGGCGCTCATCCTTGTCGGCGTGATCGTGCAAAAAGCCGGCAAACGCGTCATTGACGCCGTAATGCCCCCTGTAGTCACAGGTGCGATTGTGGCGTTGATCGGCTTTAACCTCGCACCGACTGCGGTCAGTAACGTACAAACCCAGCCTGCTGTTGCAGGCGTGACTTTGCTGACCATCGTGGTGGTCACGGTTGCAACGCGCGGGATGCTTTCCCGACTGTCCATCCTGATTGGTGTGTTGGTGGGTTGGCTCTTCGCTGCGCTCACTGGCGGTTTGAGCGAGGACGCGTTGGCCACAATCGGTGACGCCGCCTGGGTTGGCCTGCCGCAGTTCCACACTCCGGAGTTCCACCTTTCTGCCGTGCTAGTGACACTTCCGGTGCTTGTTGTGCTCATTGCTGAAAACGTCGGACACGTCAAGGCGGTCGCCGAGATGACCCACCGCAACCTGGACCACATGCAGGGCCGGGCACTGATCGGCGATGGCATCGCCACGACCCTGGCGGGTGGCTTCGGCGGCTCCGGCACCACTACTTACGCCGAAAACATTGGAGTCATGGCCGCGACCAAGGTGTATTCCACCGCTGCGTACTGGGTGGCTGCCACCTTCGCGATCATCCTCGCGTTCATCCCGAAGTTCGGCGCCGTCATCTTCACCATTCCCGCCGGCGTGCTCGGTGGCGCGTGCTTGGTGCTTTACGGCCTGATCGGCATGCTTGGCGTGCGTATCTGGCAGGACAACAAGGTCGACTTCACTGACCCGGCGAACCTCACCGCAGCTGCCGTCGCGCTGATTGTCGGCATCGGCAACCTCACCTTCGAGGTCGGGCAGGTCACCCTGGAAGGCATCGCCCTCGGCTCCGTTGGCATCATCGTTATCTATCCGATGATGCGGTGGGCTTACGACCATATTGGTGAAGGCCAGTTCCGCTAACCTCACCCATCAAAAAGACTACGCCCGGGCAACCACTGTGGTTGCCCGGGCGTAGTCGTCGCTAAGCAAGAAGCTTTTACTCGTCGTCGAGATTCTTTGCGATCAGTGCGGCGATCTTCTCAACCGCCTCGGCATTATCAGAGGTGACGATGACCTCATCGCCGTGCTCTGCACCCATCGCCATGATCATGAGCGAGGACGCAGCATCAGTCTCATCGTCCTCGTCGCCGCCGACCAGGGTAAGCAGGATCTCGTCATCGTACTCACCAGCAGCGTCCGCAATCACCGTCGCCGGACGAGCGTGCAGACCAACCGTGGAACCGACCTTGACCGTCTTCGAAGCCATAATGCAACTTTCCTTTCATGCGGTTTTTCAAGAATGCGTTTTGCAGTCGAGTGTACGCCCTTGGGCTTAAGCCGACACGAGTTCTTCCTCGCGTTTCGCAGCCTTTCGGATCTCTTCGTTAGGCCACCACTGTTTGAGCGCCACAACAGCGAGCGTTGCCACCGCGACACCGGCAGCCAACGCCACGAGCATGCCCCACCACGGGTGGTAGGCGAAGATCACAAACACGCCACCGTGCGGTGCCTGCGCACCCACGCCAAGGGCCATCGAGACCGCACCTGCGGTTGCGCCGCCAAGCATCATCGAAGGGATCACACGGAACGGATCTGCAGCTGCGAACGGAATTGCGCCTTCTGACACGAACGACAATCCCAACAGCCAGGCGGATTTGCCGTTCTCCTGCTCAGCCGGGGTAAACAGCGAGGAACGCAGGAAGGTGGCGATAGACAGTGCGATCGGCGGCACCATTCCCGAGATCATTACCGCGGCCATGATTTCGTACGCACCTTGTGTACCCGCAGACAAGCCAGCGGTGCCGAACAGGTAGGCAGCCTTGTTCACCGGGCCACCCAGGTCGAAGCACATCATCAAGCCGATAATCACGCCAAGCAGCACGGCAGACGAACCGGACATGGACTCCAGCCACGCGGTGAGTCCTTCCATGACAGCGCCGAGCGGACGGCCCAGCAGCAGGTACATCAGTACGCCGATGATCAGCGATGTCAGCAGCGGGATGATCACCACCGGCATGAGCGAACCCAGCCAGCGCGGAACCTTCCAGGTCTGAATCCAGTGGGCGATCACACCTGCGAGCAAACCGGTGATCAGGCCACCGATGAAGCCAGCGCCGACCATCGCGGAGATTGCGCCGCCGACGAAGCCAGGTGCGATACCCGGGCGCCCAGCGAGTCCGTAGCCGATGTAGCCGGACAGTGCCGGCACGACGAATTGCATAGCCATCTGCCCAGTGGCGAAGAGCACTGCGCCGAGGTAGAGCAACCAGCCGGAGCGGCTGAACGCAATGAGTTCGCCGTCCACAGTGATCTGATTGCTCGGCAGGTTGGTCGGGGAGTGCTCGGTGACCAGTGCCTGCCAGCCATTCGCCATGTCCGCGCCGCCGAAGAGGAATCCGAGGGCCAACAGCAGGCCACCGGCGGCGACGAACGGCACCATGTAGGAAACGCCGGTCATGATCGCTTGTTGGATGCGCTTGGGCCAGCTCTGTGTCGCGGCAGACGCGGTGTCGTCACTATCTGCCTTCGACGCTGCAGCTACTCGAGGTGCGTTTGGGTCCTTCGATGCGGCGATCGCCTCATCGATCATCGCGTCCGGTTCGTTGACACCACGCTTGACTGGACTGTCGACCACGGGCTTACCCGCGAAGCGACTCTTTCCGCGAACAGCGACATCATGGGCGAAAATCACCACATCAGCGGAATCGATAAACGCCTGGTCGAGCGGATCCCCACCGGAGGAGCCTTGCGGCTCGACACGAAGATCAACATTGTCGCGCTTGCTAGCTGCTTGCGTCAGTGCATCCGCTGCCATGTAGGTGTGTGCAATGCCGGTCGCACACGATGTGACCGCTGCAATACGAATTGGCGCATTGCTTTGCGACGACACCACCGCATCGGCCTTCTTCTTCGGCTCAGCCTTCTTCGGTTCAGCATTGACCACGCCGTGCACAAGATCCACAATCTCCTGCTCGGACGCGGCGGAGCGGAGGTTATCAACGAAATCGCCGCGGACCAGTGCGCGGGCGAGCTTCGAGAGAATCTTTAAGTGTGCCTTGCCGCCGCCTTCAGGTGCTGCAATGAGAAACACCAGCTCGGCGTCACCGTCGGGGCCGTTGAAGTCAACAGGGTTGGACAGCCGGGCAAACGCAAGCGTGGGTTCGGTGACAGCGGCACTACGGCAGTGCGGGATAGCGACCCGTCCGTTCACGCCGGTACCGGCCTTAGCCTCGCGCGCGACGGCTGCCTCAGCCACCGCTGCGGCATCAGTCGCACGGCCAGAATCTGCGATACGTGCAGCGAGCTGGCCAATGACATCGGAGGGAGAAATGCCAAGGTCAGCATCAAGCGTGACAAGTTTTGGCGTGATGAGAGGTTGATTCACGTTGTCTTCTTTCATGCAGTTATACGGGGAACACGTGAGTGTGTTCAAGGTCGATACCGGAAGGAGAGGGGATGCCAGTGCCCGGCAGCGACGCCGCAGCCGAGCCGTACGCCACTGCACGGCGGAGGCACTCGGCTGGTTCATCCCCGGCGATCCGTGCCATCAGGTAGCCAGCCAACGAACTATCACCAGCGCCGACGGTTGAGAGCACCGTGACTGGAGGTGGTGTCGCCGCCCACGCGCCAGCGCGAGTAACTAAGCATGCACCGGCGCCGCCTAAGGTGACCAGTACTTCGTTGACCCCGTGGTGAATCAGTGTCTGTGCTGCCGAAACGATGGCGGCGTAGTCGCCCTCGGAAGCGCTGCGCTCCAATGCGCTGCCGTCGCCACCGGTGAGCTGCGCGAGCTCAAACGCGTTTGGCTTCAACACGTCCGGCGCGCTCGTATCGAGTCGCTCACCAATTGCCTGCAGCGGTGCATCGGAAGTATCCACTGCGACCAGCGCGCCAGCATTAACCCGACGGATGCGCTCCACAAGATCTGCGTACCAGTCAGTTGGGACACCAGGGGGAAGCGATCCTGCAAGAACGACGGCTTCAGCGTCTGCGACGACTGAATCTATAGCTGATTCAACGGCCGCCTTTTCGTCGTCGCAAAGCCTCGCTCCTGGTTCGTTGATCTTTGTCGTTGTTGCGTCATCTTCAACAATCGCAGTATTGGTTCGCACCGATGCCGCGATAGCAACGGGGTGAAACTGCACCGGCAGTTCACGGATGACGTCCGCAAACGGATCGGAGGGGGCACAGGGGGCAATCGCGATGGTTCGAATGCCCGCTTTGGCACACGCGTGCGCGACATTGCCCCCTTTTCCACCCGCCTCTTTTCGGGTCTGGGAAATCCGCGCAACCTCACCGCGTTTAAGCACGGGGACGTTTACGGTCACATCCATGCTGGGGTTTGGGGTGAGGGTGACTACCCGCACCGTGTTCTTTGTGCTGCTCACACAACCAGTGTGTCCGACTGTATCCGTTTTTGCAACGAATCCCACACAATCGGAATTAGTGTGTGCTGGATGTCACCGGCGCAAGAACGACCTCGATATCATTGCGCTCGAGATCTTCGAGGAATGTCTCAGGTGCACCACTATCGGTAATGACGATGTCGATGGCATCGAGGGGTGCGAAACTGACAAGGTAATCGTTGCCGATCTTCGATGAATCACACAAGACCACGACCTTCTGGGCATTTGTGACCATGGCCGATTTCACGGCTGCTTCCTGAGAATCGGCGGTAGATAGGCCGTGGTCAATCGTCAGAGCATTGGTACCAATGAATGCGACATCGGCGCGGAGCAATGCCAACGTTCGAAGTGCAGTCGCACCAACTACCGCTTGCGTAATTGCACGAACTGACCCTCCAAGAAGCTGTACGCCATCAAGGCCTGCGGAGGAAAGATCCAGGGCGATTGGCAGCGAATTTGTCACGATAGAGCAGTCTTGAGCGCGGGTGCCCTCGCAAAGCAACTGTGCAAAGTAACTGGTTGTAGAGCCGGAATCCAGAAAAATCGCGGCGTTGTCGTGGCGGGGGAGAAAATCCAGTGCAGCTTTCGCGATCGCGGTTTTCGCATCAGATGCCGCACGAGACCGGGCATCGAGCGGGAGTTCAGAGGTGAGAAACGCTTGGTTTGCAACAGCACCACCATGTACGCGGTGCACAATCCCATCGGCGTGAAGTGCGGTGAGGTCGCGGCGGATCGTTTCGGCAGTGACATCGAACTTCTCCGCGAGTTCAGCGACGCTCACCCTGCCTTCCACAGCAGTAAGTGACGCAATCTGGCGTTTGCGCTCCTCGGCGTACATCGCACTCCTCAAACGTTTTGGTCGGAGTACTCAGTATTTCAGACATTCATGCCCGGATGTCTGCGATTGTGTTTGTTTTGCCCCTAAAGGAGGGCAAATTCCCGCTAAAGGGTGCGGAAAACGGAAATAACACGCCCCATGATCTCTGCGTTATCGCCCTTGATTGGGGCAAACGCATCATTGTGGGGAAGGAGCCACACACCGGTGGAATCGCGGTGGAACTCTTTGACTGTCGCCTCGCCGTCAAGCAATGCAGCGACGAACTCGCCTTCCTCGGCAACAGGCTGCGAACGTACAACAACCCAGTCGCCGTTGAGGATGCCGGCATCGCGCATGGACTCTCCAACAACCTGAAGCATAAAAACGTCGCCATCACCGAGTAGGTCGCTAGGAAGTGGGTAATAGGTGTCGACGTTTTCTTCGGCCAGGATAGGTGCACCAGCTGCTATTTGTCCCAAAACTGGAACGAAACGCGCGGGAGTCGCGTCCTCGGGCGTGTCCTGCTGGGGGGTTTTGCGCTTCGGTTTGGTTGTCTGTTGCAGGTGGCGCAGATCCACGGCACGCGGCTTATTGGGGTCGCGGCGCAGGAAGCCCTTCTTCTCCAGTTCCTTGAGCTGGTATGCCACGGATGAGGTTGATTGCAGCCCGGTAGCGTCGCCGATCTCACGGATGCTTGGCGGGTAGCCGCGGAGCACAACGGCGTCTTGGATGACCTGAAGGATTCGACGTTGCCTGTCTGAAAGTGTGCTCATGTCGAGATTGCCTGCGTCAGATTTTTTCTTTGCCACCGCTCTTCCTCTTTCCGCGTGTCTCTGTTTCTAGGTCTGTAGGCATAGAACCTACCAGAGAGGGCAAGTTTGTTCGATATTTTCCACTTTGGGCTAGACAGTGTTTGCTCGCTTTGCTATAAATCGAACATGTAAGCGGAATCGAACATACAAACGATTACATATTCGAACATGTCGAGTGCATTCGTACAGTGGTGCACGAGATTGAAGGAGAGTGAAATGTCGGTAACGATTAATCCAGCAGTGAACAGTGGGTATGGGAGCGATTGCGGTGTATCTCGGACGCCTCGGTTAGCGCAGCCGGTCGAGGTGTGGGACCTTAATCCAGGACGAGATCGTAGCGGTGTTTATAGCGGTGTTCGAACGCTTGACGTTATTGATCGAAAAGGTGAGCGTACAGAGAACCTAGGTTATGGACGTCGGGAATATGTATCTGAGGCATTCGAATCTCACCGCGAGGGCAAGGAAGGTTTCGTCTTAGCAGCGTTGCTGACTGGAGCGCTTTTAGCCGGCTCTGCGTTTGGTGGAGTGTTTAGTGATGCAGACCAGGTGCCGGGATCGTCCCAGCCGGTTTTCATCGCAGACTCTGAGGCGGTCCGCTAGAGGGGTATTCTGAGCCCTATGTATTGCCCCTTCTGTCATAACGAACAGACCAGAGTCGCTGACTCCAGACTTGTCGAAGCAGGCTCTGCAATTCGCCGTCGCCGTGAATGTATAGAATGCGGTGGTCGATTCACCACTGTTGAAAACGCGGTACTCACCGTCGTCAAACGTAATGGAGTAAGCGAGCCGTTCGACCGCGACAAGCTCATCGTTGGTGTGCGGCGTGCATGTCAAGGTCGGGACGTTTCCGACGATGCACTGAAGCGCCTCGCACAAGAAGTCGAAGAAATCGTGCGTGCGCAGGGCAGCTCGCAGGTTCCTGCTCACGAGATTGGTTTGGCAGTACTCGAGCCACTTCGTGCGCTTGACGAGGTTGCATACCTGCGCTTCGCATCTGTGTATAAGTCGTTTGAAAGTGCCGACGATTTCGAGTCGGAAATCAGGCTTATGCGTCGGCGCGACCGCGAAGAATATCGCTAGCGCAGCGCATCAATTTTCTTCTCAATCCGGCGCTGGCTGACCGGTCGGGGAGTGCCAAGTCGCTGCGCGAACAAACTGACCCGCAACTCCTCAATGAGCCAAAGAATATCCTTGTAGGCCCGCGTCTTCGACCGTTGTGCGGGAAGTCGCTTCATATGATCAGCAAGGTAGCGTTTCACCCCATCGACAACTTCCTGGCGGTCAGCATCTCGGTCCGGGTCCAGACGCATATCCTCCAGCCGGATCCGCATCGCATCGATATAGCGCGGCAAATGCTGCAAGTGCTGCACCCCATGAACCGTTATTGCGTGACGGGGGAGGTAGAAGACGAGCTGCGAACGCATGTCATCAATCGCAGGCCCCTCCCACTGATCGAGCTCCACCGAAATGTCGGCGTACGCGGCAAGCGCTGGAGCAGTGTTGACCACAGCACGCCTTACACCACCCGAGACCTGTGGCTTAATCTCGGCGAGAAGGGCGTCGAACTCCTCCGGAGTGCGCACCGGGCCCCCGTGCGACATCATCAGATCACGAATCACTGCTACACGAGCATCCTCGACCAGGCCATTTGCTCCGCCGTGGGGATAGCGGTCAACAGCGACCTTGTGGCGCAGCGGTAGGCCCTTGGTCATCTGCTGCGCATTAACGCTGATTTCGCGCAACAGCAGCGTCAGTGTCGCAGTGACCATCGACGCGTCGGCAGCAGCCTTCGTCGGGTGCACCGTGACCTTGACACCGTCTTTTGTAGCTTCGAGTGCTGGGTAAGCATCAACCTCGTTACCGTCGATTGTTGTGGTCACAGTCTCCGGTACAGCGCCGAGCGAGTCCGACGTCCACTTTTTTACAGACTCAGACTCCGATTGGCGTCCAGCTTTAGATACAGACGACTTAATCTTGCCCGCCTGACGGCGTTTTAACGCTGCGAGATCCTTGTCGTGGTCGACGATCTTGCCGCGGCGGTCGATTGCCGCATAGGTAACCTGCAAGTGCGGTGGCAACGCCTGGGGGTTGAAATCCGTGGCGTTAATACCGCGGCCACCAACGCTTCGAAGCGCATCGGCGAGCGCTTCAGTAAACGGGATGTCCGTGTTGACGTCCTCGGGCATTACCTCGAGTGCACGCTGCGCAAAGTCGGGGGCGGGGACGACGGTTTTACGTAACGCCTTCGGTAGGGTGCGGATCATCTCGGCAGCGAGTTCAGAGCGCAAGCCTGGGACGAGCCAATCGAAGCCGTCAGGGTCAAGGTTTGCTAGGAGTGGCACGGGTACCTCGACAGTGACTCCATCAAACGGGTCGCCCGGTTCGAACTTGTAGCGCAGTGCGTATTCCACGGAGCCCTGGCGCTTGGCCTCGGGAAAGGCGGTCGCAGAGGCGTCAACGTTGTCGTCGTCAAGCAATGCGTTCGGATCGAAGTCCAAATAATGCTTGTCTTTCGCACGCTGTTTCTTCCACCACGAATCAAAGTGGCGAGCGGTGGTGACATTGTCGGGCAGGCGAGCGTCGTAAAAGTCGAACAACGTATCTTCGTCGACGACAAGGCCGCGGCGGCGAACCTTTTCCTCGACCTCGGCTGCTTCCGCAAGCAACGCTTCATTGTGGTCGATGAACTTATGGTGACGGTTCCAATCGCCCTCCAGCAGCGCGTGGCGGATGAACATTGTGCGCGCAGCGGCAGGATCCACCCGGTGGTAGGGAACAAGCCGATCACGTACGATGGTCACGCCGTAAAGCATGGATTTTTCGTGGACCATCGCTGCGGAACGCTTACGCGACCACACAGGTTCCGAATAGGAGTGTTTGAGCAGGTCGCCGGCGGCACGCTCAACCCAAGCAGGTTCGATCTTGGCTACGTCACGAGCCCAGAGCCGTGACGTTTCGACGAGTTCAGCGGCCATGAGAAACTCCGGAGGCCGCTTAGCCAGCGACGAGCCGGGAAAGACCATAAACCGTGTCCCGCGCGCTCCCTTAAACTCTTTGGAATTGCCGTCACGCGCGCCGATATTGGAGAGCAAACCAGTCAAGAGCGACTGGTGGACTGCAGCTGCATCGCGCTCACCCGCGACACTATCGGCGGGAGACCAGCCGAGCTGTCGCTCCACGTCGCGCAATTGGCGGACAAGATCGCGCCACTCACGGATGCGCATGTAGTGGAGGAACTCGCGCTTCATACGCTTACGGAATGCGTTGCCGGACAGCTCGTCGCGGGAATCACCGATGTAATCCCACAGTTTCAGCGATGACAGGAAGTCGGACTCTTTGTCCTTGAAGCGGGCGTGTGCTTGGTCGGCCTGGGCCTGGTACTCCAAGGGGCGTTCTCGAACATCCTGGATGGTCATGGCTGCGACGATGACAGTGACGTCATCGAGCACGCCGAGGCGATTGGCCTCCACCAGCATGCGGGCCATCTTGGGGTCCACAGGAATGCGGGAAATATCGCGGCCAACGTTGGTGAGGGTCGGTGCGCCACCACGTTCTTTTTGCGAGATCGCCCCCAATTCGTGCAGCAGCATAAGTCCGTCGCGGACCGCCTTATGGTCAGGCGCCTGGATGAAGGGGAACTCATTGATATCCCCAAGCCGCAACGAGATCATCTGCAAGATGACTGACGCCAAGTTTGTGCGCAGAATCTCCGGGTCAGTGAACTCTGGGCGCGCTTCGAAGTTCTCCTCCGAATACAGGCGGATGGCAATGCCGTCGGCGGTACGGCCCGATCGGCCCGAACGCTGGTTCGCGGAAGCCTGGGAGATTTCCTCGATAGGCAGACGTTGGACCTTGGTGCGTGTCGAATACCTCGAGATACGCGCCAGGCCAGTGTCCACCACATAGTGGATGCCCGGCACGGTCAGAGACGTTTCGGCGATGTTTGTCGACAACACAATGCGACGACCCGAGTGTGGGGAGAACACACGGTGCTGCTCCGCGTTGGAGAGGCGACCGAACAGCGGAACAACCTCAACGCCACGCCAGTGCTGCTTCTCAATCGCCTCCATGCAGTCACGGATGTCGCGCTCTGAAGAGAAGAAACACAGAATGTCGCCGTTGCCCTCACCCATAAGTTCTTTGCAGGCGGCGACGACACCGTCGATCAAGTCGGTGTCAATCTCCTTGATGGAGCCGTCTTTTTTCTGAATCTGCTCAACCAGTGGTCGGTAGCGGATTTCGACTGGGTAAGTACGCCCGGAGACCTCGATAATCGGAGCTGGGTTGCCCTCGGCGTCGGCGAAGTGGCTGGCAAATGCCTCCGGGTCAATGGTCGCAGATGTGACAATCACTTTGAGGTCCGGCCGCTTGGGCAGCAGTCGCTTGAGGTAGCCCAGCAGGAAGTCGATGTTGAGTGAGCGCTCGTGGGCCTCGTCGATAATGATCGTGTCGTACGCGTTGAGGAAGCGATCGCGCTGCATCTCTGTGAGCAAGATGCCGTCCGTCATCAGCTTGACCGCAGTAGACGGGGATACTTTGTCGTCGAAACGAATGGCGTAGCCGACAGATTCACCGATGTCCTGGCCGAGCTCGTCGGCGATGCGCTCCGCAACGGTGCGAGCGGCGAGTCTGCGCGGCTGCGTGTGTCCAATCAGTCCACGCCGGCCACGCCCCATCTCCAGCAGCATCTTTGGAATCTGGGTGGTCTTGCCCGATCCCGTCTCGCCGGCGATAACAACGACCTGGTTGTCGCGCACCAGTTCCATGATGTCGTCGCGGCGCGCAGACACCGGCAGGTTTTCCGGGTAAGTAATTTCAGGGATCAGAGCATCGCGCTTCTCGACGACACCCCGTGCCCTCTCAATATCCTTCCCAATCGCCCGCAGCGCATCCGGCGCGCTCGCATTTTTGAGTCGCCTACGGAACCGTCGAACATCCGCAATCGGTATAGCATCGAGCGCATCGTAGAGCTGCGGCTTCGGCGGGGCGGGGGAGGAGGAAGAATGATCAGTCATAGCCAGAGGCAGAGCTTAGCGCGGAAGCAGGGATTTACCTGATTCCAGGGCCCGCTCATACGAAGCCTTCACGAGTTGCCCTAACTGCTCGAACTCCGCAACACGCTGCGAGGACGCGCGGTAGACCAAGCTCACCGTGCGTTGCGCCTGTACGCCGTTTGCAAACGCTGCGGAAGCGACTCCGGGGCGAGAGCACTCAGTGCCTACCGCGGAGGCCGGAATCAACGTTGACCCCAGCCCTGCCACGACCAACTGGACGATCGTGGTCAGTGACGATGCGCGTGTCACAGCATGCTTGCGCGCGCCGGGAGTTGCCTCAGCGATCTTGCACAGCTCCACAATCTGATCCCGGAGACAGTGGCCGTCATCCAGTAGTAAAAGGTTGAGGTCCTTCAGGCTGTCCAGCCCCAGATCGGTGCGGCCGGCAAGTGGATCGTCCGGATTGGTCACTGCCACAAACGGCTCGTCGTAAAGCGGCAATTGCTCCAAACCTGGTGCGTGCGTCGGAGTGGCAAGCACTGCCAGATCGAGTTGCCCGTCGCGCAACATTTTTAACAGTTGATCCGTTTGGTTTTCTACGATGCGCGGTTCCAAATCCGGGTAGTTTTCCTCGATCCCAATAAGCACTCCCGGAAGGAGATACGGCGCAATTGTAGGGATGATGCCAATATTCAGTGGGCCGGCGAGCTCGCCGAGCGCTCCGCGCGACTGGGCAAGAAAAGCATCGGCAGCGTCGAGGGTTGCCTTCGCATATGGCAACAGCGCTTCACCGGTGGGGGTGACGATCACGCGCCGGGTGGAACGCTCGATAAGTTGCAGGCCAAGACCATTTTCAAGCGACGCCAAAGCCTGTGACAGGGAAGGCTGGGAGATGCCAAGTTTCGCTGCTGCGCTCACAAAGTGTTTCTGTTCTGCAACCGTGACAAAGGTACGGATCTGTGCGAGTGTCGGTTTATATTCTCGATTGCTCATACTTATGAATCCTACACCGGCTAATAGGTTTTTGGTTGCAACCTTCTGCGAACTGTGTCATACTGTTTTACGTCCGAAACACATTCGTTTGACCAGATTCTTTTGGAGGATCATCATGCCGATCATGACCGTTGGAGAGCGTTTTCCGGAGTTCGACCTTCTCGCACTGAAGGGTGGCAACCTGAAGGAAGCTAACGCTGCTTCCCCGGACGACTACTTCGAGCGCGTCTCCCTGGATAAGTACGAGGGCAAGTGGAAGGTCATCTTCTTCTACCCGAAGGACTTCACCTTCGTTTGCCCGACTGAGATCGCCGCATTCGGCAAGCTCAACGAGGAGTTCGAGGACCGCGACACCCAGGTGCTCGGCGGCTCCATCGATAACGAGTTCTCGCACTTCAACTGGCGTGCAACCCACGAGGAACTGCTGGACATCCCGTTCCCGATGTTCTCGGACATCCGCCACGACCTGATCCGCGCCCTCGGTGTTGAGAACGCTGACGGTGTCGCAGACCGTGCAACCTTCATCATCGACCCGGACGGCATCATCCAGTTCGTGTCCGTCACCCCGGACGCTGTTGGCCGTAACGTCGACGAGGTCCTGCGTGTCCTCGACGCTCTGCAGTCTGAAGAGGTCTGCGCCTGCGATTGGCAGAAGAACGACCCGACCAAGAACATCGACAAGATGGCTGTGGTCCAGGAGTCCCTGAAGTAGCACCCGAACTTTAGTTTCCGTGCCGCCCCGCGCTCCTTAACGCTGGAGTGGCGGGGCGTTCCCATACCAACCGAAAGGATCAACGTATGTCTATCGATAACCTGCGCAACGCACTTCCCGAGTACGCCAAGGACCAGAAGCTCAACCTCGGCTCGCTGACCCGCTCGACCGAGCTGAATGAGCAGCAACTGTGGGGCACGCTCGTCGCCTCCGCGGCCGCGACCCGCAACGCAACCGTCATCTCCGAGATCACCGACGAGGCCAAGGAACACCTCTCCGAGGAGGCCATCGACGCAGCCTTCGGTGCCGCCACCGTCATGGCGATGAACAACGTCGCATACCGCGCGAAGGGCTGGTTGGGCGATGACTACGCCAATGTGAAGTTTGGTCTTCGCATGAACATCATCTCCAAGCCGGGCGTGGAAAAGGCTGATTTCGAGCTGTGGTCGCTCGCGGTCTCCACCATCAATGGTTGCGAGCACTGCGCTGTCGCCCACGCCAACACCGTCCGCGAGGAGGGCCTGACCAAGGAACAAGTCTGGGAATCCATCAAGATTGCCGGTGTTGTCCAGGCTGTTGCCCAGACGATCACTATCGAAGACGCACGCTAAGCCACTAGCGCGTATCGACGATTAAACGCCGCTGGCCCCGAACCTTTCTGTTCGGGGCTAGCGGCGTTTCGTGGGTTAAGCGACAAAATGTGTGTCCGGAATCGTTGATTTTCATGCTCTGAACTCCGCGTTTGCGGAAAATATATGCTCCAAAAGCATATATCGGCCCTCCCCTGCGAAAATCCACGGTGTGGCTGCCATGGTGTGCTATGAAGCAGTGGTTCGGTTGCCCAATGCCAAAGAACCGACCACGCTGCCACTGCGGCGGCGATATGAAACGCAACGGCACCACCAGCAACGGGACGACCCGGTGGCGGTGCAAAACCTGCGGTGCTTCACTGACCAAGCAACGCAGCGATATCACCAACGCAGCCCTATTTCGTGCGTTCATCCAGCACCTGACCACCGGGACCAGTCTTGCTGCGATCGCCGGCAACATGAGCTGCTCGACACGTACGCTGCAACGCAAATTCGATACCTTTTGGCTAGTTGACGTGCCTGACCCGACCATCGAGCACACAGGCAGGGTCTACGACCAAATCTTCATCGACGGCACCTACACCGCAGGCGGCTGTCTGATCGTGGCGGCAACGCTCGACCACG